>JADFIH010000019.1 GCA_022566715.1 Pseudomonadota bacterium | reverse complement strand
GGTCGGGGTCCTCGCGCGCGATACCGGCGCGTGAAATTCCGGCTTCGATCAGGGCGCTGCTGCACGGGGCGGTCTTGCCGTGATGGCTGGACGGCTCCAGGGTGACGTAGGCGCAGGCGCCGTGGGCGGCGGCGCCGGCGCGGCGCAACGCTTCGGTCTCAGCATGGGGGCGGCCGCCCGGCTGGGTCCAGCCCCGCCCGACGACGTGGCCGCCGTTGACCAGCACGCACCCGACGGCGGGGTTGGGCCAGACGCTCCCGAGACCGCGCGCCGCGAGCCCCAACGCGGCCCCCATATGTCCGAGATCGGTTGCGTCAGTCGGCGTTGCCGCCACTCATCTCGCCTATGAATGTCTCGAAGTCGCGCGCCTCGCGGAAGTTCCTGTAGACCGAGGCGAAACGCACGTAGGCCACCTGGTCCAGGTTCGAGAGCGCGTCCATGACCATCTCGCCGATGACAGCGGTGCTGATCTCCGATTCCCCCAAGGTTTCGAGGCGGCGCACGATGCCGTTGATCATGCGCTCCACCCGGTCGGGATCGACGGGCCGCTTGCGCGTCGCAATCAGAATCGACCGGGTGAGCTTGTCGCGGTCGAAGGGCGCGCGCTGCTCGTTCTTCTTGACGACGGTAAGTTCGCGCAACTGCACGCGCTCGAAGGTCGTGAAGCGCGACCCGCAGCCCTGACAATAGCGCCGGCGGCGAATGGCGGAATTGTCTTCCGCCGGCCGCGAATCCTTCACCTGGGTATCTTCATTTCCGCAAAACGGACAACGCATGATCTCCCCCCCATTCCAAACGGCGGGCCTTCCACTGGCCGGCTCCGGTTCTCATGGCTGTTCGCCATAGATTGGAAATCTCGAACACAACTCGACAACACGGTCGCGCACATGGGCTTCAATTTCGCCGTTGCCGTCCGGCCCATCCTGAACGGCGGCGAGCCCATCCAACACTTCGACGATCATCGCGCCCACGTCCCTGAACTCGGCGGTGCCAAAGCCCCGGGTCGTCGCCGCGGGCGATCCCAGGCGCACGCCGGAGGTCACGGTCGGTTTTTCCGGATCGAACGGTATGGCGTTCTTGTTGCAGGTGATATGGGCGTTCTCCAGCGAACGCTCCGCCGCCTTTCCGGTCAGGCCCTTGGGCCGCAGGTCCACCAGCATGAGGTGCGTATCGGTGCCGCCCGAGACGATATCGAGCCCGCCTTCGATGAGCCGCGCCGCCAAGACCCGTGCATTCTCGACCACCGCCTGAGCGTAGAGCCTGAAGTCCGGCTCCAAAGCCTCCTTGAAGGCCACCGCCTTGGCGGCGATCACATGCATCAGCGGACCGCCCTGCATGCCGGGAAAGATCGCCGAATTGACTTTCTTGGCGATGACCTCGTCGTTGGTCAGGATGAGCCCGCCACGGGGACCGCGCAGGGTCTTGTGAGTCGTCGAGGTGACGACATGGGCGTGCGGCAGCGGACTTGGATGGGCGCCGCCGGCGACCAGTCCGGCGAAGTGCGCCATGTCGACCATCAGGATCGCGCCCACCGAATCGGCGATGGCGCGGAAGCGTTCGAAGTCGATGATGCGCGGCACGGCGGAGCCACCGGCGACAATGAGTTTGGGCCGATGCTCCTCGGCCAGGCGCGCAACCTCGTCGTAGTCGATCAACGAGTCCTCGCGGCGCACGCCGTACTGCACGGCATGGAACCACTTGCCGGATTGATTGGGTTTGGCGCCGTGGGTCAAATGGCCGCCGGCCGCGAGCGACATGCCGAGGATCGTGTCGCCCGGCTGGACCAGCGCCATGTACGCGCCTTGGTTGGCCTGCGAGCCCGAGCTCGGCTGAACGTTGGCGTATGCGCAGCCGAAAAGTTTCTTGACGCGCTCGATGGCAAGGGTTTCGGCCACGTCGACGAATTCGCACCCGCCGTAATAGCGCCGCCCCGGATAGCCCTCGGCGTACTTGTTGGTCAGCAGCGACCCCTGGGCTTCGAGCACCGCCGGGCTGACGACGTTCTCCGAGGCGATCAGCTCGATCTCGTTCTGCTCGCGCCCCAGCTCGCCCCGGATGGCGTCGTAGATTTCGGGGTCGTCGTCCGCCAGGTCGGCGGAAAAGAACGAGCGGTCCGAATTCCAGTTCCGGGCGGCGGCCTGCGTCATCCGAAAACCTCGTTACTTCCCGGAACCGGCCGCACGTAACGGCGCGGCTTGTGTCTCGATCTCGGGCGCGCCGAGTTTGGCGACACGGGCCTGGTGGCGCCCGCCCTCGAAACCGGTCTCGAGAAAGGTTCGCAGAATCTCCCTGGCGGCATTTTCGTCGAGCTCATTCGACGCCAGCGCAAGGACGTTCACGTCGTTATGACGGCGCGCGAGCCGGGCCGCCTCGGGCTCGTGGCACACCGCCGCGCGCACCGCGGGATGCCGGTTGGCGGCGATCGCGATGCCGATGCCCGTTCCGCAGATCACGACGGCCCGCGCCGCGCGTCCATCGGCGATGGCCTGGGCCGCGGCATATCCGTAATCCGGATAATCCACCGCCTCATCGCTGTCCGTTCCCAGGTCGAGGACACCATGGCCCGCCGACTCCAGTTCCCCGCGCAGGACACCCTTCAAGGCGTATCCGCGGTGATCCGAGGCAAGGGCAATTATCGACCGGGACATGAAATCGGCAAATCAAATGGCGGGATCGGAAACGACGAGCCTTACCACATGTCGGGGGTCAAGGCGAGTCTCCCCCAAGTTATTGGTCTACCTATGTGTTTTGGCGGCTGCAACCCAAAATCTTGCCTACATTCGGCATGGCTGGGCGGCCCAAAAACCGGCTTCAGCCGCCCCTCCCCCTCAGGCGGCGCGTTTGGCGCGGCGGCGGGCCATTTTCTTGACTAAGCCGTCGGCCACGCCGGGCCGGCTCCAGGGGCAGACCGCGATGCAGATTGCGCAGCCCTTGGTCTCGTTGAAAAACGGCAGACAGCGGTCGAAGTCGACGTACCATTTCTCGGTTCCGCGGACCCACTGCTTCGTTTCGGGAATGGCTTCGGGCGGGCAGGCGTCCGTACACACCCGGCAGTTGGTGCAGAAATCGTCGGCGCCGAACACGTCGGGCTCATGGGCCACCAGGGGCAGATTCGTCAGGATTACGCCCAGGCGGAAGTTCGACCCGAACTTGCGGTGGATCATCGATCCATGGCGGCCCAACTCGCCTAGGCCCGCCCCCATGGCGGCCGGGATCAGGATCATCGATCCGGCGTTCGGCCCGCCCTGAGGTTCAGCGGCCCAGCCCTGCCCGCGAATCCAGCCGGTCAGCGCCCGCACCGCCTTCAAGCCCCGGCCGTACTGGTTGATGACCTCGGCCGCGGCGCGGTCGCCGGGCGCCGTCTTCAGCGCCTCGTAGTCGTGGGAGACCGCAATGGCGATGGCGAAGTCCCAGGACGCCTGCTCGTGACCTTCGAAAATCCAGTCCGGGTCCATGCGCGCGATCCCGGCGTCGTCGGCGCCGAACTCGATGGCCTTTTGCGTCACCAACTCGGACCAGCGCGCCGGCGTCTCGTCGCGCCGCGCCTCGGCGACTCCGGGCAAGGGCTGGTCGATGACCGCCTGGCGGCGTTCGCGCGCCGCCACGACCTCGGTCGAGTTCGCATAATTCTCGGCGAACCAGCCCTGCAGGGGCCCGTGGGGAATGGTGTCGGGCTCGTGCCAATACACCGGGCTGGGCCGGCGCTTGGCCCTCTCCCCCAACCCGTTGATCGCATTGCCCGAGATCTCCGGCCACAGGGCCATCTGACTCGGATCGGGAACGAAGGGCACTCTCTTATTAACGGCAGCCATGGGCCCATCATAGCAGATCAGCGGGCGGATCATTAGTCAGGCTGGCCGCGAAAACGCCGATGGGAAGATGGTCCTTCGCACCGGATTCGGGGCGCTTCGCCGGCGAGGCAGGAGTCGCCGCCGCCGCGCCAATCCACTAGGGTTAAGGGATACGCAGGGACGCGCGCGCCGCCAACCCGAAGGGAATTGGATCGAGCCTTCAAATGGTCGAATTCATCAATTTCTATCTCATTCCGGGGCTGGTCCTGGGCTGCATCTATGCCATGGGCGCCATCGGCATCTCCATGCTGTTCGGGATTCTCAAGTTCGCCCATTTCGCCCACGGCGATCTCATCACGATGGGCGCGTACTTCGCTTTATTCCTGGTGGGCGTCGTCGGCCTGCCCGTTCTCGCGGCACTACCGGCGGCGATGGCTCTGACGGCGGCCGTGTCGGTCGGGCTCGACCGGGCCCTCTACAGGCCGTTCCGCAATAGCCCGACGATCGTCCTCGTGATCGCGTCGTTCGGCGCCGCCCTCATGATCCGCTCGCTCATCCAACTGCTTTGGGGCGTCAAGATCCAATCCTATTCCGCCGGGTCATTCACCAAACCGCTGATATTTCTTGATACATTCCGAATCGCCGAACGGCACATCACGATCGTCGCGCTGACGATCGCCATCGCGGTCGCGCTCCACTTCTTCCTGTCGCGGACCAAACATGGCAAGGCGATGCGCGCCATGGCGGACGAACCCGACCTCGCGCAGGTGAGCGGCATTTCGACCGAGAAGGTCGTGATGACGACCTGGATCATCGGCGGCGGGCTTGCCGCCATGGCGGGCGTCTTTCTCGGCATGGACACGCAACTGAGCACCAACATGGGGTGGAATCTGCTGCTGCCGCTGTTTGCCGCCGCGATCCTAGGCGGGATCGGCAATCCCTTCGGCGCCATCGCCGGGGGCTTGGTCGTCGGCCTGGCCGAAGAGCTTTCGAGCTATCCCTGGATCGGCACGGAACCCTTGCTGTCGCCCGGCTACAAGACGGGCGTCGCGTTTGGGTTGATGGTCGCGCTGCTGATCTGGCGCCCGAGCGGCCTGTTCCGCGGGAAGGTGTTCACATGAGCGATGTCCTGCTTGGCCTTTTGCTCTATGCCGTGGGTGTACTCACGATGGCCGGGATTTACAGCGTTCTGACCATCGGCCTCAACATCCAATGGGGACTCACCGGCCTGTTCAACGCCGGCATCGCCGGCTTCTTCGCCATCGGGGCGTACGTCAGCACCATCGTCACGTCGGCGCCCTCCACGAACTTCATCGGCGGTTTCGGCGCCCCCTTTGTCGTCGGATTGCTCGTGGCGGCGGTGATTACGGGCGCCGTCGGTTACTTCGTCGGCCGGCTCTGTATACGATTGCGCGCGGACTACCTGGCGATCGCGACGATCGGGATCGCCGAGATTTTCCGGCTGATCCTCAAGAACGAGATCTGGGCGACCAACGGGCCGCGCGGTATCTCCAACATTCCGCGCCCCTTCGAGGACTGGAGCCAGCCCTGGTCACAGTTGGCCTTCCTGGGCGTGGTCGCCCTGGTGGTCCTGATCGCCTATCTGCTGTCCGAGCGGGCGGGCAACTCGCCGTGGGGCCGCGTCATGCGGTCGATCCGCGATAACGAAGCGGCCGCCGCGGCAGTGGGCAAGAACGTCACGGCATTCCGCCTTCAGGGATTCGTCTTCGGCTGCGCCCTGATGGGACTAGGCGGCGCCCTTGCGGCGCACTTCTTCAAGTTCATCGGTCCGGAATCCACCGAGCCTCTCATGGCCACCTTCCTGGTCTGGGTCATGCTGATTATCGGCGGAAGCGGCAACAACCGGGGCGCCATGCTTGGCGCCGTCGCCGTTTGGACCCTGTGGTCGGCGACGGAGATTTTGACCTCACAGCTTCCGCCCGAGTGGGCCGTCCGTGCGGCCTTCCTGCGGGTCTTCCTCATCGGCCTTGGGTTGCAGATCGTCCTGCAGCGCTTCTCGAAGGGCCTGCTCCCTGAACGGCCGCCGAAATCGGTGGTGGCGACCGCGCGGCCCCCTGCCGGGCCGGGCCTCGGGCAAAAGGAAACCCCGCCGGCGGATTGACCCACCGGCGGGGCTTAGATAAAGACGCGCGTTAGTTCAGGCCGATGATGCCCAATTCCTTGAAGGTATCACCCACGATTCCGAACTCGCCGATCACGCCGGACACATCGCCGGCGGCGTCGAAGTTGTGGGAACCGGCGGCGCCCTCGTAGTCGATATCGTCGCCCCGCTTGAGCGCGGCCACCGCCTTCTTCCACTCACCCGGACCGATCTTGATGCCCGGAGGGCTCGCGATGCTGCGAAGCGCGGCACTGATGGAAGCGCGATCGGTGCTGCCGGCCTTCTCGATCGCCAGCGCGATGAGCATGGTCGCGTCATAGCTCTGTTGGACGAAGCTGGAGCTCGGGTCCCCACCCGACGCCTTGAACGCCGCGTCAAATGTTTTCAGCCGCGGGTTGGGAACCGAGGTCGGATTTGTAATGAGAAGTTTATCTTTCAACGCGTCCGCGCCAAGCTGCTCGATCAGAACATCGTCACGCATGCCGTCCGCGCCCACGAACCGGGGGAAAAAATCGTTCTCGAGACTCTGCCGCAGAATCGTCACGCCCGACGTCCCAGCGTAGGCGAGAATGACCAGCGCATCGGGTTTGCCCGCGGCCAGCGTCGCAAGCTCGGCACGGTATGACGGCTTCTTGTCCTCGTGGACCTGATCCCCGGTGATCTTACCGCCTTCGGCGAGGTAGGCAGCGCGGAACGCCGAGGCGAGACCGACCCCATAGTCGTTGTTGACGTAGGTCAGGGCTACGCTTTTGATGCCCTTGGACATGACGTACTTGGCAAGGACGCGGCCCTGATAGGCATCGGACACCGCCGTGCGGAAGACGAGATCCTTATCCGCCAGAGTCGTGATCTCGGGCGAGGTCGATGCCGGCGAGATCATCACGACGCTGGCCGGAATGGCGACGTTGCTCGCCGCGCCGATGGTCGCGCCCGAGCAAAGCGCGCCGACGATGGCGACGACCTGATTGACATTGACGAGCTTGCTGGCGGCATCCGTCCCAGCCTGCGCGTTGCACTGGGTATCGCCGACGATCAGCCTAAGCTTCCGGCCGCCGAGAATGCCGCCACCGTCATTGACCTCTTTCACGGCAAACTGCTCGGCCTTGATGATCGGCGGAACCAGGTTCGCGATTGGACCGGTAACGGCCGAAAGCGATCCGATTTTCACGTCCTGCGCTGCCGCGGGTTGGATTGCCAAGGCGGCGAATGCCGCGGCCGCAAGTAGCGGCCCGGCAAGAATCGGCAGTGAGAGCCGATAAATCGTATGTTTCATGGGGCTAGCCTCCCTCATTCGGTTCGCGTGTTTCACGTTCGATCCGCCCGTTCCACATGGTGGACAAGCGACCGCCGATAATCGCACAAGCAAGGCCCGGGACCCAGAAATAGATTCAGGTGGTTTGCCAGTGGCTTAGAAGACATCTCCCACGGATTCGGAGAGGCCTCGCCCGCGCCGCGCCGGTCAGCCCCCCAGGAACATTTCCGCCACCTCGGGGTTCGCGAGCAGGTTGGCGCCGGTATCCTCGAAACGGTTGCGCCCCATGGCGAGCACGTAGCCGCGGTCGGCCAGCGCCAGGGAGTCGCGGGCGTTCTGCTCCACCATCAGAATACCCACGCCGTGCGCATTGATCTCCTTGATCTTGTCGAAGATCTGCTCGGTAAACTTGGGAGAGAGCCCCGCCGTCGGCTCATCGAGCATGAGCAACCGCGGGTCGAGCATCAGCGCCCGGCCCATGGCGACCATTTGCCGCTGCCCGCCCGACAGGGTCCCCGCCGCCTGCGACCGCTTCTCCTTCAGGGGCGGAAATATCTCGTACACGGCGTCCATCTGCGCCGAATAATCGTCGTTCCGCAGATAGGCCCCCATGTCGAGGTTTTCCTGCACCGTTAGGGTGGGGAAGACGTTTCTTTCCTGGGGCACGTAACACAGCCGCAGCCGCGCCACTTGGTCGGGACGCTTGCGCGTGATGTCGGCGCCGTCGAAGGTGACCGACCCTTCACGAATTTGCACGAGCCCGACGATGGCTTTCATGGCGGTCGACTTGCCCGCGCCGTTGGCGCCGATCACGACGATGATCTCGCCGTCATCGACCCGCAGATCGACGCCGTTGAGGATGTCCACGCCGCCATAGCCGCCGTAGACCGCGTTCATTTCGAGAAGGCTCATGGCGTGCTCTCCGGCACGGGTGCGGCTGCCGGCTTCTTGCCGCCGAGATAGGCGTCGAGCACTTCTTCGTTGGCGCGGATTTCCTCCATGGTGCCGATGGTGAGGACCTTGCCCTCGGCCATCACCACGATGGGTTGGCAAAGCTCCGCGATCGTGTCCATGTCGTGTTCGATGATGCAGAAGGTATAGCCCCTCTCCTCGTTGAGGCGCCGGATGTCCTTGCGAAGTTTGACCATGAGCGTCGGGTTCACGCCCGCGCCGGGCTCGTCGAGAAGAACCACGCGGGCGTCCGTCATCATCGTGCGGCCGAGCTCCAACAGCTTCTTCTGGCCGCCGGACAGGGTGCCGGCGTATTCGCCGCTCAGGTGCTCGATCTGCAGGAAGTCGAGCACCTCAAGGGCCCGCAAGCTGATTTCCCTCTCTTCGGTCTTGACGCTGCCCCAGCGCAACCATGAACGAAACAAGTTCTCGCCGCCCTGCCCGCCCGGCACGACCATCAGATTGTCGAGCACGGTCATGCGCTCGAAAGCGTGGGGGATCTGGAACGTGCGTACGAGACCACGGCCGAACAGCTTGTGCGGCGGCAGGCCGGTCACGTCCTCGCCGTCGAGCAGCACCTCTCCACTATCCGGTTTGAAGAACCCGGCGATGATGTTGAAGAGGGTGGTCTTGCCGGCGCCGTTGGGACCGATGAGGCCGGTGATCGAGCCCCGCTCGATGTCGAAGGAGGAGCCGTCGACGGCGACGACGCCGCCGAAGTGCTTGACGATGCCGCGGATGGAGAGAATGGGCTGCGGCGCGGGCTCGGCAGCCTGAGTGGCGCTCATTGACGGTGCCGGTGTTAGTTGGGACCGGCGGAAAGCTTACCTTCGAGCGCCGCCCCTGACAACGGCATGGAAAAAGAAGGGTCCCTTCCAACCGGCGGAGCCTAGGCCGGTCCGCCCAACGTAGACATCGGCCGCCACCGATAGTGGACCCAATAGTTGCGTTTCCTTCGTAATTTAGCCATATCTTGCGCTCAGACGTAAAAAGGAGGGCCACATGAGTAGAGCCGCCTCGGCCCGCAAGGCCCTTGCCCGACTTGGTGCCTCGGCCAAGGAAATAGACAGGGACCTGCAGGCTTTTAGAAAGTCCGCGGAGGTGCTTTCCAGTTCCCGGCGCCGGCTAATCGATAATTACGAGGGGCAATGGGTTGCGGTCCATGGCGGGGACATCGTCGCGAGCGGGAACAGCATCGAGAGGGTCAAAATCAAACTTTCTAAATTCGGCATAGCGCCCGAATCCGCGGTCATTCGCTTTATTGAAAAGAAGCGCCGAACAATGATTCTGTAGACCGTTGTGCTTAAAGGCAGATTCGGAGATACCACCGGGGCCCATACATTGAGGGCCGCCCGCTAATCCCCCGGCTCAATATCGACGGGTATGTGTCGTTCCTCGTGGATACCGGCGCGGACACCACCGTCCTGATGCAGACCGACGGGGCCCGCCTGGGGCTCGATTATTCGAGGTTGAAGAATGAGACGTTCGCTATCGGCGTCGGTGGGGAGGCCAAGATTTACCGGGAGCCCGTTAACCTTGTTTTTTCCGAGGCCGGCACGAGAATCCACCTTTATGTGCTCGACCTTCACGTGCTGGAACCAAAGTCCGCCAACAAAACCATGCCATCGTTGCTAGGAAGAGACATCTTGAACCGCTGGCGAATGAGCTACAACGCCACGAACAAACGGCTCTTTTTCGAAGTCCTATCGGCGGATTTGACGCGAGCTATTCCAGCGTAGAGCAATATCCGAAGTGATTGAACCGGCGTGCTTCAAACGCTTGGGCACTTCGGATAAAATTGCTCTACATTTCAAGATGCTAGAGCAGCTTTATCCGTTCGGTGAACGCCCCTCGAAGTTTTCAATGGGGCGATTCCACCTGAACGGATGCTGCTCTAGTGGGCAACGTCGATACCTGTCGTTAACGCCGCGTGGCCGTGGGCGGAACGCACGCCCGGTCAGGTTCCGGGGTTCTGGAGCCTTCGTTTTTTTCTGAGCACGTATTCGAGCTTGCGGACGGCGACGCGCTCGAGCTCTGCTTTGGTGGCGGCGGCGTCCCCGACGATCGAGACTTCGATGTTGGTGACCGGGTCGATGGCCGAAACCTTGACGTACCGGCCCACCTGATGGAATTCCAGAAGGTACTCTCGGTATTCAGGCTGATCCATTTATGAAAGCCGGTATAAAACGACGGGCACTCGCCCCGTGCCCGCCCGCAGCGAAATCCGTTTTCGCCGGCCCGCCTAAGCGGCGACGCGCTGCAACTCGTGCACCGACCACACCTCGTTCAGGGCGGCAACCAGGTCGCGCATCATGGCGTCGGTGTGCAGCGGGGTCGGCGTGAAGCGCAGCCGTTCCGTACCGCGCGGCACGGTTGGATAATTGATCGGCTGCACGTAAAGGCCGAACTCGTCGAGCAACATGTCCGACGCGCGTTTGCAGCACGGCGCATTGCCGATGAGAAGCGGCACGATATGACTGTCCGAGGGCATCACCGGCAGCCCGTTTTCGCGGAACAGGCGTTTCAGGGTCGCGGCCCGCTCCTGATGCCGAGCGCGCATGTGTTCGGCCGTCTTGAGGTGCCGGACGCTGGCCAGCGCGCCCGCCGCCAGAACCGGCGACAGGGCCGTCGTAAAGATGAACGACGCGGCATAGCTGCGCACCACGTCGACGATGGTCGCGGACGCCGCAATGTAACCGCCCATCACGCCCACCGCCTTGCCAAGGGTGCCCTCGATGACGGTCAGCCGGTCGGCAAGCCCCTCCCGCTCGGCGATGCCGGCGCCGTGCGGACCGTATAGGCCGACGGCGTGGACTTCGTCGAGATAGGTCATGGCGCCGAATTCGTCGGCGAGATCGCAAAACGCTTCGATCGGGGCGATGTCGCCGTCCATGGAGTAGACCGATTCAAAGGCGATGATCTTCGGCGCGCTCGGATCGGCCGCGCGCAACAACTCCTCAAGATGTTCGATGTCGTTGTGACGGAAGATTCGTTTCTCCGACCTGCTGGCGCGGATGCCCGCGATCATGGAGGCGTGGTTCAATTCGTCCGAAAAGATGATGCAATCGGGCAGCAGGCCCGCCAGGGTGCTGATCGTCGCCTCGTTGGAGATGTAGCCCGAGGTGAAAAGAAGCGCCGCCCCTTTGCCATGCCAGGCCGCGAGCTCCCGTTCGAGCAGGACGTGATTGTGATTGGTGCCGGCGATGTTGCGGGTTCCGCCGGCGCCGGCGCCGCTCTCGCGCAGGGCGTCTTCCATGGCCTGTATCACGCTCGGATGCTGGCCCATGCCGAGGTAATCGTTGCTGCACCACACCACCACGTCGCTGGCCTGGCCGTTCCGCCGGGACGTGGCGTAGGGGAACTGACCGGCGTGCCGGGCGAGATCCGCGAACACACGATAGCGGCCCTCGTCCTTGAGGGCCTCGATCTTACCGGCAAAGAATTTTTCGTAGTCCATGGCGCTAGCTATTACAGTGACTCAAGGCACTAGACTATGATTGGATAAAATTTATAGAACCTTAAGTGAGGCCAGGCAAACCGGTCGTTTTGTCGCACCCTGGCGCTCGCGGGCACGGCCGCACGCCACGACCCGGAACCCGGCGGGGGGCCGCCAATTCCCCTACGACGGCGCGGACATATTATCTAACAGTTTGTTTTACAAGGGAGAAACGGCCAATGACCATGGCAGCGGAACGCCACGACGCCAAACAGAACGGTGTTCCAAGCGCATTCCAGTGGGACGATCCCTTCCGTCTCGATGAGCAGTTGAGCGAGGACGAGCGCATGGTCCGGGATAGCGCCCGCGACTACTGCCAGGACAAGCTCATGCCGCGCATCGTCGAGGCCAACCGGCATGAAATCTTCCATCGGGAGATTCTCACCGAGATGGGCGCGCTCGGGCTCTTGGGCGCCACGATCCAGGGTTACGGGTGCGCCGGCGTCAACAACGTGTGCTACGGCCTGATCGCGAGGGAGATCGAACGGGTCGATTCGAGCTACCGCTCGGCCATGAGCGTCCAGTCCAGCCTGGTCATGTACCCGATCTACGCCTATGGCACCGCCGAACAGCGGGAGAAGTATCTGCCGCGCCTGGCGAGCGGAGAAACCGTCGGCTGCTTCGGGCTGACCGAGCCGGATCACGGCTCCGATCCCGGCAGCATGATTTCCCGCGCCCGCAAGGCGGACGGCGGCTTCCGCCTGACCGGCAACAAGATGTGGATCACCAACTCGCCGATCGCCGACGTTTTCGTCGTCTGGGCGAAGAACGACGACGGCAGGATTCGCGGGTTCATCCTCGAAAAGGGGATGGAGGGACTTTCGACGCCCAAGATCGAGGGAAAATTCAGCCTCCGCGCCTCGATCACGGGCGAAATCGTCATGGAGGACGTTTTCGTACCGGCGGAGAACGAGTTCCCAGAAGTCTCCGGCCTGCGTGGTCCCTTCGGCTGCCTGAACAAGGCGCGCTACGGCATTTCCTGGGGCGTGATGGGCGCCGCGGAATTCTGTTGGCACGCGTCGCTCCAGTACACCCTCGACCGCAAGCAATTCGGCAGGCCCCTTGCCGCCAACCAACTGGTGCAAAAAAAGCTGGCGGACATGCAAACCGAAATAGCCCTGGGATTGCAGGCGAGCCTGCGTGTCGGCCGCCTCATGGATGAAGGGCGGGACGCGCCCGAGATGGTCTCGCTCATCAAGCGGAACAACTGCGGCAAGGCGCTCGATATCGCCCGCACCGCCCGCGACATGCATGGCGGCAACGGCGTATCCGACGAGTTTCATGTCATCCGCCACTCCATGAACCTCGAGGCGGTCAATACCTACGAAGGGACCCACGATATCCACGCGTTGATCCTGGGGCGCGCCCAAACGGGAATCCAGGCGTTCAAATAAAAGCCACCCCACCCGCGGACACGTTCCGGTGGCATAACGAGGTTCCCTATTCGATCGCACCCGTCCTAGCGCTTGCAGTTTGCGCATCCTCGCCTAAATTTCGGGTCAGGCCGCAACCACTTGGTCCAGGCAGGGTGACGGCACGATCACCCTGTCCGTAATTTGGGGCAATCCGGAATGACCACGGCATTCGCGTTCTCGGCCCTGGTGTGGCTACTGAGCTTCGCGGTCGCCCTTTATTACCTGGTCCGCCTTCAAGAATGGCGGATCGGGGTGGTGGCGGCCGTTGTGGCAATCGTCGCGCTTGGCGAACTCGCGGCCTTGACCGCCGGCGGGACGACGCGGACCGTCATAGGCGGGGCCACGGCGGCGGAGATAACAGCCGTCGTGGTCAGTGTGATCACATTGTTCGCCGTATTCGTTTTTGCCAATACGTTGAAGCGGGCGCGGCGGGCAACCGCGGCGGCCGAACGCGCGAATGCAGAACTGCGTGCGCGCGGCCACGCGTCCGGCGCCGGCCGGGAGGGTCCCGCCGGACAAGCGGCCGCCGAAATTGCACGCCCCAGCGACGATCATCTCCAAGAATTCATAGACACCGTCCCCGACGCCCTCATCACCATCGACGAAAATGGCCTGGTCGAGCGCGCCAGCCAGGCCGTGCAACGCATCCTCGGATACACGGCCGAGGAGCTCATCGGGAAGAACGTCAAGGTCCTGATGCCGGAGCCCTTTGCCGGCGAACACGACGGCTATCTTTCATCCTTCCGGGAAACCGGCGTCTCGAAGATTCTAGGGGCCGGGCCGCGGGATGTGGTGGGCCGGAAGAAAGATGGGACGGCCATACCGCTGGAACTCGCGATTGGCGAAACGCGCATCGATGGCCGAAGGATCTTCGTGGGCGCCCTGCGCGACATCAGCAAGCGGGAAGAGGCCCTGCGCCAAAGCGAGGACCAGTTTTCCAAGGCATTCCATGTCAATCCAAACGCCATGGCGATCACGCGCGCGTCGGACGGCAAAGTCCTTGCGGTGAATGACAAGACCTTGTCGATCTTGGGATATGCCCGCGAGGAATACATCGGCCGGCGGGCGGCCGAAATCTGGGAAGACCCCGGCGAACGCGAAAAATTCCTTCAGCAGCTAGAGGAAAGTGGTCTCGTCGAAGATTTTGAATTCAACTTCATCGACAAGGGCGGGAGCCGCCACACAGGCCTGCTGAACGGCTCTTACATGGAGTTTGACGGAACGAAGGCCGTCTTGACGAACACGCGGGACGTCACCCGGCAGAAGCAGACCGAGGAATACCTCAAACAGAGCGAAGAAAAGTTCTCCAAGGCGTTTTTGATGAGCCCGGACGGCGTGATCATCAACCGCGCCCGCGACGGGAAGACCATAGAGATCAACGACCGCCTCCTGGAATTGACCGGTTATTCGCGCGAGGAGGTATTGGCCCGCCCGGAAACGGACAACAGTACTTGGTTACGACCGGAGGATCGCGAAACGCTCATGCGGGATCTCGAGGAAAAGGGCGAACGCGACGACCTCGAGACCATTTTCCGCACGAAGGACGGGCGGCTGCTCACGGTTCTCCTCTCCAGCCGTTTCATCGATCTGGAGGACGAGCGCTGTGTCCTCAGCATCATCCGCGATGTCACCGAAAGCCGCCGCGCCGAGCGCGAACTGGCGCAAAACCGCGAGATGCTCCAGGCCCTTCTGGACGCCGTTCCGCTCGGCATTAACGTCAAGAACCGCGCCCACCGTTACACCTTCATGAATCCCTTCCAGGCGAAGGTGTACGGGACGGTTCCGGAGGCGGCGATCGGCAAGACGCCGTCCGAGCTCGTCAGCGCGGAATACGGGGCGGCCATCGAGGAGCGCGACCGGCAGGTTTTCGAAACGGGAAAAGCCCTCGCCTACTTCGAGGAAATCACCGCGAACGCCCAGGGCGAGAACCGCAATTGGTTGACGACAAAACTGCTGCTGGGCGAAAAAGACAGCCCCGATTCGCAGGTGCTCAGTATTTCGCTGGATATGACCGACCGCAAGGCGACCGAAGACCAGTTGCGGCATGCTCAGAAGATGGAAGCCGTTGGCCATCTCACCGGCGGCGTCGCCCACGACTTCAACAACCTTCTGACGGCATTGCTCGGCAGCCTCCAACTTCTATCCGACCGGCTCGGCGAAGACGAACTGGCCGAGCGCTATATCGACATCTGCTTGCGCGCGGTGAACCGGGGGGCGGACCTGACGCAGCGGTTGCTCGCCTTCTCGCGCAAGCAGGCGCTCAACCCACGGCCAACCGACATCAACGCTCTGGTCGGGGGCATGACCGACCTGCTGCAACGGACGCTGGGCGCGCCGGTTGAGATCGGCACGACCCTGCCACAGGGCCTTTGGCCGGCCATGGTCGACGAGGCCCAACTCGAAAGCGCCATCCTCAATCTCGCCATCAACGCCAGGGACGCCATGCCCGCCGGCGGCAGGCTTTCCATCGAAACATCGAACGTCGACCTAGACGGTCAAACCGTGGACGACGAGGAGGTTGCGCCCGGCAGTTACGTGCAGATCACCGTTCGTGATTCCGGTGCGGGCATTCCCGGCGAGGTGCTCGGCAAAGTGTTCGAGCCCTTCTTCACGACCAAGGAAATCGGCAAGGGCAGCGGGCTCGGGCTCAGTATGGTTTATGGGTTCGTCAAGCAGTCGGGGGGGCACGTCGAAATCGAGAGCGAAGTGGGCCGGGGCACCACGGTCAAGCTCTACCTGCCTCGCGCCGACGCGCTTTCGGAGGTCGCTCGGGACGCCGCCGAAAGCGAGGGCAAATTTAACGGCGATGAGTCGATCCTCATTGTCGAGGATGACCCGGACGTTCGCGCCTTTGACGTGGTGATCCTCGAACGCCTCGGTTACACCGTCCGGTCGGCGAACGACGGCCTCGCCGCGCTGTCGATGGCGGACGCCATGCCGGCGCTTGACTTGTTGCTTACCGACGTCCTTCTTCCTGGCGGCATGAGTGGAAAGGTCATTGCCGACAGGGTTATCAAACGGTCTCCGGGAACGAAAGTGTTGTTCGTGTCCGGGTTCTCGGAACCTACGGTCCGGTCCGAATACACCTTTGGCGATGGCGCCGAGCTATTGCCAAAACCTTATAGTCGAGATGATCTAGCGCGAAAGGTTCGAGAAGTTCTCGATTCCGATGGGGGGGCGCCCGCGATCTCAACGGGAAGTGAGCCCACATGAACGAAGCCACACAAATAGAAGAACAACGAACGTTGCGTGCTCTTGTTATCGACGATGACGAGCTCGTCCGAGAAACCATCGTCGCCATATTGAAGAGCGTAAATCTAGATGTCATCGCGGCGTGCGACGGCGAGGAAGGGCTACAGCTATTCGAGGCGGAACCGACCGATCTGGTGATTACGGATATCCTGATGCCCAACAAGGAGGGCATCGAGACCATCACCGAGCTGCGCGCGCAGGATTCGGATGTCAAGATTCTCGCTATTTCCGGGGGCGGCCAGGTGGCGGGACCGAAGTATCTGAAGCTCGCGGAAAGGATGGGCGCGGACCGAACATTGCCCAAGCCCTTCACGCCTCAGCAGGTCCTCGCAATCGTGAGCGAACTCCTGCAAGACCTAAGAGTCGAACCCTAGACGATGCGGCGGAAGGGCGCGGGGTGAACGGCTAGCGCGTGCTGCCGTAGCGGATTTCGTCGCTCCAGAAACGCTCGAGCGTTTGCAGCGTCCGGTTCATGCCCTCGATGGCCTGGCGGCTCAATGGTCCGCGTTCGAGCGTTTTGACGTGACGCTGGTAGAGCTCGGCGATTTGGCTGTACAGATTCAAGCCCTTGGGTGACAGGCGCAGACGTACCGAGCGCCGGTCATAGGGCGAGCGCTCCTGCTCCAGATATTGGTTCTCGACCAGCTTCTTGACGTTGTAGGACACGTTGGACCCGAGATAATAACCGCGGCTCGTCAACTCGCCCACGGTCATCTCGCCTTCCCCGATATTGTAGAGGATCAGGGTCTGGATGTTATTGATGTCCTGCGTGCCGATGCGGTCGAGTTCCACCTTGACGACATCGAGGAACCGCCTGTGCAGCCGCTCGATGAGCTGAAGCGATTCGAGATAGACCTCCATTAGTGAACCGGGGGGCTGGTCCGCCGCATCCACCTGGGGAGCCGGATTGGTATGGGGGGCTGGATCGTTCATTTCTGGCTCGAGTCGTTGTTGCGCCACCGCCCAATAAGGCCAAGTAAGCTAAAAATTTGATTAAATTTTATGGAAAATTGCTGGATGGCGGTTTTGGCGCGAATTTTCTAGCTCGTGCCAATGCTGTGTTTAGAGCGTTTCCAGTTCATCTGGAATCGCTCATGGATGCTGGAATCGCTCATGGCTGCCGGAGGAATCGCTCAAGGCTGCTGCATCGCCCGAGGCCGCAAGGCGGCCCGCCGGTTATACGGCGCGCCCGCGCAAGCGCGGACCCGCAACCGAGACCGGCAAAAAACTGGACCTGTTGACAGGCTCCTTATGGCCCGTACCTGACACCGCCCCGTGCTGCCCTGGCGCGGTCCCGGCTACATGTTGCGGCGGTATTTCCCGCCGACCTCGAACAGGGCGTCGGTGATCTGGCCCAGGGAACAGACCCGCACCGCCTCGACCAGCGCCGCGAACAGGTTCCCGCCGGATATGGCGGTCGCCTTGAGCCGGGTCAACATGGCCGGCGCCTCGTCCGCGTGGCGCGCCTGAAATTCACCCAGACGGCGGATCTGGCCGTCCTTTTCCGCGTCGCTCGAACGTTGGAGGGCGACCGGGGCCTCCCCCGCTTCGCCGCCGGCCCCATCGTCCGGAGGCCGATAGGTGTTGACGCCGATGATGGGAAGCTCCCCGGAATGCTTGAGCGTTTCGTAGTGGAGCGATTCCTCTTGAATCTTGCCGCGCTGATAGCCCGTCTCCATGGCGCCGAGGACGCCGCCGCGGGCCGACAGGCGCTCGAACTCCTCGAGCACGGCCTCCTCGACCAGGTCGGTCAGCTCCTCGATGATGAACGAGCCCTGGTTGGGGTTCTCGTTCTTGGCCAGGCCCCACTCGCGGTTGATGATCATTTGGATGGCGAGCGCCCGGCGCACGGACTCTTCCGTCGGCGTCGTCACCGCCTCGTCGTAGGCGTTGGTGTGCAGGCTGTTGGCATGATCGTAGGTGGCGGTCAGCCCCTGCAAGGTGGTGCGGATGTCGTTGAACGCCATCTCCTGGGCGTGCAGCGAGCGCCCCGAGGTCTGAATGTGATACTTGAGCTTCTGGCTGCGCTCGCTGGCGCCGTAGCGTTCACGCATCGCCACCGCCCAGATGCGCCGCGCGACGCGCCCGAGCACGGAATACTCGGGCTCCATGCCGGACGAAAAGAAGAACGATAGATTGGGCGCGAAGTCGTCGATCGCCATGCCGCGCGCGAGATAAAACTCCACGTAGGTGAAGCCGTTGGCAAGGGTCAGCGCAAGCTGCGTGATCGGGTTCGCACCCGCTTCGGCGATGTGATAGCCCGAGATCGAGACGGAATAGAAGTTAAACACCCCGTGCTCGATGAAGTATTCCTGGATGTCGGCCATGGCGCGCAGGCTGAACTCGGTCGAGAACAAACAGGTGTTCTGGCCCTGATCCTCCTTGAGGATGTCGGCCTGAACGGTGCCGCGCACGTGGCGGTGGACCCAATCGCGCAAGGTGGCGGCCTCGGCCTTGGCCGGCGGGCGGCCCTCGTCCTCCTCGAAGCGGGCCAGACGCTGGTCGATCGCCGTGTTGAGGTACATGGCCAGGATCGCCGGCGCCGGCCCGTTGATCGTCATCGAGACCGACGTCGCGGGATCACACAGATCGAAGCCGCCGTAGAGCACCTTCATGTCGTCGAGCGTCGCGACGGACACGCCCGCGTTGCCGACTTTGCCGTAGATGTCCGGCCGCCGGTCAGGATCGCGGCCGTAGAGCGTGACCGAATCGAACGCCGTCGACAGCCGTTTCGCGCGCGAGTCCTTCGACAGGTATTTGAACCGCGCATTGGTGCGGGCCGGTTCGCCCTCACCCGCGAACATGCGCGTGGGCTCTTCGTCCAGCCGCTTGAAGGGGAACACGCCCGCCGTGAACGGGAAGTGCCCCGGCAAGTGCTCGCGCCACAGCCAGCGCAGTATCGTGCCCTGCCCGCCAAAGCGGGGCACGGCGACGCGCGGCAGCCGCGTTCCCGACAGCGTCGTGAAGGTGAGCGGCGTGCTGGTGGTTTTGTCATCGTCTTGGGTGACGTATTCGTCGGCCAGATAGCGGTCGCGCAGGGCGGGCCAGCCATCGAGAAGCGCGCGGCTCTGCTGGTCCAGCACCGAGTCCCGCTCCACCATAAGTTTTTCGACCGCGCCGGAATCTTCGCCGGATTCGTCGCCGGACTCCCGCAACATGCGGAGCGTCTCGGCAAGCTGTTCGCGTTCCCGGGCGATGCGCGCCTGCGCGAACCCGCGGGCGTGATAGGCCCGAACCGTGTCCGCCACATCGGCCAGGTAGCGCTGCGCCTTCGCGGGCAAGGCGCCGGACTCGGGCGTGGGCGCCGGCACCGGCGCACCCGGTAACGTACTGCGCGGAACGTCGAAGCCGCGTTGGCCAAAGGCGGCCGTCAAGCCGTTGAACAGGGAGGTCACGCCCGCGTCGTTGAAGTGCGCCGCGTTGGTGCCGTAGACGGGTTGATCCTCGGGCTTGGCGCCGAAGGTTTCGCTGTTGCGCTGCACCTGCTTGCGCACGTCGCGCAGGGCGTCCTGCGCGCCTGCGCGGTCGAACTTGTTGATCGCCACGAAGTCCGCGGCGTCCAGCATGTTGATCTTCTCGAGCTGGCTGGCGGCGCCGAACTCGGGCGTCATGACGTAGAGCGACAGGTCGGCCAGGGGAACGATGCCCGCGTCGGCCTGCCCGATGCCCGAGGTCTCGACGATCACGAAGTCGAACCCCGCCGCCTTGCAGGCCGAGATGGCGCCGGGCAGCGCGGCGGAGATTTCGCCGCCCGAGCCCCGCGTCGCCATGGAACGCATGAAGGTGTTGGGCCCCTCAAGTGCGTTCATGCGGATGCGGTCGCCCAAGAGCGCGCCGCCGCCCTTCAGGCGCGACGGATCGACGGCGAGGACCGCGACCTTGCCGCCGGGCCGGTCGCGGCGGAAGCGGAGCACCAGCTCGTCCACCAGCGAGGACTTGCCCGCCCCGCCCGTGCCGGTGACGCCCAGAACGGGAACGCGCCGCGCCGCCGCGCGCCTCTCGATACCCGCGAGCAGGTCCGCCGCGGCGGTGCCGTCCTCGATTTGCGATATGAGGCGCGCCAAGTGAACGGCCTTGCCGCCCGCGACCTCGTCGAGGGTGGGGGAGCGGAGCGCACTCACGTCGTAGTCCGCCCGCGCCAGCATGTCGTCCACCATGCCGGTCAGACCCATGATCTGGCCCTGGCTGGCGTCGTAGATGCGCGTCACGCCGTGGGATTCCAGGACCTTGATCTCGTCCGGCACGATCACGCCGCCGCCGCCGCCGAACACCCGGATATGTCCCGCCCCCTCCGCGCGCAGCCGGTCGAGCAGATACTTGAAGAATTCAATATGCCCGCCCTGATAGGAGCTCAGGGCCACGGCGTGGGCGTCCTCCTGCACCGCGGCGGCCACGATCTCGGCCACCGACCGGTTGTGGCCCAGGTGGATGACCTCGGCCCCGGCGGCCTGGAGAACGCGCCGGATTACGTTGATGGAGGCGTCGTGGCCGTCGAACAGGCTGGTCGCCGTAACGAAGCGGACCTTGTGGCGCGGCGTGTAGCGGGCCGCCGCCGCGCCTCGTCCAGTGTCGGACGCTTCTGCGTCCCGGCCAGTGTTGGACGCCGCCGCGTCCCGGCCAGTGCCGGCGCTCCCGCTCACGTCGAATTCCGGATCATGTGCCCCAATGCCCCTTGGCGAAGGCGAATATAGGCAATATTTAAGGATCGCGGGTACGTTCATCAACGGCGCCACCCGATCCCCATGCCGATGCCCATGTCGATGCCATGAACACCCGCCCCCGCAGCCCCAGCACCCCGCATGAAGCATAAGGCCGCCGGCACACCCTCAAGCCAAAGCGGGGCCTATCCGCGCACCCGGATGCGCCGCAACCGCCGCGCCGCCTGGTCCCGACGGCTTGTCGCTGAAAACATGCTCTCGGCTGATGACTTCATCTGGCCCATTTTCATCCACGACCGCGACGGCGCCGCCGATATTCCCTCCATGCCCGGAGTGCGGCGCCTCAGCATCGATCTCGCGGTGCGCGCCATCGGCGAGGCCGCGGACCTCGGCATCCCGGCGGTGGCCCTGTTCCCGGCCCTCGACCCGGATCTGCGCAGCGAGGACGCCCGCGAGGCGGTCAACCCGGACAACCTCGTCTGCCGCGCCGTACGCGCCGTCAAGGAGGCCCATCCGGACGTGGGCGTGATGTGCGACGTGGCGCTCGACCCCTTTACCTCCCACGGCCACGACGGCCTGATGCGCGGCGGCGAAATCCTCAACGACGAAACCATCGAGGTCCTGGTCAAGCAGGCCCTGGCCCAGGCCGACGCGGGCTGCGACATCATCGCGCCCTCGGACATGATGGACGGGCGCATCGGCGTCATCCGCGACGCCCTGGAGGCGTCCGGCCACAAAAACACCCAGATCATGGCCTACGCCGCCAAGTACGCCTCGGCCTTCTACGGACCCTTCCGCGACGCGGTGGGCTCCACGGGCCATCTCAAGGGCGGCAAACTCACCTACCAGATGGACCCGGCCAACGGCGACGAGGCCCTGCGCGAGGTCGAACTCGACATCGCCGAGGGCGCCGACATGGTGATGGTCAAACCGGGCATGCCCTACCTCGACATCGTACGCCGCGTGAAGGAGACCTTCGGCATCCCCACCTTCGCCTATCAGGTGAGCGGCGAGTACGCCATGCTCAAGGCGGCCGCCGCCAACGGCTGGCTCGAGGGCGAGCGCGTCATGATGGAAAGCCTCATGGCATTCAAGCGCGCCGGCGCGGACGGCGTGCTCACCTACTTCGCCGTCGAGGCGGCCAAGCTACTAAGGGACGGATCAGCATGAGCGACGAAGACCAAAGCCCCGAGGAAACGGAACGCAGCGGCAATATGATTGGCGCCGGACTTGTCGCCGGTGGACTGTTGGGCGCGGCGCTCGGGCTTGCCACCGGGTCGTTCGGCCTGTACGTGCCGTTCGGACTTGCCGGCGGGCTGGTGCTGGGCCTCGCCCTCCACGCCAGCACCCACGGCAACCCGTTGTAGGTTACCCCTACGCGCCGATGGTGACGAATTTGTCGGTGTAGAAGCCGTTGAAGTGGGTGGCCAGCGCGTTCGAATAGGCGCCCACCTGGCTCACCTCGATCCAGTCGCCCTCGCGCACGTCGTCGGGCAGGATCCAGGTGAAGGGCAGCCTATCGTTGGCGTCGCACGTGGGCCCAAAGACCGTGAACTGAATCTCGTTCGGCGAGGCCGCGCCGCCACCGGGCCGGACCCGGCGCACCGCGAAGTCGGCCTTGCCGTGCACCGTCTCCGACAAGCTGCCGAAGATGCCGTCGTTGACGTACAGCACTTGGTCCTTGCGCAGGTCGACCTGGACGACCAGGGAACAGCCGTCGGCGACCAGCGCCCGGCCGGGCTCGCAGAGCAGACCGCAATCGTCCGGCAACTCCAAAAGGCGCACCCCCGCCGCGATCTCGGCGAAGTAGGTGTCGAGCGGCGGGGGTGCGGCGTTCGGATACGCCGCCGGAAATCCCCCGCCCACATTGAGCGAGGCGATCGGGACTTCGGCCGCGTCGAGAATCTGCCCGGCCAGCAGCAGCGCGATGCGGTAGGCCTCGGGGCTAGTGCATTGCGAGCCCACGTGAAAGGCGAGCGTCGGCGTCAGACCCTTGTCCGCCACGGCGCGCAACAGCCTTACCGCGTGCTCGGGCGTCGCGCCGAATTTGGTCGAGAGGTCGAAGGTCGCGAAGCCGGGCGGAGTGGCGAACCGCACCTCGACTTCGATGCCGCCGCCGCCGCATTCGTCCAGGAGCTTTTCGAGCTCGGCCGGGTGGTCGATGGTGAACTGGCGCACGCCGTAATCCCGGTAGGCCCGCCGGATCGCGTCGCGCGACTTGACGGGATGGTGGAAGTAAGCGTTCGCGCCGGGAAACAGGCCCTTGACGCTTTCGATCTCGGGCAACGACGCCGTGTCGAAATCGCGCACGCCGCCGTCATGTAACGCGCTCAAAACCCACGGGTGCGGGTTGCACTTGACCGCATAAAGGACGCGGCCCGGAAAGGCCTCGACGAAGCGCCGCGCCGCGCTTTCCAGCACCGCGGGGCGCAGACAGAACACGGGATGGGCCGGCCGCAGCGCCGCCACCATATCGTCGACGGTGGCGAAGCCGTCGCCCGCCGCGCGCGGCGCCGAGGGGACGGAAGAGAGGTGCGTTGCCATGGCTAAGGACCTAGGAGGTGATGTGGTCCCAAACTAGGACGAACGCAAGCCCGGCGCCCGGCGCAAATCCGGTTCCACCGCACTTCCCCCGCGGGGCCACCGCCTTTCCCCCGGCTTTCCTTTGACCGCGCGCCGCCGGTCGGCTAAACAGGCGGCGTCCGTTTTGGCCTGAAGGTTTCGCGATGCGCTGGCTTGTACGAGGGATCGCCGCCCTCGTCGTACTTATCCTTGTCGCCGGCGGTGGCGGTTACCTGTGGCTGCGTGGCTCCCTGCCCCAGATCGACGGCCGTATCCAGGTCAGCGGCCTGTCCGGCCCGGTGGAGATCGTACGCGACCGCAACGGCATTCCCCACATCTTCGCCCGCTCGGCCATCGATGCCCAATTCGGCCTTGGCTTCGTGCATGCCCAGGACCGGCTCTGGCAGATGGAGATGAATAGGCGTATCGGGGCGGGGCGCCTGTCCGAGGTGGTCGGCGATGCCGGCCTGCCCGTCGACAGGTTCCTGCGTACGCTCGGCATCTACCGCCAGGCCGAACGAACCTTCGACAACCTCGACATCGAAACGCGGGCCGGGCTGGAAGCCTACGCCGCCGGGGTGAATGCGTTCCTGGAGACGCGCAGCGGTCCCCTGCCGCCCGAATTCCTCATCCTACGCCATACGCCCGAGCGGTGGCGGCCCGCCGATTCGCTGGTCTGGGTCAAGATGATGGCCTGGGACCTGAGCGGCAACTGGGGCGGCGAATTGTTGCGCGCGCGCATGGCGCGGCGTCTGACCCCGCGCCAGATCGGCGACCTCTATCCGCCCTACCCCGAGGGCGGCATCGTGGCGCTGAAGGACTATGCCGCGCTCCTGGGCGATCTGCGGCTCGATGCGCTCCAGGCGGCCCTGCCCGCGCCGCCCGACCCCAACAACGGCTCGAACAACTGGGTGTTGAGCGGAACGCGCACGGCGACGGGCAAGCCCCTTCTCGCCAACGATCCGCACCTTGGCCTCGGCGCCCCGTCCCTGTGGTATTTCGCCCACCTCAACGCGCCCGGGCTCGATGTCATCGGCGCGACCCTGCCCGGCGTTCCGACGGTGGTTCTGGGCCGCAACGATCGGATCGCCTGGGGCTTCACCAACACCGGTCCCGACACCCAAGACCTGTTTATCGAACGCATCGACCCCGCTAACCCGAAAAATTACCTCACCCCCACCGGCTCCCAGCCCTTCGAAACCCGCCGTGAGGTTATTTCCGTGAAGGGCGGCGAGGATGTAATCCTCAACGTGCGCGAAACGCGCCACGGTCCGGTGATTTCGGATATTCTGGATAACGCCGGCGAGGTGGTGGGCGAACGCGAGGTGCTGGCCTTCGCCTGGACGGCGCTGCGCGATGACGACCTGACGGCGCAGGCCAGCCGCAAGCTCAACCAGGCCCGCAATTGGGACGAGTTCGTCGCCGCGCTGCGCGACTTCCACTCGCCGCAACAGAACATCGTCTATGCCGACGTGGACGGGAATATCGGCTTCTATGCCCCCGCGCGAGTGCCCCTGCGCGACCCCCGCAACACCTTGCGCGGCATGATGCCCGCGCCGGGCTGGACGGGAGAAAACGACTGGGTGGGATTCATCCCCTTCAATGAGCTGCCGAATGCCTTCAACCCGCAAGGCGGGGCCATCGCCACGGCGAACAACCAGATCGTCCCGGACGACTATCCTTACTTCATCACCGCGGAGTGGTCGGCGCCCTACCGCGCGGAGCGGATCAAAGAGCTTCTGAACGCCCGCGAAAAACATTCGATTCAGAGCTTCAAGGATATGCAGGGCGATGTGCGCTCGCCGTTCGCCAGGATATTCCTGCCCTACCTTCTTGAAGCACAAGTCACGGGCGAGGCCGCGTCGGAGGCCTTGACCCTATTGCGCGCGTGGGACGGAACCATGGACCGCGACCGGCCCGAGCCGCTGATCTTTTCGGCCTGGTACCGCGAACTGACGCGGCTCGTCTACGCCGACGAACTTGGCGATTTGTTTGAAGATTATTGGGGCTTTCGCCCGGTCTTCATGGCCAACGTTCTGAGCGGCGACGCCCAATGGTGCAACGACATCGGCACGGGGCCGCGCGAGACCTGCGCCGAGCGGATATCGCTTGCCCTCGACCGCGCACTCGCCGCGCTGCAAGACGACTACGGGGACGACATCGGCGATTGGCGCTGGGGCGACGCCCACAGCGCCCACAGCGAGCATCGGCCGTTCAGCGGGCAGCCGGTGGTCGGCGCATTGTTCGATATCGATCTTCCCTCGGGTGGCGATGCCGAGACCCTGAACGCCGCGCGCTTTTCCATTGCCGACCCCGAGAACCCGTTCCGTCAGTTTCATGGCCCGAGCTTGCGGGCCATCTACGACCTCGGCGATCCCAACCGCTCGCTCTTCATCCATTCGTCGGGTCAGTCCGGGAATATTCTTGGCGGCTACCGCGATTTCGCGGAGATTTGGCGCAACGTCGAATACGTGCCGATGACGACGGACCGGCGTGAGATCGAGATCGACGCCAAGGGGACCCTAATCCTTGAGCCCGCGTCCTGACGCAAATGGCGGTTACGTTCGATGATGTCGAGGCGGCGGCCGCCGCCATTGCCGGCGCGGTCGAGCACACGCCCTGTGCCCGCTCGCGCACCCTGTCGGAAATCACGGGCGCCGACATCGTCGTCAAATTCGAGAATCTGCAATACACCGCCTCCTTCAAGGAGCGAGGCGCCCTCAACAAACTGCTCCATCTGACGCCCGGCGAACGCAAGGCGGGAGTCATCGCCA
>JADFIH010000018.1 GCA_022566715.1 Pseudomonadota bacterium | reverse complement strand
CTCCACCATGAAAAACTCGTGCAGGAACTTGCCTTGGGCCGTGAGCAGGGAGGCGTAAACCGCGCGGTCCGGCCCCACCTTGGTCACGTCGTTCGAGACGATATCCTGGAGAAACTTACGCGTGTCGGCGCCCGAAATCGCCAGGACCCCGCGATCCTCCAACAAAACCGAAACCCTATCCGTCATTTGGTTGCCACTTTCTCCCCCCTTAGAGCAGCATCCGTTCACGTGGAGACACTTTGGACGACCACCGAACGGATAAAGCTGTTCTAGATTATTGAAATGTAGAGCAATTTTATCCGAGTGCCGACGTTATAGAACCGGTCCGGCTCAATCATTCGGATATTGCTCTAGGCTAACACTTAGCCGCGCCCGCCCCCCTTGGCAAGGCGAGGAGGCCCCGCCTTGGCAGCGGTCGGCCCCGCGGCGTATAAGGTGTGGCGTGGCCTCATTTTTCCCGTACGCGCCATGAACGTGTTGTTCGTGACGTCGAACCGGATTGGCGACGCCGTTCTATCGACCGGCCTCCTCAATCACGTGATCCAAACCTACCCGGACGCACGCATCACGCTTGCCTGCGGACCGGAGGCCGCGCCTCTGTTCGCCCACACGCCGAATGTCGTCCGGGTGATATCCCTCACCAAGCGCAAACGGGCCGGGCATTGGTTCGAGTTGTGGCGCACCTGCGTGGTTCGGGTCTGGGACCTGGTGGTGGACCTGCGGGCCTCGGCGTTGGCCTGGCTGCTGATCGCCAAACGGCGGCGGCTGTTGAGGAAATCCGATGCGCCGGTGCACCGCCTGCGCCTTTTGGCCGATGTCTTCGGGCTCGACCAAATCGCGCCACCGCGCAACTGGACCTCGGAAGAGGATCTCGCCCGGGCCGCGGAACTCGTACCGCAAGGCGGCGCCATCCTCGCCGTCGGACCGACGGCGAATTGGGGCGGCAAGCAATGGCCCGCCGACTCCTTTGCGGCGCTGATCGCGCGCCTCACGGGTCCCGGCGGCGTTCTCGAAGGCGCGCGGGTGGCCATCCTGGGCGCGGCGAAGGAGCGTGAGGCCGCCGCCCCGGTCATCGCCTCGGTGCCGGCCGAACGGTGCGTCGATCTCGTCGGACACGTCGACCTGCGCACCGCCGCCGCGGTGCTCGCGCGCTGCCGGATGTATGTCGGGAATGATTCAGGACTGATGCACTTGGCGGCGGCCTCGAAGGTTCCGACGCTTGGCCTGTTCGGTCCCAGCGATGAGATCCACTACGGCCCCTGGGGCGAGCACACGGCGTTCGTCCGCACGCCCGAGTCCTTTCACCAGATTCTCCACACGCCGGGCTACGATTTCCGGAGCCAGCGCAGCCTGATGACCTCGCTCGAGGTGGATACCGTGGCCGCCGCCGCCGAATCGCTATTGCGAAGCTCCGCCGGGGCGGCGCCATGAGTGGCCGCGGCGGTCCAAGCCTGTCGGCGCTCGTGGTCGCGCACGACGAGGAGGCGCAACTCGCGCAATGCCTCGACCGCCTGAAATTCGCCGACGAGATCGTCGTCGTGCTGGACCGCTGTAGCGATGGGTCCAAGGCCATCGCACAAACCTACACGGACAAGGTCGTCGAAGGCGCCTGGCCCATCGAAGGCGAGCGCCGCAACGCCGGCATCGACGCCTGCACAAGCGACTGGATCGTCGAGGTCGATGCCGACGAACGCATGCCCGAGGCGCTGGCCGAGGAAATCCGCGCGACGATTGGCGGCGCCGCGCCCGGTTACTTTCTGATTCCCTTCGACAACTATATCGGCGGCCGGCTGGTGCGCCATGGCTGGGGCGCGTCCTGGGGTGTTTCCGCGGCGCCGCGCCTGTTCAGCAAGGGCGCCAAGCGCTGGGGCGGACAACGCATTCACCCGAGCCTCGACCTCAAGGGCGGGAAACGTTGGCTCAAGACGCCGATGGATCATTACGTGGACCGCGACATTTCCGGGATGATCGCGCGGCTCGACCGCTACACCACGGCGCGCGCCGCCGATTTGCGCGACTCGGGCGACATCGGTTCGCTGGCGAACAACATCCGCCGCGTCTTCTCCCGCTTCTTCAAATGCTACGTCCGCCGCCGCGGCTACCGCGAAGGCGGCTACGGGTTTCTCATCGCCCTGTTCGCGGGGCTCTACCCCCTCATCTCGTACCTGAAGGCACGGCTGGAAGACCAGTGAGAGTGCTTCAAGCCATGGCCGGGGCCGAACACGGCGGCGCCGAAGCCTTTTACACCCGTCTGTGCGTGGCGCTTGCCAAGGCCGGGCTCGAGCAGCATGCGGTAATCCGCCATCACCCGGGCCGGGCCGCCGCCCTTCGGGAGGCCGGCGTGGCGACGACGGAGCTTGCCTTCGGCGGATTCCTCGATAGGGTCACGACGAAGCGCCTGCGAGCCGAAATCGAGGCGTTCCAACCGCAAATCGTGTTGACCTGGATGAACCGCGCGACCCATTTCTGCCCCGCCAAATCGACCGTGGGCCATGCCTTCGTGCATGCCGCGCGCCTTGGCGGGTATTACAACCTCAAATACTATCGGGGCTGCGATCATTTGATCGCCAATACGCGCGGCATCGCCGCCTACCTCACGGACCGGGGTTGGGCCGAGGACCGCGTCCACCATCTCCCCAATTTTGTCGCCGCGGGGGACTCGGCGGCGCAGCGGCGCGGCGACCTCGATACGCCGGAGGAGGCGCCCCTGTTGCTTGCGCTCGGGCGGCTGCACCGCAACAAGGCGTTCGACGTGCTGCTGGAGGCGCTGGCCGGTCTGCCCGAGTGCTATCTCTGGCTTGCCGGCGAGGGGCCGGAGGAGTCCCGCCTGCGCCGCCAGGCCGAAAGCCTGGGAGTCGCCGGGCGCGTGCGCTTCCTGGGCTGGCGCGAAGATACGGCGGCGCTTTACAAGGCCGCCGATCTGTTCGTCTGCTCCTCGCGGCACGAACCGTTGGGCAATGTGATCATCGAGGCTTGGTCGCATGGGCTTCCCGTGGTCGCGGCGCGCGCCGCCGGGCCGGAAGAACTGATCGCGGACGGGCGTTCCGGTGTCCTGACCCCATTGGAGGACGCGGGCGCGCTGGCGGCGGGCATACGGACCGTCCTGTCCGACGATGCGTTGCGCATTGCGCTTGCGGCGCAAGGGCGCAAGTCCTTCGAGACGAGCTATACCGAGGCCGCGATCGTTGGGCGTTACCGCACGCTTTTCGAAGCCCTGGCCGGGTAGGGCCCCATGTGCGGCATCGCCGGATTTATGACGAGCGACGGGTCCAGCCCGGATGGCGCCGCCGTGCGCGCCATGGGTGCGCGCCTCGCGCATCGGGGCCCGGACGGGACGGGGCACTACCAGTCGGGCAGTGTCGCCATGGTGCACCGCAGGCTCGCCGTGATCGACCTGGAGACGGGCGATCAGCCGCTCTACGAACCGGGCGGCGCGGCCCTGATCGCCAACGCCGAGATCTACAATTACATCGAGCTTCGCGAGGAGCTCAACGGCGCTTCCTTCGCAACCCAAACCGACTGCGAGCCGCCGCTACATCTTTACCGTCGCCATGGCCTCGATTTCGCCGATCATCTGCGCGGCATGTACGCCATCGCCTTGTACGACTCGGTGGAAGACCGCCTCGTGCTGACGCGCGATCCGTTCGGAATCAAGCCGCTCTACTATGCCGAGACAGCCGCGGGCATCGCCTTTGCTTCGGAACCCCAAGCCCTCTTTGCCGACGGCTTGATGACGCCCAAGATCGAGGCATCGGTACGTGACGAGATGCTTCAGCTTCAGTTTTCGACCGGCGCGGACACGATCTTCACCGGGGTGAAGCGCGTCCTGCCGGGCGAGACCCTGGTGATCAGCGGTGGCCGCATCATCGAGCGGCGGCGGCGCGCGGCGTTGCCCGACGGCGGACCCGATCTCGCGGATGAAGCCGAGGCGCTCGAACGCCTCGACGCCGCCTTGCACGACAGCGTGCGCGTGCATCAGCGGGCCGACGTGCCCTACGGATTGTTTCTCTCGGGCGGCGTCGACAGCGCCGTCCTTCTGGTCCTGATGGCGGAACTGAACGAGCGTCCGGTGCGTGCGTTTACGGCTGGTTTTGCCATCGGCGTGCACGACGAACGCGAGCACGCGCGCACCTTGTGCGAAAAAGTCGGCGCCGAGTTCGTCGGCATTGAAGTCACGGAAGACGATTTTTGGACGCTGCTGCCCGAGATCGCGGCGGTCATCGATGATCCGGCGGCGGACTACGCCATCATCCCGACCTACAAACTGGCGCGCGAGGCGTCGCGGGACCTCAAGGTCATTCTGTGCGGCGAAGGCGGCGACGAACTGTTTGCCGGCTATGGCCGACACCGCAGCGCGCTCCGCCCCTGGTGGCAAGGCGGCCGCGCCATGCGGCCCAAGGGGAACTTCGACGGCTTGCGCGTGCTGCGCAATGAATCGGCGAGCTGGCGGGACGGCATCGTCGCGGCCGAGAGCACCGAGGCGCGGGGCGGCCGGACCCGGCTTCAGGTCGTCCAGGCCATCGATTGCGCCGATTGGCTGCCCCACGACCTGTTGGTGAAGATCGACCGCTGCCTGATGGCGCATGGCGTCGAGGGCCGCACCCCGCTGCTCGATCCGGCCGTCGCCGCCGTCTCCTTCGGCTTGAGCGACGATTTGAAGGTGCGGAACGGGCAAGGCAAGTATCTGTTGCGCCGTTGGCTCGCGGACAGGCTGCCCGAGGCCAGGGCCTTTTCGCGCAAGCGGGGCTTTACGGTGCCGGTGGCCGAGTGGATTAGCCATCGCGGGTCTCAACTCGGCGAGCTCGTCGCGCGTCAGCCCGGCATCGAGGAAGTCGCCTATCCGGCCCGCGTCCGCGCGATCTTCCGTGCCGGCGGCAAACGCGAAGGCTTCGCCGCCTGGGTGCTCCTGTTCTACGCGCTCTGGCACCGCCACCACATTTTGGGTCAAGCCGCCGGCGGCGACGTCTTCGAGACCCTCGGCGCAACATAGCGTACCGTCATGTGTTTCCACCGCACCCCCCTCCCTAACCCTCCCCCATAAGGAGGGAGGGAACGAGAATGATAGCGCCAAGCCAACCCCCCTCCCCCTGGATGGGGGAGGGCCGGGGAGGGGGTGAGTCCTATCGGCGGGAGAAGTAGGCTTTGACGGTGACATTCGACCTCATCCTGCGCGGCGGGACGTGCGTATCGCACCGCGGGATCGTCCCCGCCGACATCGGCGTTCGGGCCGGACGCATCGCCGAGATCGGCGGCTTATCCACCGCCGGCGCGGACCAAGTTATCGACGTTACGGGTCTGCACATCTTTCCCGGCATGATCGACACACAGGTCCATTTCCGCGAACCCGGCATGGAGGAGAAGGAGGATCTGGAGAGCGGCAGCCGAGCGGCCGTTCTGGGTGGCGTTACGGCGGTTTTTGAAATGCCGAACACGCGGCCCACCACCACCGATCCCGACGCCCTGGCCGACAAGGTCCGCCGCGCCACCAACCGCATGTGGTGCGACTTCGGATTCTACTTCGGGGCGAGTCCGGAGAACGCCGGCATGCTTGGAGAGTGGGAGCGCCTGCCGGGTTGCTGCGGCGTGAAGGTGTTCATGGGGTCCTCGACGGGCGATCTGCTGCTCGACGATGAAGACGATTTGCGCCGGGTGCTGGCCAGCGGCGCCCGCCGGATCGCGGTTCATGCGGAAGACGAGGCTCGGTTGAAAGAGCGTAAGGCGCTCGCCAAGGATTCAGCCCACACGCATCCGGATTGGCGGGATGAGGAGACCGCCCTGCGCGCGACAAAAAGGCTCGTCCGGCTCGCGTCCGAAGCGGGACGGCGGGTTCACGTCCTGCACGTCACCACGGCCCAGGAGATGGCCTTCCTGGCCGACCACAAGGATGTTGCGTCCGTTGAAGTGACGCCGCAGCATCTGACCCTGGCGGCGCCCGATTGCTACGACGCGCTTGGCACGCGCGCGCAAATGAACCCGCCCATTCGCGACGCGACGCACCGCGACGCCCTGTGGCGCGCCGTTTCGGCCGGCGTCGTCGATGTGATCGGGTCGGACCACGCGCCGCACACCCTGGAGGACAAGGCGCGTCCCTATCCCCTGAGCCCAGCGGGTATGCCGGGCGTGCAGACCATCGTTCCCATCATGCTCGACCATGTGGCGCAGGGGCGGCTTACGCTTCTTCAGGTTCACGATTTGCTCTGTGCCGGACCGGCCCGCCTCTTTGGCCTCATGGGCAAGGGACGCCTTGCGGCGGGCTACGACGCCGATTTCACGGTCGTCGATCTTGCGGCGCGGCGGACCATCACCGACTCGATGATCGCCAGCAAGTGCGGCTGGACGCCCTACGATGGAATGGAGGTGACGGGTTGGCCCGTCATGACGGTCGTGCGCGGCGCGCTGGTCATGCGCGACGGCGAACTCAGCGGCGGCGCCGCCGGCGGGCAGGCCCTGCGATTTTGGGAAGGCCGCCCGGCTTAACCGGAGTGGTTTAGTGGAGGTACAGTTGCGCCGCGGCGAAGCGCATCTCGTTTCCGGTGACGAGCTCGCGCGCGGTCATCTTGACCGAATGCACCTTGCCATCGAGGTTCGCCTCCCAAAAATCGAGGAACTTCGTCAGCTCGGGAAATTTCGGCGCGAGATCATATTCCTGCCAGACGAACGACTGCAGGAGAAGCGGATGGTCGGGGAAATGGTAGAGGATTTCCGCCGTGGTCAGGCGATAGCCTTCAATCAATAGAAGGTCGACCGTTTTCGGGGTGGTGTCCGGCATGACGCGTCCTTCCCTAAGCACTGGCAAAGTCGGCGGCCCCTAGAAGATACATGGGGTTCGAGCATTCCTGACGGAACCACCACACTCTGCTAAACCTCTGTTCTCTCCATTATTTGAAACATCCATGGGAAATTGGTTAACGCGATGAATAATCCCTTCAAAGCTTTGTTAGCCGCCGAATCCGACGGCGGCGTGCGGGTCGATTTCGCGGAACTTTCCGAGAACGACCTGCCGGAAGGGGACGTTTTGGTGAGGGTTGGTTACTCGACCCTTAACTACAAAGACGGTCTCGCGCTCAATGGGAACAAGGGGCGCATCATGCGCAAATTTCCCATGGTGCCGGGGATCGACCTCGCGGGCACGGTCGAGGCATCCGAGTCGCCGGATTACAAACCGGGCGATCGCGTGGTGGTGAACGGCTGGGGCCTCGGCGAAACCGCGTGGGGCGGTTATGCCCAGAAGGCGAGGCTGAAGTCCGATTGGCTGGTGGCGCTGCCGGACGCCTTCGATGAGAAACAAGCCATGGCCATCGGCACCGCGGGTTTTACCGCGATGCTCGCCGTCATGGCGCTCGAACACATGGAGGTGCGGCCGGGCGGCGGTGACGTCCTGGTGACGGGCGCCGCCGGCGGTGTCGGAAGTGTTGCCGTCGCCGTGCTCGCGAAACTCGGGTACGACGTGGCGGCGTCGACCGGGCGGGCCGAGACACACGACTATCTGCGTGGCCTCGGCGCCAAGACGATCGTCGGGCGCGAAGAACTGGAAGCCGAGTCGAAACGGCCGATGGAGTCGGCGCGCTGGGCCGGGGCCGTCGACACGGTGGGCGGGAACATATTGGCGGCGGTCCTGCGCGCGACCGATTCTCTCGGCGCCGTCGCCGCCTGCGGCAATGCCGCCGGGTTCGAACTTCGGACCACTGTTCTGCCCTTCATCCTGCGCGGCGTGAGCCTGATGGGAATCAACTCGGTCTATTGCCCGGCGGAGCGGCGGCGCGAGGCCTGGCGGCGCCTCGCCACGGACCTTCCGATGGATAAGCTCGACGACATGACCGAGGTCATACCCTTTGGCGAATTACTCGCCCGCTCAAAGGATATCCTCAAGGGGCAGGTGCGCGGCCGGGTCGTCGTGGACGTGAACGCCTAATCCAACGGATGATGGGTTCCGTTCTCCGTCTCTTCGAGGGCGCCCGCACTCCGGATGCAGGGCCGCGCCCAACTACCCCTCTCACTTCTCCCTACTCGCCGGTGTCCCAGTCGTGCGGCCAATTTGTTGAAACGCTTTTTCCTACCGCCAATGAAATCTTGAGGCCCACGGCCAAACGCTCTTCAGCCGACAGCGACGCGCCCGCCTCGGTAAGCGCGTCGGTATCTACGTCCGCACCGTTCGCCTGGGCCAGTAGGAGCCAATGGTAAGCCCGGTAGGACCCTCCGGATTGGGGGCCGGCTGCAATCAACCGCATGCCCAGATCCCTCTGCGCCGCCGCAACGCCCTTACGTGCCGCGCGTTTGAGCAGATCTTCGACCATAATGCGATTGAGAAAATTATCCGGTTCGTCCAGCAGCATAAGCACCGCTGCGTAGTGGCCCTCTGGAACTCCGTGGTCGCCTGCGTTTTCGAACCAGGCCAGGGCGGCCCTTCGGTGTTGCGGAAGGCCGTCGCCGACGCGTAGGCGCAGGGCCGTTTCGTACATGACACGCGGATCGCCGCGCTCGATCTCCTCGATCCAGGCGATCTGCGAGTCCAAGTACTCGCGCGCGGCGCTGGATGTATACCCTGAACGTAGATCGCGAATTTCGCGCTCGCGGAAATCCCGGATACCCCATACGAGCTCGAGGACGGCGCGCTGAATCCGCAGCCGCTCCGCCTCGCTCAGGGACGAGATCGCGGGGTCATCGGCGGCTTGCGCCGCCGCGCGGGGTGCGGGCGGGGCTCCCGCCAACAGGACCGCGCACGCCAAGGTCATGGCCCCTAGTCGAAGGGATTTTAGTTGCATTTCACCGCCTCCCCGACAACCGCCCTCCTACAACTTAAGGGCGCAGGCCGTGGGGTGCAAGGTCGCCTCGATTTGAAGGCTTCATGCCCGTGGAGAGGGAATGCGGCATGCTTCGAGACGGTCGCCTCGTCTTGCGTCGCGGACCTCTACTTCGAGACGCCGCAAGCGCGGCTCCTCAGCATGAGGTCCTTGGGTGATGGACCGGCCCCTCAGGATGAGGCCCACGAGTCGAAGGGCGGGCATCCTCGGCATGAGGTCCGTGGCTTGAGGTTGAATGTCCTAGGCGGGAGGGATTTCTTTTTCGCCTCACCCCGAGGAGCGGCCCTTGTGCGGCATCTCGGAGGGTTTGGGGAAAGTCCCCGGTTCAGGCCGGAGGCCGCGCCAGGGCCGACGCGCCGGGATAGACCGCGGCCGGGCCCAATTCCTCCTCGATGCGCAGCAACTGATTGTACTTCGCGACCCGGTCCGAGCGGCTGAGGGCGCCGGTCTTGATCTGGCCCGCGTTGGTGGCGACGGCGAGATCGGCGATGGTGGTGTCCTCGGTTTCGCCCGAGCGGTGCGAAATGACCACGCGGTAGCCCGCCTTGTGGGCCATCTCCACCACTTCGAGCGTTTCGCTCAAGGTGCCGATCTGGTTGAGCTTGACGAGAATGGCGTTGCCTATCCCGCGCTTGAGGCCCTCGGCGAAACGACCGGGGTTGGTTACGAATATGTCGTCGCCGACCAGTTGCACGCGGCCGCCGATGGCCTTGGTCAGGGCCTCCCACCCGGCCCAGTCGTCCTCCGCCATGCCGTCCTCGATGGAGACGATGGGGTAGCCGGCGGCGAGTTTTTCGTACAGGGCGACCATGCCCGCGGCGTCCTCGGTATGGCCCTCGCCAGTGAATTCGTAACGGCCCTCGCGGAACAGCTCCGTCGCGGCCGGGTCCATCGCCAGGGCCACGTCGCGGCCCGGAGTAAATCCCGCGGCCTCGATCGCCTGCATGATGAAATCGAGCGCCTGCGCCGCGCCGTCGAGGTCGGGCGCGAAACCGCCCTCGTCGCCGACGTTGGTGCTGTGCCCCTTGGACACGAGGAGGCCGCGCAATTCGCGCACCACGGCCGCGCCCATTTCGAGCGCCTCGGAAAACCGGCCGGGCGACAGGGGCAGGATCATGAATTCCTGAAAGTCGAGGCGGTTGTTGGCGTGGGCGCCGCCGTTCAGGATGTTCATCATCGGCACCGGCAGGGTGCGCGCGGCCGTCCCGCCGATGTAGCGGTAAAGCGGCAGCCCGAGCGCGGCGGCGGCGGCCTTGGCGACGGCCAGCGAGACGCCGAGGATGGCGTTGGCGCCGAGGCGGCCCTTGTCGGCCGTGCCGTCGAGGTCGATCATCGCCTTGTCGATCAACGCCTGTTCGGTCGCGTCCATGCCGGATAGGGCGTCGAACAGTTCGCCGTTCACCGCCTCCACCGCATTCAGCACGCCCTTCCCGGCGTAGCGTGGACCGCCGTCGCGCAATTCGACCGCTTCATGCGCTCCGGTCGAGGCGCCCGACGGTACCGCGGCGCGCCCCTGCGCCCCCGATTCCAACAGAACGTCGACTTCGACGGTCGGGTTGCCGCGCGAATCGAGAATTTCACGGGCGCTGATGTCGACGATGGCGGTCATGGGATCGTGGTGCGGGGGTTCAAGGGGCGGGTTCCTAGGACTTGGCGATGCGGTCGAGGGACTGCAATGTTTCGAGGAGCGATCGCATCTCCGACAGGGGCAGCATGTTGGGGCCGTCGGAGGGCGCGTTGTCCGGATCCTCGTGGGTCTCCACGAACACCGCGGCGACGCCGACGGCGACGGCGGCGCGGGCCAGCACGGGAACGAACTCCCGCTCGCCGCCGCTCCGTTCCCCCAAGCCGCCCGGCTGCTGCACCGAGTGCGTCGCATCGAACACCACCGGGTACCCGAACGCCGCCAGGATCGGCAACGAGCGCATGTCGGAGACCAGGGTGTTGTAGCCGAAGCTCGTGCCGCGTTCCGTGACCAGGACATTGTGGTTGCCGGACTCGGTCACTTTACGAATGACGTGTTCCATATCCCACGGCGCCAGAAACTGGCCCTTCTTGATGTTGACGGTTTTGCCCGTCGCGGCCGCCGCCTGCAATAAATCGGTCTGGCGGCACAGGAACGCGGGAATCTGTAGCACGTCGGTGCTTTCGGCGACCCGGGCGCACTGTTCCTGCGTATGGATGTCGGTCAGCACCGGGCAGCCGACGTGAGCGCGGATTTCGTCGAACACGGGCAGCGCCGCCTCCAGGCCGACGCCCCGGTTGCTGCGGTGGCTCGACCGATTGGCCTTATCGAAGGATGTTTTATAGATGAAGCCCATGCCCAGGCTCTTGGTCAGTTCGGCGAGCTCGGCCGCGGTGTCGAGCGCGTGCGCCCGGCTTTCCATGGCGCAGGGCCCGGCGATCAGGGCGAGCGGCAGATCGTTGCCGAGTTCGACGCCGCCGATCCTGACGTGGCGCGGCTTGGTCATGGCCGGCGGAGCAACACGGTCGCGGGGCCCACCTTGCGAAACTAGACCAGGCGGGATTGTTCGACGGCCGCCTTGATGAACGATGCGAACAACGGGTGGGGCTCGAAGGGTTTGGATTTCAGCTCGGGGTGAAACTGAACGCCGAGGAACCAAGGGTGATCGGGCATTTCCACGATCTCGGGCAAAGTCTGATCGGGCGACAGCCCCGAGAAAACCAGTCCCGCCTCCTCCAGGCGTTCGCGGTAATTGATATTGACCTCGTAGCGGTGCCGGTGCCGTTCGCTGATCGTGTCACACTCGTAAATATCGTGCACCCGGCTGCCCTTCACCAAGTCACAGTCGTACGCGCCCAGGCGCATGGTGCCGCCGAGGTGGCTGTTGCTCGTGCGCACCTCCCGGACGCCTTCGCGCGTCCACTCGGTCAAGAGCCCGACCACGGGGTCCTGGCAGGGGCCGAACTCGGTCGAGCCCGCCCCGGGAAGCCCGGCGAGGTTGCGCGCGCCCTCGATCACCGCCATCTGCATGCCGAAGCAGATGCCGAAATAAGGAACGCGGTGCTCGCGCGCGAATGTTACCGCCGAAATCTTGCCTTCGGACCCGCGTTCGCCAAATCCCCCCGGCACGAGAATTCCGTTCACGTCCTCCAGGTGGTGCGCCGATTCTTCGCCCTCGAAGATTTCCGAATCATGCCACTCGAGATCGACCCGCACGTTGTTGGCGATCCCGCCATGGGTCAAGGCTTCGACAAGGGATTTGTAGGCGTCGTGCAAACCGGTGTACTTGCCCACGATGGCGATTTTGACTTCGCCTTCCGGCGCCCTGAGCCGTTCGACGATTTCGACCCAGCGCGTCAGGTCGGGCTCCGGCGCATCGTCGATTCCAAAAGCCGCGAGAACCTGATCGTCGAGCCCCTCTTCGTGGTAGCGGATCGGCACTTCGTAGATGAATTCCACGTCGAGCCCCTGGATGACCGCTTTTTTGGGAACGTTGCAGAACAAGGAGATCTTGTCGCGCTCGGCGGTCGGGATCGGGCGGTCGCTGCGCACCAGCAGGACGTCGGGCTGAATACCGATGCTGCGCAACTCCTTGACCGAGTGTTGCGTCGGTTTGGTCTTGAGCTCCCCCGACGCGGCGACATAGGGGATGAGCGTCAAATGGACGAACATCGAGCGGGCGCGGCCGAGTTCGTTGGAGAGTTGCCGGATCGCTTCGAGGAAGGGAAGGCTTTCGATGTCGCCGACCGTCCCGCCGATCTCGATCAGGGCGAAATCCGCGTCCCCGGTGCCCTCGAGGACGAATTCCTTGATCGCATCGGTGACGTGGGGGATCACCTGCACCGTGCCGCCCAAGTAATCGCCCCGGCGCTCGCGCGCGATCACGGTCTGATAGATGCGCCCGCTGGTGACATTGTCGGTCCGGCGGGCGGGAACGGCGGTGAAGCGTTCGTAATGGCCGAGATCGAGGTCGGTCTCGGCGCCGTCGTCGGTGACGTAGACTTCCCCGTGCTGATAGGGGCTCATGGTCCCCGGATCGACGTTGAGGTAGGGGTCCAGCTTGCGCAGCCGCACCTTGTAGCCGCGCGATTGCAGGAGCGCGCCGAGTGCCGCCGACGCCAAGCCCTTGCCAAGTGATGAGACCACGCCGCCGGTTATGAAAATGAACCGCGTCATGGACGCTCATTATAGAACAAAGACGCTGCCGCCCCAAGGGCGCTGGACCGATTATTCGTCACACGCCGCCGCCGGAAACAGGGGAAACGGGTGGGTCAAGCAGTGGCCCTACCGGTCAAGCGGTACCGAGGGCCCACGCGGCTCCTCTGGAGGCGCCTGCTCCGTCTCGGCGGGCGGCGGGGGTTCGTCCAGGAACGAGCCGGAGTCGCCATCCCGGCCAGACAGGAGCGCGAGCAGGATGCTCGTCGCCATGAAGGCGCCGCCCAATACTCCCGTGCTCTTGGTCAGGACGTTCCCCGCGGAGCGGCCGGACATGAGGCCGCCGCCGCCGCCGCTGCCGCCCCCGATACCGAGAGCGCCACCCTCGCTGCGCTGCAAAAGGACAACGCCAACCAGCGTGAGGGCGATGAGCACGTGGATGACGAGAACGATTATGAGCATGAGCGGTTAGCCTCCGCGGGGCGTTGGGCCCCCGGGGCGCCGCGCTGTTATACCAGAAGGATTCTGAATTGCCATACCAACTTTCCCTCAAGCGGACCGGGCAATCGCGAGGAAATCAGCGGCTTTAAGGCTTGCGCCCCCAATCAGGGCGCCATTGACATTGTCGACGGCGAGAAGCTCCGCGGCGTTTTCGGGCTTCACCGAGCCGCCGTAGAGAATTCGCACGGCGTCTGAATCCTGGACCAGACCGCGCAGCCGGGCCCGGATGGCGGCGTGAATTTCGGCCACCTCGGCGGGCGTCGCGGTACGTCCCGTGCCGATCGCCCAAACCGGTTCGTAGGCGATGACGGTGTTCGCGGCGGCCGCGGCCGGCGGCAGCGATCCCGCCAATTGCCGGTCCACCACCTCGAGGGCTTGCCCCGCGTCACGCTGTTCCACCGATTCGCCGATGCAAACGATGGCGGTGAGCCCGGCGCGAAGCGCTGCCCCGGCCTTGGCGCGGACCTGGCCGTCGGTTTCGCCGTGGTCCGCGCGCCGTTCGGAGTGGCCGACAATGACGTAGCGGCAGCCGAGATCGGCGAGCATTTCCGCGCTCACCTCGCCGGTGTGGGCGCCACGAGGCGCGGCATGGCAATCCTGGCCACCGGCGGCGACGCTGGTCCCCAAAGCCTTGCTGGCCCCCAAAGCCTTGCTAGCGTCCAAGGCTTCAGCCACCTCGGCCACCAAGGTGGCCGGCGGGCACACCAGGAGGTCGCAGGCCGATCCGCCCTGCCCTTCGGCGGCGCCGGCGGCTATATCCCGGGCGAGCCGAAGACCATCGGCCCTGAGCCCGTTCATTTTCCAATTTCCGGCGATGAGTGCTCGAGGTGGTGCCGCCATGGTTCCGTTGGTCATGCTTCCGATTGGGGACCTGCTTCCGAGTGGCTATATGCCGGCCCAGACACCTAAAATAGGGTCCCTAGGGCAAGATCACTAGATTTTGTCTTCGGCATTCCCGCAATCCAGTGTCGAATACACCATTATTGGGCGAAATCGGGTGGTTGCCCAGGGGCCCGCCCAACCCTATGTTTTGTGCCAATATGCCGTCCCGTCCGGGCACGGCGACTGAATTGGAGACAGGCGACTCATGCTCAACCGAATACGCAAAGGGTCTGGTGGCTGGCTGGCGAAGATACTTCTTGGAATGCTGATCCTGAGTTTCGGCGTTTGGGGGATCGGCGACATTTTCCGGGGCGGGGGTAATGCCGTCATCGCGGAAGTGGGCAACGTCCGGATCGGCACCGACGATTACTCGCGCGCCTACCAGGCGGAGCTTCGGGAGCAGTCACTGCGCTTCGGAGGCACCATAGATGCGGCCACGGCCCGGCGGATCGGCCTGCCCCAGCGCGCCTTGCAGCAACTCCTTTTCGACGCCCTGCTGGGTCAGGCGGCCAGTAAATACGGCTTGGCGGTATCGGACAACGCGGTGGCCCGCGTCGTGAGAGACGACCCCGCCTTCCAATCCGGCGGCCGTTTCGACCGCGCACTCCTGCAACGGGTTCTTCGGCGCAACGGCGTGAAGGAAGAAGACTATCTCCGGACCGTGCGCCAGGACATCGCCCGCGATGAACTCGTGCAGAGCCTGCTCGCCGGGCGCGCCGCGCCTGACGGTTTCGTCGATCCGATCTACCGCTATCGGCGGGAAACCCGGATCGCCCAGGTGTTCGAGATCAGCGCCGCGTCCTTCCGCAACGTCGGTGTCCCCGATGATGCGGCCCTGCGCCGATACCACGAGGATAATGCGGCGCGCTATACGGCTCCGGAATACCGCGAGGTGACCTACCTGAACCTGACGGCCGAGCAAGTCCTGGACCAGATCGAAATCAGCGAAGAAGAGTTGCTCGACGAATACGATAGCCGCCTCGACGAGTTCACGCGTCCGGAGCAGCGTGAAGTGGAGCAACTCCTCTACTTCGACGAATCCTCGGCCGTTGCGGCGCGGGCGCGCGCCCTGGCCGGCGAGTCCTTAAGGCAAGTTTCCGCCGCCACCAATCCGGTGAACGGGACCGCCATCGGCATGGGCGAATTGCGGCTGGGCGACCTGCCCGAAGCGCTGGACCAAGCCGTTTTCGCCCTCGAGGTCGGGGGCCTCAGTGAACCCATCGAATCCGATCTTGGCTGGCATGTCTTCCGCGTGGTGCGGGTCATACCCGCCGGCGTTACCGGCCTGGACGAGGTGCGCGACGCGCTACGGCAATCGCTCGCCATCACCTACGCGGCCGACGAGCTTTATGATCTGTCCAACCGGCTGGAGGATGAGCTTGCTGGCGGATCCGACCTTGAAAACGCCGCCTTGCGGCTGGGTATACCGGTCCGTTCCCTGGCCGGGATCGACGGGCAGGGCCGCGACCGCAGCGGGACCCTGGTCACCGAACTGCCGCAGCCGCGAGAGTTCGTCAATTCGGTGTTTGCCGCCGATGTGGGGCTGGAGTCCTCGCCCCAGGACACCGATGATGGGGGCTACTACATGATCCGGGTCGATTCGGTGGAGCCGCCCACGCTTCGTCCGCTGGTCGAAATCCGCCAGCAGGTCATTGCCGATTGGCAGGCGGAGGAGCGCCGGCGGCGGGCCGAGAAGGCTGCTCAAGACGCCATCGAAGCGGCGAAAGGCGGGCGCAGCATGGCTGCGCTTGCGCGGGAGCACAACGCGTCGGTTCGCACGACCGAGCCCCTGCCGCGGACGGGCGCGTCCGATCCGGCCGCGTCGATTCACCTCGTCGCCAACCTCTTCAGTGCGTCGGTGGGCGACATCGTAAGCGGGCCGCTTCCCGGCGGCGACGGGTTCGCCGTCGCCCGGCTCGAGTCGATTGTCGAGGCGCGCCCCGCCGAGAACGCGGTCGCCGCGGCTCAACTTCGTGAGCTCCTCGCGAACGCCGTCCTCGCCGACGTCCTGCTACAGTATCAGGTCGCCCTTCAAAACGAGGTCGGTGTCGAGGTCAACCAGTCCGTGGTCGATGCCCTGTTTCTTAACGACGGCTTCGTTGGAGGCGGCGGCGGCGGCGGCGGCCACGACCCAAGTGATGGCCACACCCACGGCGGCGGCGGCGGCCACCGCGCGATGTGATCCGCGTTTCACGGCGTCTCGAAATAGAAGAGCCCGCCGAAGCGGGCTCTTTTTCGTATGGTTGAGCCGCCGGTTATCCCGCGAGCCCCTTGTAGTCGAAGCCCGCGTCCTCGACCGCCTCGATGACGGCCGCTTCGTCGAGGCTTCCATCAACATTCACCTTGCCGCTGCCGAGGTCCACCTGGACTTCCGCGGACGAATCCTTCGCTTTGATCGCCTTGGTCACGGCGTTGACGCATCCCGAGCACGTCATGCCTTCGACGATGTAGGTTTTGGTCATATCCACTCCTCCTGTTGGTGGTTTGAGTTCGAACTAGTTGCTGGCAAACCGCTGGATTCGCAGAATCGCGGTCAGGGGCGCCAGGACGACCCCCCTCGCCTGCGCACCGGGCAGCCATTGCTCGATGGCGTCCAAGGTCCAGTCGTGTGGGTGACCGATGACCACCGCATAACCTTTTTCGCGCGCCAGCTTTTCGGCCTCTCGAAGCTGGGCCGTGACGCCGGCGACCGTCGGTTCATTATCGAGGAAGATATCGCGCACCAGACTGGGCACGCCGGCCTCGCGCGCGACGCTGCGTCCAACGGTGTTTCCGGCTGTGCGCGAATCAAGAAACATCAGGCCGTGCTTGCTCAGTTCCCGCATCAGCGCGGTCATGCCGGGACGATCGGCCGTGAAGCGGCTTCCCATGTGATTGTTGACGCCCACGTAGCCCTCGACTCGCTCCAGGTTCCACTTCATGCGGCGCGCGAACTCCTCGCGCGGCAATCCGGTCAGGAGCGCGTTGGGTCCGGTGTCGGTGTCATCGCCCACGGTTTCCATGGGGATGTGAAGCAGTATTTCATGGCCCGCGCGCCGCGCCTCGGCCACTTGTTCCGGCAGGCGCTCGGCATAGGCCATATAGGCCAAGGTCACCGGAACCGGCAGGCGGACGGCGCGGCTTGCTCCCCGGCGGTTGAGGCCCACATCGTCGATCACGATCGCGATCAACGGCCCGGCCAGATTCGCGGGAAGCGGGCCTGCGTTCTTCAGCCAGGTGGGAAGCGCACCCTGTGGTTCGGCTCGGATCGCGGCGGCGTCGTGACGCCGCCGTTTTGGCGTGGGCAGAAGGTCGAGTTGCGGTCGTGCTTCGCCGGCCGCGCCGGCGTGACGTTGCACGCCGGACTGTAGCGCCTCCGGGCCCGACGCATTTGGTTCCGCCCAGGCCGGGGCCGCGATCGCGGCGGCGCCCGCGAACAACACGGCGGCGGTCACGCGGCCCAAAGCCGGCGCCACGAAAGAAATCCGGCGTGAAAGAGTTCGCAGATAGATCGGGCGCCCCAAGGTCACACGTCCCAAGATGGCTCGTCCCGGCTCACGGTCTAGCCGTCCGCCCGCGCGAGATCGTCGAGGATGGGGCAGTCGGGCCGGTCGTCGCCGTGGCACTTTTCCACCAGGTGGGTCAGCGTCGCGCGCATGCCCTCCAATTCGGCCACCTTCTTGTCGAGGTCGGTTATGTGCTTGATCGCAATTTCCCTCACATCGGCGCTCGCGCGGCCGCGGTCGCGGTAGAGGGAAAGAAGCTCTTCCACCTCGCCAACCGTAAACCCGAGATTACGGGCGCGGCGGACAAAGTGGAGGATCTGGACGTCCTTGTCCGAATACTGCCGGTAGCCGCCGCCGGTGCGGTGCGCCTCGGGGATCAGGCCGATACTCTCGTAGTAGCGAATCGACTTGGACGTGATGCCGGTTTCCGCCGCCACTTCGCCAATGTTCATATCCATACCCCTCTAAAGCTCCGGCCTCTTCAAACCTTTGTCGCTCAGACCTTGGCGCGCCAACGCCGCAGGAGCAAGGAGTTGCTCACCACGCTGACGCTCGAGAACGCCATGGCGGCGCCCGCGATGGCGGGAGTCAGCAGCCCCACGGCCGCCAAGGGAAGGCCGATGACGTTGTAGAAGAAGGCCCAGAACAGGTTCTGCCGGATCTTGCGGTAGCTCGCGCGGCTCACGTCGATGGCGGCGGCGATCAGCGCCGGATCGCCCCGCATCAGTGTCACGCCCGCCGTTTCCATGGCCACATCGGTGCCGGTGCCCATGGCGATGCCGATGTCGGCGGCCGCGAGCGCCGGGGCGTCATTGATGCCGTCGCCGACCATGGCCACGGTCAGGCCTTCGGCGCGCAGCCGTTCGATTTCGGCCGCCTTGTCGCGCGGCAGCACTTCCGCCACCACCTTGTCGACGCCAACCTTCTCGGCGACGACCTTCGCCGTGCGGGCGTTGTCGCCGGTCAGCATGATCGTCTTGATGCCGAGGCGTTTGAGTTGCGCCACGGCGGCGGCGGCGGACGGCTTGATTGGATCGGCCACGGCGATAATTCCCAGCAGCCGCGGTTCGCTTCCGCCTTCGCCCAGCCACATGACGGTACGTCCATCGCGTTCGAGGGCGGCCGCCTCGTCCTCCATGGCGGCCGTGCCGATCTTGGCGTCCGACATAAGCGCGCGGTTGCCGAGGTGCAGGATGCGGTCCTCGACGGTGGCGCGCAGGCCCCGCCCGGTGATGCTTTGGAAGTCGCGGACTTCGGCGAGCGCGACCCCGTCGTCTTCCGCGCGGGCAAGGACGGCGCGGGCGAGCGGATGTTCACTCGCGCTCTGGGCCGCCGCGGCAAGGCGTAACAGCGTGGCCTCGTCGGTGCCGGGCGCCGCGCGCATATCGGTGACGGCGGGTTGGCCCTCGGTCAAGGTGCCGGTCTTGTCCAGCACCACGACCTTGACCTTGTGCGCCTGTTCGAGCGCGGCGGCGTCCTTGATCAGAATACCCGCCTTGGCGGCGACACCGGTCCCCACCATGATCGCCGTCGGCGTCGCCAAGCCAAGCGCGCAGGGGCAGGCGATCACCAAGACCGACACCGAAGCAAGAATCGCCGAGGTCAGGTCGACGCCGACCGCCAGGGAGATGCCGAAAGTCGCGAAGGCAAGCGCGAGGACGGCGGGCACGAAAATAGAACTGATCTTATCCACCAGCCGCTGCACCGGCGCCTTGCTGGCCTGCGCGCCCTCCACGAGCTTGATGATGCGTGACAGGGTCGTATCCGCCCCCACCGCGGTGGCGCGAATCTTGAGCCGGCCGGTGCCGTTGATCGAGCCGCCGGTGACATGATCGTCCAGCACCTTTTTGACCGGCAGGCTCTCGCCCGTAATCAGGGATTCATCGACGTGGCTCTCGCCATCCTCGACCGTCCCGTCCACCGGCACGCGCTCGCCCGGGCGGATAACGATGATCTCGCCCGACGAGACCGAGGCGATGGGAACCTCGAGTTCCTCCCCGTCGCGCATCACGCGCGCGGTCTCGGGCCGCAGGTCCATGAGCGCGCGGATGGCCGCCGTGGTGCCATGCTTGGCCCGGGTCTCGAACCACTTGCCGAGCAGGACCAGGGTGATAATGATGGCCGCCGCCTCGAAATAGAGGTGGCCGCCTTCGTTGAATGCGGGGAAAAACACAAAGAACAGGCTGAGCACGTAGGCCGAAGTGGTGCCCATCGCGACCAGCAGGTCCATGTTGCCCGTGCGCGCCCGCAGCGCCTTGTACCCGGCGATGTAGAAGCGCGAGCCGACGTAGAACTGAACCGGCGTCGCCAGGGCGATCTCCATCCAGGGCGACAAGGCAAAGGACACGCCCAGGAAGCGCCAGATCATTTGGGCGAGCAACGGCGCGGTCAGCACCGCCGAGAAGATCAAGAGACGTAACTCGCGGCGGGCCTTGCGCTTGGCGGCCTCTTCGGCCTGACGCGTCTCCTCCTGATCGTCCGACTTGGGGGCCGCGTCATAGCCCGCCTTTTTCACCGCCTCGATCAGGCGCGGCAGGTCCACGACGCCGCCGAGACCCGTGATATGGGCTTGCTCGTTGGCCAGGTTCACCACGACCGATTCGACGCCGGAAACCTTGTTCAACGCCTTTTCGACGCGCGAGATGCACGACGAACAGGTCATGCCGCCGATCAACAGATCGAACTCCCGCTCGGGCACATCGTAGCCCGCCTTGCGCACGGCGCCGGCGATTTGCGCGGGATTGGACTGGGCCGGGTCGTATAGAATCTCGGCTTGCTCGGAGGCGAGATTGACCCGGACTTGGCTTACGCCGGGCGCCTTGTTGAGCGCTTTCTCGACGCGCGAGACGCACGACGCGCAGGTCATACCGTCGATCGGCAGGACAATGCGCGTGGCATCCAGCGCTTCCAGCTGGGCCTTCGTCTGGGGCGCCCCCGCTGGACCGCCATCGGCTGGGTCGGCATGGGCCGGAGTCGGATCTTGATCCGGGCGAGTATTGTCTTGGAGCTCTTCTAATATTGCCATGCCGGTTTCTATGGTTCCAGTTATGGGAAGGTCAAAGTTCGGGCGACGCTGCCATGCCCGAATATTAGGTTCCAGTTACTGGAAGGTCAAGGTTGGGACGGCGCTGCTATGCCCGTACATAGGTTCCAGTTACTGGAAGGTCAAGGTTGGGGCCGCGTTATATTCGTCCGCCGTCATTAAATTTATCCCAGACAGATCGCCGGGCCCAATTAAGGCCCCTGGCAATGCGTCCGGAACGCCCCTCTTATGCGTTGCGTAGTACGAACTACCCCCTCGAATATGGTTAACGCGGGTCGAATCATGGTTAATGCCGGGATGGCGGGCCGGGAAATCGGATTCCGTCACCGGCGCTACCCACCCGCAACGGTTCCGGATGCGGGTCCGTCACCGGCGCCTGGCCGCTCCACTCGACCTCCCCACCTCCTCTTGGTCCGCCATGCTCCGCTCCCCCTCAAGAACCGCATACAAGACTTTGAAATGCGGGTATTTTGTGCTCGATAGTCGAATCAAACCGATTCCGCGGGGGGCCGCCCATGCCGACGGGCGATTTTAAGGGAATTATCGCTTCGATCGCCCAGGGCGAGCGCCTGGACGTGCCGCGCGCCCAAGAGGCCTTCGACATCATGATGTCGGGCGAGGCCACGGAGGCCCAGATCGGGGCTTTTCTCATGGGCCTGCGCCTGCGCGGCGAGACCGTCGACGAGATCACGGGCGGCGTCCTGACCATGCGGGCCAAGGTAATGGGCATCGACGCCCCCGCCGGGGCGATCGACACCTGTGGCACGGGCGGCGACGCGTCGGGCACCTACAACATCTCGACGGCCACGAGTTTCGTGGTTGCGGGGCTGGGCGTGCCGGTGGCCAAGCACGGCAACCGGGCCTTGTCCTCCAAATCGGGCGCCGCCGACGTCCTTCAGGCGCTTGGGGTCAACATCGACGCCCATGTCAGCCTGATCCGCAAATCCCTTTGGGAGGCCAATATCTGCTTCCTGATGGCGACACGGCATCATGGCGCCATGCGCCACGTGGGGCCCGCCCGCGCCGAACTCGGCACGCGGACGATCTTCAACCTGCTCGGCCCGCTCTCCAATCCCGCGGGCGCCAAGCGGCAACTGGTCGGCGTGTTCTCGCGGGACTGGGTGGAGCCGCTGGCCCAGGTCCTGGGCAGGCTTGGCTCGGAACGGGCCTGGGTGGTGCACGGCTCGGACGGTCTGGACGAGCTGACCACCACCGGCCCCTCCTTCGTCGCCGAGCTCAAGGACGGCAAGGTCTCGACCTTCGAAGTGACGCCCGCCGATGCGGACCTGCCGGCGGCCAAGCCCGAGGAGCTCAAAGGCGGCGATGCCGAAACCAACGCGCTCGCCATCAACGCCCTCATCGACGGTCATCTCGGGCCCTTCCGCGATATCGTGTTGCTCAATGCGGCGGCGGCGCTGATTGTCGCCGGCCGCGCCGAGGACCTCAAAAGCGGCGCCGAGATGGCGGCCGGCTGCCTGGACTCCGGAAAGGCCCGCGAGGCCCTCGAGGCGCTTGTGCAAATCACCAATCTGCCGGCTCCCGCCGATTCGCCGGAACCGACCAATCCGCCGCAACCGAAATGAGCGACGTACTGACAAGGATCTGCGCCGACAAGCGTGCGCACATCGCCCGGCGCAAATCCGAGGTTCCCCTGGCGACGCTCGCCGCCCTGGCCGGCGAGCAAAGTCCGCCCCGGGGCTTTGTCCGGACGCTCGAACGCAGCGTGACGGCGACCGGTGTGGGCCTTATCGCCGAGATCAAGAAAGCCTCCCCCAGCAAGGGACTGATCCGCGAGGACTTCGATCCGGCGAGCCTGGCCCTGGCCTACGAAGCGGGTGGCGCCGCCTGCTTGTCGGTGCTGACCGACGCCCCCTACTTTCAGGGAAAGGATTCGCACCTAGGGGAAGCTCGGTCCGAAGTAAATTTACCCGTACTCCGTAAGGACTTCATGCTCGATCCTTATCAAATAGTCGAAGCACGCGCCTTGGGCGCGGACTGCGTGCTTCTGATCATGGCGGCGCTCGAGGACGGCGAGGCGCGCGACCTCGAGGCAGCGGCCCTCGACCTTGGCATGGACGTTCTGATTGAAGTACATGACGGGCCGGAACTCGACCGCGCCTTGAAGCTGCGCGGCAAGCTCATCGGCATCAACAACCGCGATCTCACCACGCTGGATGTGGACCTCGGGACCACGGAAGCCCTGGCCCCACGCGTGCCGGACGATTACATGGTGGTGAGCGAGAGCGGCCTAAGTTCCGGCGGCGACCTCGCCCGCATGGGCCGCGTGGGCGTAAGATGTTTCCTGATCGGCGACTCCCTGATGCGCCAGGCCGACGTGGCCGTGGCGACGCGCGCCCTGCTCGCTCACGACGGCGGCTTTGCGGCGGAGGCATGACATGGCGGCCTTGACCCATTTCGACGACAAGGGCGATGCGCACATGGTCGACGTGTCGGATAAGGACGAAACCGAGCGCACGGCCACCGCCGGGGCCAGGGTTCTGATGCGCGCCGAAACGCTCGAGCTGATCATGGGCGGCGGCCACGCCAAGGGCGATGTCCTGGCCATCGCGCGCCTCGCCGGAATCATGGCGGCCAAGCGCACGTCGGACCTCATACCCCTGTGCCACCCCCTGGCGCTGACGCATGTGTCTGTCGACCTCACCTGTGACGCGGAGCGTAACGCCGTGGACATCAGGGCGACCTGTAAGCTCAAGGGGCGCACGGGCGTCGAAATGGAGGCGCTCACCGCCGCGTCGGTCGCGGCCCTGACCGTCTACGACATGTGCAAGGCGGTCGACCGGGGCATGACGGTCACCGACGTGCGGCTGCTCCACAAGGCGGGCGGCAAGTCGGGCACCTTCGAGGCCGCGACCGGCGCCCGCACGTGAGCGCACCCGAACCGTTGATGCCGGTGGCGGAAGCCCTGGCGCGCATCACCGGCGCCCTGTCGCCGCTCCCGGCCGAAACCGTCAGCGTGGCCGACGCGCACGGGCGTGTGCTGGCCAAGGACGTTGTGGCGCAACTGACGCAGCCCCCGGCGGCAGTCTCGGCCATGGACGGCTACGCCGTGCGCGCCGCCGACGTGGCCACGGTCCCGGTCACCCTCAAACAAATTGGCGAGGCGCCCGCGGGGGACGCCTTCGGTGGCGCGGTCGGGTCCGGCGAGTGCGTGCGCATTTTCACCGGCGGGCCGGTGCCCGACGGCGCCGACGCCATCGTCATTCAAGAAGACGTGGACGCGGACGGCGCGGCGATCACGGTGCGCGACGGGGCGCCGGTGGGCCGCTACATCCGCCCCGCCGGGCTGGACTTTCGCCGAGGCGAGGTCCTGTTGCGGGCCGGGCGGCGTCTGGGCACCCGCGACGTCGGCCTGGCCGCGGCGATGAATGTTCCCTGGCTCGAGGTTCGCCGCCGTCCGCGCGTGGCCCTGCTCGCGACCGGCGACGAGATCGTGCGCCCAGGCGACCCCGTTGGGCCCAACCAGATCGTGAGCTCCAATGCGCTCGCCCTAGCCGCCCTGATTCGGGCGCACGGGGGCGTGCCCATTGACCTCGGCATCGCGCTCGATACGCGCGACTCGCTGCAAACCATGGCCGATGGCGCCCGCGGGACCGATCTATTGATCACCATGGGCGGCGCGTCGGTCGGCGACCACGATCTCGTCCAATCGGTCCTCGGCGAAAAAGGATTGGAAATCGATTTCTGGCGCATCGCCATGCGGCCCGGCAAGCCCCTGATGTTCGGCAGGATCGGCCCGACGCCCATGCTGGGTTTGCCGGGAAATCCGGTTTCGTCGCTCGTCTGCGGCCTGATCTTCGTCGTTCCCGCGCTCGAACGCCTGCTGGGGGTGGCCGACGCCGCGGCGGCGGGGGACGAGACGGCGCGTCTTGGGTGCGGGCTCGAGGCGAACGACCGGCGCCAGGACTATCTGCGCGCCAAGCTTACCCGCGACGGCGACGGAACTCTTATCGCCACGCCCTTCGAGAAACAGGATTCGAGCATGCTGCGGCTGCTCACCGAGTCGCAATGCCTGGTCATCAGGCCGCCCCACGCCCCGGCCGCGCGCGCCGGCGATACGGTGCGGATCATCCGCCTGGAGGCCGCAACCTCCGATCTCTAGGACGGCGGTTGCCCTCGAAAACAACTAGGTGTTGACCCCATAAGAGAACCTAAGTAGAACATCTAGTGATGTTTTGCATTTGTTCCTCGAAAGGGCTGGAAGCATGCTGACGAGAAAGCAGCATGAGTTGCTGGTGTTTATTCGCGACCGCTTGGAGGCGACGGGCATATCGCCGTCCTTCGACGAGATGAAGGATGCCTTGGAGCTGCGCTCCAAGTCGGGCATTCACCGCCTGATCACCGGGTTGGAGGAGCGCGGGTTCATTCGCCGCCTGCCGCACCGTGCGCGGGCGCTCGAGGTCCTGAAGGCGCCCGAGGCCTCGGTCCCCGCCGCGGCGGCGCGGCCGGCCTTTGCGCCCAGCGTCATCGAGGGCAACTTCCGGGGCGGCCTGAGTGGGGCGCGCAAACCGGAAGGTAGTGGCGGCGACCTCATGGAGCTGCCGTTCTACGGCAAGATCGCCGCCGGCACCCCCATCGCCGCATTGCGCGACGCCACGAACCAGTTCGAGGTGCCGGGCGCCATGCTGGGACGCGGCAACCATTACGCCCTCGAGATCGAAGGCGATTCGATGGTGAACGCGGGCATCCTGGATGGCGACATCGCGATCATTCAGGAGACCGAGACGGCCGAGAACGGCTCCATCGTCGTGGCCCTCATCGACGACGAAGAGGCCACCCTCAAACGGCTGCGCCGGCGCGGCAATTCGGTGGCGCTGGAAGCCGCGAACGAGGCCTTTGAAACACGCATCTTCCCGCCGGACCGGGTCAAGATTCAAGGCCGCCTCGTCGGCCTCATCCGCAAGTACTAACGCTTAGCGGCCAAGCGCTCCTCAATGGCGCGGATGCGGCGGTGGGTTTCGACCCAGGGCCGCCGCCCGCGCCGGTCCGACGCCGTCTCCACCCGAATCCCGCCGCCCGACAGCCAGATCGCGTGCGCGCCGGAGCGCCAAACGTCGAAACGGTCCACCACCAGATCCGCGGACGGGCAGGGCCCGCGCACCGGCACGAAGCTGACGACGATGTCGGCGTTGCGGCAGTCGTCGGCAAGGGCGCCGCGGGTGAAAGCGATGGCGACCGTCCGCCCGTCGATGGTGGCGACGCAGCCGAGCCCATCGCAACGCAAGGCGCCTGCTTCAAGCGGGGCACGCCGGTCCGACCCGCGCGGCCATCGTGTGGCCGACGCGATGCCGGCGCGGCGCAGCCAGGTCTCGGCGACAAAGGAGGTGGCGCGGCCTGAAACGCTCAGCCCGCCCCCCTGGGTGCGGATGGCGACCTGCTTCGCATCGCCGTCGATCAGGATGTCCGGCGTGTCCGTCGTCGCCAGCGCCAGACCGCCCCCGACGATCGCGGCGGCGCCGGCGTAGCGCCACGCGCGGCGCCCCAGGTACAA
>JADFIH010000017.1 GCA_022566715.1 Pseudomonadota bacterium | reverse complement strand
TTTCCCCGCGTCATCCGTGATCAGCCGGTGATGGTGATAGTGCGGCGCGGGTAGCCCGAGGAGCACCTGCAGCAGGCGTTGGACGTGGGTGGCCTCGAACAGGTCGGCGCCTCGCGTGACCAGGGTGACCCCTTGCAGCGCGTCGTCCACGGTGACGGCGAGGTGATAGCTGGTGGGGACATCCTTGCGCGCCAGCACCACGTCGCCGAAGGGGGAGGGATCGCAAGGCACCTCGCCGCGCTCCCGGTCCTGGAAGGCGAAGGCATCTCCCAGGCTGCCGCGCGCCAAAGCGGCCGCCCGGTCCGTCTTCAGGCGCAGGGCGAAGCCGTCTCCCGCATCGACCCTGGCGCGCCGTTCCCGCGCTGGCAGGGCGCGGCAGGTGCCGGGGTACACGGGTCCGTCGGGCCCGTGCGGCGCCGAGGGGCTCCCCGCGATCTCGGCGCGGATCTGTTTGCGGGTGCAGAAGCAAGGATAGAGAAGGTCTTGCGCGTCCAGCCGGTCGAGCGCCGATTGATAATCGGCGAAGTGCTCCGATTGGCGGCGCACCGGTTCCTCCCAGCGCAGGCCGAGCCAGGCGAGGTCTTGGTAGATCGCCTGTTCGAACTCGGGCCGGCAACGCCCGGCGTCGATGTCCTCGATGCGCAGCAGGAAACGGCCGCCGGACTCCAAAACCCTGGCCTCGGCGAAAAGAGCCGAATAGGCGTGGCCCAGGTGTAGGAGACCGGACGGGCTGGGGGCGAAGCGTGTAACGGCCAAGATGTCAGGTGGGGGGTCGGGCACAGGTTATGATGGTGTTAATATGGTGGCGCATACTAGGTGTGCCGGGAAGCGCCGGGCCAGCCCATGCGAAAGGATTAACCGCTCTTGTCCGAAAAGCAATCCGCCGAAAATCAAAACGGCGAAAAAAAGGCCACCGGAAATCAGCTCATCGACGGCCCGCGGCTTCTGCCCGCCTCGGGCGGACCGGCGCGCCAACTGGTCATTCTGCTGCACGGCGTCGGCGCCGACGGCAACGATCTTTTCGCATTGGCGCCGCAGCTCGCGCAGGTCCTTCCGGACGCTGCTTTCGTGTCGCCCCATGCGCCGGAGCCCTTCGATATGGCGCCCACGGGACGTCAGTGGTTCAGCCTGATCGACCGCACACCCGACTCGATCGTGCGCGGCGCCCGGAAAGCGGCGTCCGTTCTCGACGCCTTCATCGAAGCCGAACTGGTGCATCACGATCTGAGCGACGCCGATCTTGCCTTGGTCGGGTTTTCGCAAGGCACAATGATGGCGCTCTACGTGGCGCTGCGCCGGGCCCAAGCCTGCGCCGCGATCGTCGGATTTTCCGGCGCGCTGGTGGACGACGATCGTGGGCTAAGCGGCGGCACGGCGAAACCGCCGATCCTGCTGGTCCATGGCGATGCCGACGAAGTGGTGCCCGTGGCCGCGCACTATGATGCGGTGACGCGGCTCCTGGCGGCGGGCTTTTCCGTCGAATCGCATATTCGTCCCGGTCTGCCCCATGGGATCGACGGGCCAGGGTTGGATTACTGCAAGGCGTTCCTCGCCAAGCACCTAGCCCCCGCCAGCTAAAGACGAACCGATTTTTGGGAGACCGGAAAGGTTGCCATGGTTCAAGTTGGGGAAACGATGAACGCGCCCGTTCGTACGGCGCCCGCGTCCGCCGGTAGTCGCCGCCGCGGCTTGTCCATGTCGGCGACTTTGGTTCTGGCGCTCGGTGGGCTGGTCCTCGTCGGGATCCTCTCGGTTCTGGGCCTCGGCATCTGGAGCGCCCAGCGCAACACCCTCGATCTCCTGCGCGACAAGGCGGAGCTGACGGTCTCGACCGCGGTCGCTCAGGTTGAGTCGCAACTTCAACCCGCGCGGGATCAGGTAACGTTTCTGCATGACCTCATCGTCTTCTCCGGTTTCGACATCGACGACGAAGACCGGCTGATCGACGTTTTTTCCGGGGCGCTCTCCGCCACGCCGCAAATTGCCGCCATCACGTTCATTCGTCCCGACTTTCGGGTGATTGGGGTTCAACGGGTAGGTGGCGGGGCGGTGCCCGTTCGCGGCAACGCGGCGGCCGATCCGGTGGTGCGCGCCGCGGTGGAATCAATATCCGATGCCACGGGGCCTATTTGGGGCGAACCCGTCAGCACGCCGTTGGACAACGCGCTCCCCTTTATCAACCTGCGCATGCCCGTGCGGCGCGATGGTGAACTCCTGGGAGGGCTGATCGCCCTCGTATCGGTCACGAGGCTTTCGCAATTTCTCGAGCAAATGGAAACGGAGTTCGGCAACAACGCCTTCATTCTTTATGGGCGGGACCAGGTGCTGGCCCACCGCGCGCTGACCTACGGCTTCGAGGGGCTGTCCGAAGACAAGTTACTGCCGGGACTCGACGAAGTCGGCGACCCGGTGCTGGCCGCCATCTGGCAGTTCGAGGGCGAGGGCGGCGGCGGCATTCCGGCCCGCCTCTTGCGCCGGGCCGAGGGTGAGGACGCGAACTTCAGGGTTCGCGGCGCGCGCGTCGACGGCACGGGTTACGTCTTCATCTTTCGTGAGATCACGGATTTCGGGGACACGCCATGGCTGATCGGCAGCTACTTCCCGGCTGCGGACGCCGTCGGCGAGATGCGCCGGCTCGCTTGGGCCGGCGCCGCCGGTCTGGTGGTCCTTTTGCTTTCCGTCATTGCGGCCATCATCATGGGGCGGCTGATCGCGCGGCCGATCCGCCGCCTGGCGCGGGCGGCGAACAGCATTGGCGATCTCGAGTTCGCCAGTGTGTCCGAACTGCCGGCGTCGCGCATCCGCGAACTCGACGATCAGGCCCGCGCCTTCAATTCGATGGTCTCGGGGCTGCACTGGTTCGAGAATTACGTTCCCAAGACCCTAGTGCGGCGTCTGCTGGAACAGGGCATGGCGGGCGCGTTGGGCTCCGATTCCCGCACCTTGACCGTCATGTTCACCGACATCGTGGGGTTTACGGCGGTGTCCGAAGCCATGAACGCCGACGAGGTGGCGAGCTTCCTCAACGATCATTTCACGATCGTCAGCGCGTGCGTCGAGGACGAAGGGGGCACCATCGACAAATACATCGGCGACAGCGTGATGGCTTTTTGGGGCGCGCCCGAGTACCAGGAGGATCACGCCGCGCGGGCGGTGCGCGCCGCCTCGGCCATCGCCGCCGCGGTCCGGGCCGAAAACGAACGCCGCCGGGCCCGGGGCCAATCCGCCATACAGGTGCGCATCGGCCTGCACACGGGCGAGGCGGTGGTCGGCAACATCGGATCACCGGGTCGGATCAACTACACCATCGTCGGCGACACGGTGAACACGGCATCGCGGCTCGAGCAACTGGGCAAGGACTTGGGCCCCGACACCGAGGTCTGTATCCTGGCCAGCGCCAGCACTATGTCGGAACTGCCGGAGGATGCGGCGCACGAGTCGATGGGGCCGCAGAGTCTGCGCGGCCGGGCCGGGACGATCGAAGTCTGGCGCTTAAAGTAGGCGTCGGCCCGCGGCGAATTCCCGTTACCCTGGCCCGGAGGTTGGCCCGAACGCCGGCCCGAACGCCGGTAAGAAACCGCTTATTTTGCCGTGGCGGGTTGACACGGACGCGCTCCGCCGGGATCGTTGGCGGATAACCCGCCGCATGATCGGTATCCGGCGGGAAGGAGTGTCCGTTGTTTGCTTCCTTGAATAGTTGTCCGGCCCTGGTTCTCAACGCCGATTATCGGCCGCTCAGCTATTTTCCCTTGTCTCTCTGGGGCTGGCAGGATGTCGTGAAGGCGGTTTTTCTCGACCGCGTCGATATCGTCTCGGAGTACGACCGGTCCGTGCACTCGCCGCGCTTCGAGATGCGCCTGCCCAGCGTGGTGGCGCTCAAGCGCTATGTGGCGCCGGCCCGCCGGCCCGCCTTTACCCGGTTCAACGTTTTCCTGCGCGACCACTTCGAATGCGTCTATTGCGGCGATGACGAGGAACTCACGTTCGATCATCTGGTGCCGCGTTCTCGTGGCGGCCGCACCACCTGGGAGAACGTCGTGACGGCGTGCTCGAGGTGTAATTTGCGCAAGGGCGGCCGGCTCCACCGCGAGGCCGGCATGGCGCCCGCGGTCATGCCCTTCGTGCCGAGCGTCGGGCATTTGCAAAAGAACGGCCGTTCGTTCCCGCCCAACTATCTGCACGAAAGCTGGAGCGATTTCCTGTACTGGGATGCCGAGCTGGAGCCGTAGAGCTGCTTTTCAAAAGCGTTCCGACAGCCAGATTGCGAGGCGGGCTCCCGTCTTGATGGCAACCCGCATGGGTTCGTAGCCGATGGCGCGCTCCGCGCCCGCTTCGAGCGCCATTTCGCGGTGCTGGACCTCGTCGGCCCGGGCCTCCTCGACGACGTCGCGCAGTTCTTCCTCATCATCGCCCAGGTAGGCGGCCTGCGCCGCATAGTGCCGGTCGATGGCCTCCTCGACGGCCACGGTGCAGGCCATGGCGGCGCGCTCTCCCAGAAGCGCCGTCCCCGCCCCCAGGGCGAACCCGGCCACGTTCCAGAGCGGCGCGAGCACGGTGGGGCGCACCTTGCGGGCGATCATCAAGTCCTCGAAGGTCTTGCGGTGTTTTGTCTCCTGCTCCGCCATCCGGCGGATGATCTCCGCGCTCTTGCTCTTCCCCAGGACGGCAAGCTGGCCCGCATAGATGCGCTCGGCCCCCATTTCGCCTGCTTGATCGACGCGAATAATGCGCTCGATCATCTGCTCCGGGGAGAGATCGCCGGGCAAACGTGTTTCTCCAGTTTCACGCGGCGGACCGGTTTCACGCGGTGCGCCGGTTTCGCGGGGCTGGCCCGGTTCTGTCGTGTCGTTCATGGGGCTAGGTTAGCCGGATTCCGGGTTGCGTTCCAAATCACGAACCGGTTCAAACGGCGAGCCGGAGCACGACGAAGCCGCCGACCAGCAGCACGACAAAGCCGGCGGTGGCCCATTGCAGGTTGCGTTCGAGAAAGCGGCGGATGGGCTCGCCCAGCCACCACAGAAGCGCCGCCTCGATATAGAACCGCGCGCCGCGCGAGACCACCGACCCCACCAGGAACGTGACGAACCCAAGGCCCGTGACGCCGCTGGCGATGGTGAACACCTTGTAGGGCAGCGGCGTCAGCCCCGCCGCGAAGACGATGAGCAGGCCGTACTCGTTGTACCAGCCCTGGAAGGTCTCGAACTTTTCGCCGTAGCCGTAGAACTCGACGACCCGCCGGCCAACCGTCTCGAAGAGGAAGAAGCCGATGGCATAGCCGAAGACCCCGCCCGCGACCGAGGCCACGGTGCAGACGCCCGCGATCAGCCAGGCCCGCGCCCGGTTCGCGATCACCATGGGGATCAGCAGGATATCGGGCGGGAGGGGAAAGAACGAACTTTCGGCGAAGGACACGCCCGCCAGCGCCCACAGGGCGTGGCGCCGCGCCGCCAAAGCCAGTGTCCAGTCGTACAGGCGCTTGAGCAGTCTGGGTCTCCGGTTGGGTGCCTCGAGGGCGGGCTATAGCAGGCCCTGTTCCCGCTGGCAATTCGCCCGTGGGGCGCGGCGCATCGCGGGGCAGCCGCTACGATCGCTTCTCATATTGGCGAAATTATGATGCCCGCCGGGCGCCGCGGGTTCAGGATTCAAAGGGTGACGAGGCGCCGCCGATGTGGGCGCGGAAAGTATCGAGTTGACCGTCGTCCCCGCGCGGTGCGCCGGCGGAACCTTCGGCGCCGAAATGCCTCTCCAACACCTTCTGGACAGGGCCTTTGGGAGGCGGCTCCAATCCGCAGAATTGGGCGGCCTCGGCGACCGCATCGGTCCCGTCCGACCTGAGGGCGTCGTAGCTGAGTGTGTGAAGTGCCGCGCCACTCTCCGTCAGTCCCTGGAAAAATGCACCCGCTTCGTCCCATAGCCGCGCCAGCTCCTCGCCGCTATAGCCGGGCGCGTGCATGGAGGTGCGCGCCCATTCCTCGGGGTCGCGGTACAGGAAAATCAATCTTGCCCGCGGGAAGGCCGCGGAGATGAGATCGGAGATGGCGATGCACTGGTCGCGGACCTTAAGGACGAGCTTGGGCCGCGCCGCGCTCGTCACGTTCTTTTGCAAGCAGTGCGTGCCCAATCGCAATAGCTCCGTCAGCTCCCGGTCGCGTTTCGCGCCGACCTTGCGGTACTCGGCGCGGCGGAACCCGAGGACTTGCGAATAGATTCCCGATTCCGACAAACTCACGGCGTTGGGTGCAAGGCCAAGCACCTTGCACAACAGGGTGGCGCCGCAGCGCCCGATCGAAAAGATGAACACCGGCACCGCATCTTGCTCTCCGCAATAGGCCGGAAGGGATTCATAGGGCACGCTGATCACCTTGCCCGCGGCCTTGTATTGCGCCCGGAAATAGGTGGAGGCATCGGTTCGATGCGCCTCACGGGGAATGGCGACGAACAGCGCCTGGCGGGCGGGATCGTCGAAACAATACAAGCTAATGTCCCGGCGCGCCCCGGCCTCGTCCAGCGACAGAGGGGACCTATTGTGTGTCCAAAAATCATTGGGGCTTACGGTGTCGGCGGGCTCCCCCCAAGTTTTGCCGCGGATTTCAGATATGGCCGGCGTGCGCAGGGTACGGAGCGATTCGTTTCTCGGCCGGGGTGATCCGCCCGGCCTTTTGCGAAGGACGAACTGGCCGCCGGCGATCTTCGCCAGTTTTACCCCGCCCTTGGCGAGGAATTCGTCGACCGCTTGCTGGACGCCGGTCCCTTCGCCAAATCCGCCGCCGGCGATCCACCCCCGTTTTTTGACCTTACGCCAGAGCAGCTCGAGGGTCTGTTTGGCCTCCTCGTAGGGTTGGCCGCCCTCGATGTAGACCCAGTCGAGATCGTCGTCGGTCAGGTTGGTGATCGCGGGCAAAGCCTCGCCGCGATGGGCCTGCACCCGCCCCTCGCCAATGGGCCCCTCGAATCGGGTGAGAATTTGTTGGTACCGCTCGTCCTCCCACGAATCGATGAGATGCAGCTTGGCGGGCCGGGTGGCGTCAAGGAGCCGCTCCGCGAACCCTCCATCGTGGACCCCAACCAACGCCCCAATTGCGTTCCGCGTCAGCTTCCGCAGCAGCCACTTGCGGGAAGACTCCTGAATGAGGGGCGGCAGGTGACTGAGCCGCCTTTCGATATCCGCCTCGGACTGTCCACCGGATTGCCTTGTTGCGATGCCGACGGATCGGCTGCGGTGGATCGGATCCTTCGGGTCGATAACGTAGAAAACCGTGGGATTGAAAGTGCAATTGAAGTGATGGTTCTTGCGAAGGTAGTCAAAAATGACCCGGTCGTTCGTACCGGGCTCACCCGGCAGACTTCGATTCCACTCGGCCACTGCGGAGTCGCATGCCAATTTGTCGATCATGAGGGGGTTTGGATCGACGAACCCGTCGTAATATCTTCGGCCCTTGAAAACGCCTTTGGTGAAAATGCCGCCGCCGGGGCCGACGGACTCCCAATCATCGACGCACAGTGGCTCGCTGGTGTCCGGATCGACGAACCAGCGTAGCGCGAAGGCCCAATCGTAGCCCTCGATGGCCGCTTTGAGGTCGCTCAGGTGGCTTGGCGCCCACCAATTGTCATCGTCCAGGTACGCGACGTGGCGGGTGTGCGCCAGGTAGGTCAGGACGGACAACTGGATGCCACCGAAGGCGTCGTAGAGACCCCCGTTCGGGGCGAACGTCGAATAGCCGGGATTGAATATGGTAAGGGCCATGTGGTCCGGACAATCCTCGACAAGGTGATCGAGCAGCGCGAATTCGGCCTTCGGATCGTCGATGCCGATGAGAATTTGAACGCTGCCGTCGAGGTCCTGCGCGTAGACCGATTCGACGGCGCGGGTCAGGGTCTCGCGGACAAGCGTTCGAATGACCACCGCGGCGTCGAAGGGCCGCTGTATGTCCATATCCGGGTGGGCGTGGGTGAAGAGGGGGGCGGCGCTCATCTGAGTCGGTTCGGAGGCGCCAAGCGTCCAGACCACTCTGGGTGGCGCGATCAAGTACCGATAGGGCGAGCATGGTTGCGAAAAGGTTAATCGCCCCGGCTCCGGACATGCTCTCCGGGCGTCGCGGCGCCGGCTCCGGCAGGGCAGGGCGGTGGAGGGCCTTCGGGTGGCGCGGGTGGACTAGGTCCGTACCCTGGCCTATGTTGCGGCGCGTTGCGGCGCCATGGCGCCGCTGCGGCGGCGGGAGTGGCGGAACTGGTAGACGCACGGGACTCAAAATCCCGCGCCCGCAAGGGTTTGAGAGTTCGAGTCTCTCCTCCCGCACCATCGCCATCGGACGAAAAATCCTTGGATTTCGGTTTGGGCGGGGGCGAATCCCCCGGGGGAGTCAAGGTTTGGGTCTTCCCGCGACGGATTGTCGGGTCGTGCTTCGTGTATGTCTCTGGTAGGCGCCGGCTGCCCTGGCCAACGGCGCGGGAGATACCTATGAAATTCCGACTTTCGCTATTCGCCATCGGCATTGCGGCCGCTGCCGCGTGGGTGGCGCCTGCAAGCGCTCAATCCGCTCCGGACCGCGTCCTCGTCAACGGCAAGGTCCTGACGGTGGACGCGGATTTCTCTATTGCCCAAGCCGTCGCCATTTCGGGCGAGCGAATCTTGGCCGTTGGCACGAACGAGGATATCCGCGCCCTGGCCGGTCCGGACACGGTCATCACCGACCTGCGCGGCCGCACCGTCATTCCGGGTCTTATCGACAATCACGTTCATTACCTGCGCGGCGTAACGACGTGGCCGTTGGAAGCTCGCCTCGACGCGGTGTCCTCGCGGGCAGCGGCGCTTGAACTGATCGCCGCCAAGGCTCGCGCCTCTGAGCCCGGCCAATGGGTGCTGACAATTGGCGGTTGGAACGAGGCTCAGTTCACCGATGACGCGAGATTGTTCACCAAGGACGAACTCGATCGGGCGGCGCCCGACAATCCTGTGTTCGCCCAAGTGGGCTTCGGTCTGGGGCTGGCGAACAGCTTGGCGCTCGCGGCCGCGGGGATCGATCGCGATACGGAGATTCGAGGCGGCGGGGGCCCCAGAGCGAGGTTTGGCCAGGGTGGAACGATTGTTAAAGACCAGGACGGCAACCCGACGGGCGTCCTGCGCGGTCCCGCGGCCATGGCCCTGGTCCGGAACGTGGTGCCGGTGCCGGACGCCGCCCAATGGAAAGCCAATCTCGCCGCGAACAACGCGGACTACAACAGGGCGGGCATCACCACCGTCTACGACGTCGGCGGGTTCATTCCACCGTCCTACTACGGATGGGCAAAGGAGTACGTCGAGGAGCAGGGCGGCTGGTCCAGCGTTCGCATTTTTCACACGCTCAGAAATCCGTTCTTTAGGCCGGGAGAGGCCACCCAAGCGGCGCAGTTCGTCAGGGATGCCGCGAAGGCCGCGCCCAACGATTATTTCCGCCAGCAGGGCCTTGGAGAAGTCCTCTATCGGCCCGTCTTCGACGTCATCGGTCCGCCCTGGCGCGCGACGGACCAGGATCTTGCCGAATTCCGCAAGATCGTGACGGCCGCGGTTGAAACCGGACGGCAAATCCACGAGCACACGATGATCGAGGCCAAAATTGAGCGGCTCCTCGACATGTTCGAGGACATCGATCTGTCCAGCGACATCAACGGGCTGCGCTGGTCGTTCCACCACGCTTACGCGATGACGAACGAACAGATAGACCGCGCGAACGAACTTGGGATGGTGCTTGCCCTGCACACCACGCCGGCCCTCCTGGGGACGCGATGGTTACGGGCGTCGGGAGCCGAAGTATTGGAGATGCCTCCATTCCGGTCAGCACAAAAAAGCGGCATAGCGTGGGGACTAGGCACCGATGCCGGGATCGTGTCGCCCTATCAGGCGTTCTTCACGCTCTACTTCGCGGTCACCGGCAAGGACGTGGCGGGCCGCGTGATGCTGAAGGATCAGACGGTGACGCGCGAGGAGGCGCTCATCGCCCACACCCGGACTAACGCGTATCTCCTTTTTCAAGAGGATAATCTGGGCTCCATAGAGCCCGGAAAATATGCCGACCTCGTGGTCCTTGATCGCGACTACCTCACGGTCTCCGAAGAGGAGATAAAGGACATCCAGTCGGTCCTTACGCTTGTCGGCGGGCGCGTCGGCTACGAGGCGCCCCAGTAATGCGGCGAATGTCGTCCTCGATTGAAGCGACGAGCCCCTCCAGATGTAGGCGATCGGCGTAATAGAAAAGGACGACCACCATGATCAGACGTATCTGGCGTGGTTGGACGCAGCCGTGAGCGGCAAAAGCTAGAGTCGTTCCGATCGAATCGGGACCACTCTAAAGCTGCTCGCGCACGTCGACGAAGCGCATCACACCGGCCACGAACAGGAGCAGCGTCAGCAGCAGGACGATCCCGTTGGCCGCCGCGAAAGGATACTGGATGTGACTGTACTGGCTGACGACCAGGGCGGAAACCGACGACATCCGTCCCCCGCTCAACAGGCGCGCCATGGTCACGTCGCTGGCCACCAGGGCCACGACGAAAATGGTTCCAATGGCGATCCTCGGCCTCGACAGGGGAATGATCACGTAGAGCAGGATTTGCCAACCTTTTGCGCCCTGGTCGCGCGCCACCAAATTGCGGTGCAATTGGCGGCTCGGACCAATTATGGTTCTAGCCGGATTGTTGATGGAACCGCCAGGAGGGAAAGGAGGCGCCGTGCGCGAATTGTGCGAGAAGGAGATTACCGAGCTTCACCGTTTCTTCGTCGAGTGGATGACGGGCGCGCTGCCGCGCAACGAGAAGGCCTTCGCGCGCGTCGCCGATGCGCTCGCGGATGACATGACCATGATCACGGCCCAGGGCGAAGTCATGGCGTGCCCGCCCCTGCTGACGGCCCTCGAGGCGGCGCACGGCGCGTTCACGCCGCCGGACCAGACCTTCCGCATCTGGATCGAGAACTACGACTGCCGGTTCGTTGCCGGCGATTTGTGCCTTGCGACCTACGAGGAGTGGCAGGACCGCTCGGGCGAGGTCAAAGGCCGCCTGAGCACGGTTCTGTTCCGCCGCCGTGAGGGCGCGCCGGGCGGCGTCGAATGGCTGCACGTGCATGAATCCTGGCTGCCCGAAAGCGCCGGCCTTTCCTGAGACCGCGCCCGCCCTTCAACAGGACGGCCGGCAGCGCCATATTTGGGGGTTCCGGCCCCGGAGGGCAAAACACGGCCCCGGAGGGCAAAGCGCGAATGATGGTTCGCTACAAGTTCGATGCGGCTTTGCTGGCGCTGGCCTTGCCGCTCTTGGTGGCGGGGCTTCTTCTTCCGGCGGTGTCGGTCTCCAGCTTGTGGATCTTCAACGATACGTTTTCACTGACCGATGGGGCGCTGCAACTCCTGCGCGAGGGGGAATACCTCCTCTTCGTGGCCGTGTTCTTCTTCACCTTCGTGTTCCCCGTCCTGAAGATCGTGGCCGGCCTGGCCGTCTGTCTCGGGAGCCCCGGCAATAGCCGCCTGTTCCGGCGTCTGTTTCCCGCCATGGCGGCGCTCTCCAAGTGGTCGATGCTCGATGTCTTCGTGGTCGCCATTATCGTCGTGATGCTGGAGGGCAGCCTGTTGTCGGACGCCGATGCGCGTTTCGGCCTGTTCCTGTTCGCGGGCTCGGTCGTATTGTCGACCCTGGCTATTCAGCGCCTGAAGTCGCGCATCTAGGGCGTTTCCAGTTCACCGGGCCTGAACCGATTCGTTAACGAGTTTTTGCTACCACGGACCGGTTCGCTCGGGGGCCATGGCCGTGGATTACCTAGACCACTATCGGGAGCACGGATACGCCGTCGTCAGGGGCGTCTTCGGTCCCGGCGAAATTTCCGAGCTCGCGGGGGCCTTCGAACGCGTTTACGCCCAGGGGCTTGAACACGCGCGCAACTACCGCCATCGGAACGTCTTCTTCCGGGTCGACAGGGACGAAGCCCTGGGACGGATCGTGCGATTCGTGCAATGGGCGGCGTACTTCGACCCGGTGCTCGGCCGGTTTCGTACTGATTCCAGACTATTCGACATCATCGAACCGATCATCGGCGTCGACGTGAAGCAGATCATCAACCAGATGCACTGGAAGCCGCCGGGCGCGGCGATGACGGAATTCGCCTACCATCAGGATATCCATTTCCGGCGGCCCGCCGCGGCCTATCGTTCGACCGAGTGGGCCTATGTGCAAACCGGAATTGCGGTGGACCCGCACCGGGCCGAGAACGGCGCCATGCTGGTCTATCCCGGCAGTCACCGCTTGCGCGACGTGAGCATTTCCCTGCCGGGGCGCGTCTCCGACACGGCGTTGCAGGCGGACGATCTCGCGGCGCTTGGACTCGACCCCGAAAAGGCGGTCTCCCTGGAACTCGATCCCGGTGACGTGGCCTTCTGGAACCTTTACACGATTCACGGGTCCGGCCCGAACCGGGCCTCCTACGACCGCAAGTTTTATATCAACGGCTATGTGGCGGCGGACAAGTGCGACCGCGGCGAATGGGCCTTTCGTGGCGGCAAGGCGTGCCCTCTAGGCGAACCCCAACTGGTTCATTACGAGGATCTTTATACCCGGCCGGAGCCCCACTACCCGGACGACAATACCCGGCCGGACGAGGTCTAACCGGCGTTCGGCAGCGCGGGGCTTTCCGCGACGCGCAGCTTCTCGGTGAACGGGTGGGGGCCCGAGGATTTGAGGCACGACCGGCCATTCGGCAGGACCAGGACCATGGACCAGGTTCCCTTGTCCGAGACCCAGAATTCCAAGCGCCGATCCGTTCCCTTTTGTGTCGAGCTGACCATCCGCTCGCCGTAGAGCGATTTGAGCGCATCGCTCATCTGGCCGTACTCCTTGCACACGTGGCCCGCCGAGGCCGGCGCCGCGATCATGGCCGACAGCGCAATCCCCCCTAAGACCGATATCAAGGCTGGTTTTAAGATATGGCGCATGGCTTTGTCCTCGAAAACCTTTAGTTGTGTCCCGGAGCCACGATTCGCGTAGCTCATGATTGAAAACTAGGCTCGTTTGGAGAGGCCGCCGGGGGCAGAAGGGCTAGAGCCTCATCCCAAGGGCGTATGCCCCATGGGTAGAACGCCCTAGGACTTTGTTCCTTCACGGAGAAGCCATTGGCAAGGAAGGCGATGGGACGGGGCGCTCAGGCGGTGCTGCCCCCTGTCCACCCTAGTGGTTCAATTCCAACATTTGGCACCGACGAAATTGGATCCAAATTCCGAAAGATACTGAGTATAATCAAAAGGTTAGACTAGAGATACGGGTTGATATTGAGGGATCGAAATGCCGGAGCCGCACTTCGAGAAGCCCTCGGCAGAATACGATGGTGGGCGGGGCGCGAACGATATTTTCGTTGGCCCTTGAGCCCTTGGGGCCCTCCTGCAGGTGGACGTCGAGTCCGTCGTCCGGGGCATCGCCGCCAAGGGACTCATAGACTAGGCCATCTCCTTATTCCAACCGCCGTCGACCACCACCGAACGCCCGGTCATGTAAGACGCGGCGTCCGAGGCGAGGAACGTGATCATGCGCGCCATCTCGCCTGCCTCCGCCGTGCGGCCCATCGGGATGAGCTTGAGGAAACCCTTCTCGAAGGTCGCCACGTCCATGCCGGTCCCCTGTGACAGGTTGGTCATCAGCACCTCCCAGTGCTCGGTGCGGGCCGGTCCGGGCTGCAGGGCGTTGATGACGATGCCGTCCTTGACCACCGCTTCGGACAAACCCTTGGTGAAGGACAGCAGCGCCGCGTTGGCGCAGCCGCCGGGGAGCAGGCCGGGGTGCGGTTGGCGCCCCGTGTTTCCCGTTACGTTGACGATGCGGCCATATTTCTGCTTGCGCATCGTGGGCAGGACTGCCCGCACCATACGCATGGCGCCGAAGAATTTCAGGTTGAAGGCGTCGGCCCAGAGCTCGTCCGATAGGTCTTCGAAGGGGCCGCCGCGCGCGCCGCCGGCCGAATTAATAAGAATGTCGATGCGGCCAAACTTTTCGACGGCGGCCTTGGCCACGTCCTCGGCGGGGCCGGGGGTCGATAGATCGGCGGAGATGGTTCCAACCTCCACGCCGATGTCGCGGCATGCCGCGGCGGTCGCGTCCAGGGCCTCCCGCCCGCGTGCCGCCAGAAAAATCTTCGCGCCCTCCTCGGCCAATAGCTTCGCCGTAGCGGCGCCCATGCCCTTGCTGCCGCCCGCGAGAAGCGCGACCTTGTCCTTCAGCATCAAATCCATTGTCTGATCTTCCCCAATTATTGTCGTGAGCCGCGTCCTGACCGGCGCGCGGATCCGGGCATTCTACCCCAACCGGACGCGGCCTGAGAAATACCGTGAGCCTCGACCAAGTCTTGAGTCGCCCTTGACCGAAAGGGAGTTGAACCTTGGGGCTTTGTCCGGCAAACATCGGCGGTGGAGGAATGGGTAAATGCCGATTTCAGTTGAACCGCTCGCGAAATCCATCGCGGCGGAAGTGTCGGGCGCCGACCTTGGCGCGGCGCTGAGCGAAGGGGATTTCAACGCGGTCCACGATGCGTTCCTCGAACATTCCGTACTGGTCTTTCGCGGTCGTTCCCAAACGCCGGCCTTGACGCCGGACCGGCACATCGCCCTGACGCGGCGCTTTGGCGAGGCCGAGATCCACATGCTCGACCAGTTCCACCACGCCGATCATCCCGAGATTCTCATTCTGTCCAATGGCAAGGACTCGGGCGGCAAGCCCCTCGGCCTGGAGGATGCGGGCCGTTACTGGCACACGGACGTCTCCTACACCCATCGGCCGAGCATGGCCTCGTTTCTATACGCGCACGATGTTCCGCCGGAAGGCGGCGATACGGTGTTCGCTTCGACGCGCGCGGCCTACGACGCATTATCGGCGGACTGGAAGGCGCGGCTACAGGGCTTACGCGCGGTGCACGGCCTGAACCGCATCACGGCACCCAAGTTCACCGACGAACAGTTCGCGGCGCTCGATTACGTCGAACACCCGCTGGTTCGCACCCACCCGGAGACACGCCGGAAGGCGATCTACACCGGCGCCTTCGCGCTCTCGGTCGCCGGGCTACCCGAAAACGAATCGCGCGGGATTCTCGAGTTCCTCGCGGATCACTGCGCCAAGCCGGAATTTCAGTACCGTCACGCCTGGCGGGCGCACGATTTGGTCATGTGGGACAACCGCTGCGTTGTGCATCACGCCACCGGCTTTGATCGCAAACACCTGCGCCACATGCACCGCACCACGGTCGCGGGCGGGGTTCCGGTTTAGCTAAACCGAGACCTTGGCCTTGACCAACTCCGCCGCGGCTTCGCCGGCAAGGCGGCCGAGGTTGATGGCCATCAGGAGGCCGCTGCCCGACAGGTAGCCCCAGTCGGCGGGGCCGGACAGCCCCCGCGCCGCGCCGCCGCCCGCGAACAGGTTGGGGAAGGGCGTGCCGTCCTCGCGCAGCACCCGTGCAGTCTTATCGACCTCCAGCCCGCCTTGGGTGTGAAACAGGGCGCCCTGAATCTTCGCCACCTTGTAGGGCGGTTCGAGCGGCGGATGACCGGTGAAATCGCGCCCGAACGCGTCGTCGCGGTTGCCGCGCGCGGCGTCCTCCACCTCACGGACGGTCCGCGCCAAAGCGTCCGCCGGGCAGCCGATCATTTGGGCGACCGCGTTCACCGATGCACAGGTCTTGATGGCCCCGTTCTCGGTGGCCTCCACATGGCTGTGCATTTGCAGCGCGATGACCTGACAGCGTTCGTCGAAAATGGTCCAGGCGACGTGACCGGTCTGGCGCACGACATTCAGGGCTTGCTCGGAATAGCCCGCGTTCTCGTTGGAGAAGCGGCGGCCCTCCGTGTTGACCTGATAACCGCCCTCGGTGATGGCGGGCCAACCGAGATGGATGTTGTGCGGCGTCGTCACCGCGCCATGGCCCTGGAAACTGCCCATGTCCTTGACCGAGGCACCAAGCGCGACACCCCATTTCACGGCGTCGCCCTTGTTGCCCTCGTGCCCGTGATAGTGGGCGTCGACGATCTCGGGGATGTACTTCCGCAGCATCTCCTTGTTGCCGCCATAGCCGTTGCAGGCGAGGATGAGGGCGCCGCAGCCGACAACCTCGGTCTTGCCGTCGGGTCGCGTGATGCGAACGCCCCGGATGCGGCCGTCATCGTCGGCATAGAGGCCGGTGACGTGCGCCGATGTGGCGATGTCGATTCCGGCGTTCGCAACCGCCTCCAGGAAGACGCTCAGCAACTCAGCGCCAAAACGGCTGGGCGAGGCGTGCATGTGGGGCCGGGAATGGCCGGGATAAATAAAATCGGTGATGCAGCTCAGCGGCATGTTGTGATTATCGATCAGCCAGTCGATGGTCTTCGCCGATCCCTTGGCGATATGGCGCGACATGTCCGCGTCGTTCTCGCCGTGTGCTTTGCGGATCAGGTCGTCGGCGAGTATTTCCGCCGTATCCTCGACACCTGCCGCCTTTTGCAATTTCGTACCTGCGGCAGGTATTTGACCGCCGGACAGGGAGGTGTTGCCCCGCGGCTTGTCGTCGCGCTCCAGGATCATGACCTCGGCGCCGCGTTCGTGCGCTGCCAGCGCGGCGGTGCATCCGCAGGCGCCCGCGCCAATGATCACGACGGGAACCGTCACGTCGAAGTGGGCGGCATCGCCCGGCAAGATGCCCATTACGTGCTTCCAATCGTTAGCGCGGCAAGGGTGCGCCTCGCGCCGATTCCCCCTAAGCCGAATCGGTCAACGATGCAAACATCAAACCGGTGGGAAAACCGTGGCGAGGGTCGTGACGAATGCCGCTGGCCCCCAAAGAGGAAATGATTCATACGATGCGCAACTGCGGCGGGTATTGCAGGCGAATCCTGGCGCGCGGGCTAGCTGCCCGTGCAGCGGTGCCCGTGGAGTGGTCCGGCGACGAAAATCGTTTGTCAGGCCACCTGAAATAGCCTGTAATCGAAGTTCGAGTTTTAGCGGCGGGGCCCGGCGCGGTTTGGGCGGGGCCAGCGTTGTTTTGCCAACTCTAGAGGGATGAGGGGAAAAGCTATGAAGAAGGCTAGCAAAAAGGGCATTACGCGGCGTGAGGCCCTGAAGACGACAGGTTTGGTCATCGGCGCCGCCGCCGTCGGCACAATGGGCTTTCCGGCGATTACGCGCTCGCAACAGGCGAAGCGGTTCCTCAAGCCGATCGTCGCCGGGCTGAATGCCAGGGAAGGCGATCCCACGGACATCTCGATCCGCGCGATCCCGCAGATCCTGCGCGAAAAATACGATGTGGAACTGGAGATCCAGATCCACCCGTCCTCGACGCTCGGCACCGACCTGTCGCAGCTCGAAGCCGTTCAGACCGGCTTTATCGACATCACCAGTAATGCCACGCCGCAGTTTTCCAGGTTCGACGGCGCCTTCAACTTCGTCGATCTGCCGTACATCATCACCGATTGGGACATGGGGAACCGGCTATTCAAGTCCGACCTGTGGAAGCAGCAGGCCAAGAAGTTCGAGGCCAACGTGCCCGTCAAGGTGTTGCCGCCGGTCGGCGCCGGCGGTTTCCGCATGCTGTGGAACAACCTCCGGCCCACGCCGACCCCGGCCGAGGCGAAGGGGCTCAAGGTCCGCTCCACGGGTTCGAAGCTCTATATTGAAATGCTCAGAAACTGGGGCACCAACCCGACACCCGTTCCGTGGTCCGAGACCTACACGGCGCTGCAGCAGAACGTCGTCGACGGCTTCCATGTACAACCGATCTGGACTTTCAAGTTCAGCATGTACGAAGTCCTGAAATACGCGACTGAGGTGAACGCCGCCTTCTCGGTTCAGTTCCAGGTGATGAACATCAACACTTGGAACGCCATGGGCGAGGACATCCAGAAGGCCTTCATGCTTGCGGCGCAGGATGCGGCCGACGCCGCTAACGCCGAGGACCAGAAGCTCGAGGAATTCTTTAAGGGCGAGCTTCGTGGCAAGGGCATGGAAATCTACACACCGAGCGCGGCCGAGATGGCCCAGTGGCGCGCCGGAGGCGAGAAGGTATGGGACGGCGAGGGCGCGAGCATCGACAAGGCGGTCGTCGATGCCGCCGTCGCTCTTCGCACCGCGTAGTTTGATTTCCGGAACGGCGGACCCTGTTCGGGGCCGCCGTATCCGTCCTCGCAGCCTGTATTTCACAATATGTCACGCGCCAGCGTAGACCGCGCCGCCGATGCGCTCGACCGTGTTGTCGGCTGGGTCGACTTGGTCGCTAAGTCCTGCGTGATCTTTTTGGTCGTCGCGGTTACGTCGATCATGCTGGCGCAGGTTTTTTTCCGCAAAGTCCTCAATTCCTCGCTGCAATGGTCCGAGGAACTCAGCCTCTTCGGGCTCGTCTGGATCGTCTGGATCGGCGCGGTGGTGTTGATGCGGAACTGGGAACACATCAATATTCCCACGTTCATCGACCTCGTTCCGAAGAAGCACCGCTTTTGGCCCATCGCCCTGTCGAAGATCGCGGCAATCGTTTTTCTCGCGCTGCTGATTTGGTACGGTTTCGACGTCTTCACCCAACGCTTTCATGGCAGATCACCCAGCTTGGAGATTTCCAGCAGGTGGGCCAAGCTGTCCATTCCCGTGGGCGCCGTCTTTATGGCGCTGTTTGCGGTCAACACGATGTTGCGTGATGTCATCGAGTTCCGGCGCAGGAATTTCGATCATTTCGAGTCGCAGGGCGATCCGGGCGTGGAATAGCCTGAGCGCCAGCAATTAAGAACAACAACAGCATTTCATCATGGAATTTATCGGTCCCTGGCTGCTTTTGCCTTTCTTCGTCTTTTTGGTTCTCAGCATCCCCGTAGCTTTCAGCCTGGGCTTGGCGTCCGCGGTTTTCATTTTTTTCGCCCCGGTGCCGCGGCCGCTCCCGCCGCTCATCATGATCACCGAGGCTTATACCGGCATCTCGCAGTTTGCCCTTTTGGCGCTGCCCATGTTCGTGCTCACGGGGGAGCTTCTGAATCGGGCCAATTTGACGGACAAGCTTGTCGAACTGGCGACCCACATGGTGGGCTGGATCAAGGGCGGATTGGCGCACGTCAATATCGTGACCTCCATGTTTTTCGCCGGCATTTCCGGTTCGGTTCTGGCGGATGCGGCCTCGCTCGGACCCATCCTCATTCCGGCGATGGTCAAGGAGAAATACCCGCGTGATTTTTCCGCCGCGGTCACGGCCTCGAGCGCTGTCATCGGCGCCATCATCCCACCCAGCACGGTCATGATCATCGTCGGCAGTCAGCTTGGCATCTCGATCGGCGGCCTGTTCGCCGGCGGGATCGTCCCAGGCATTCTGGTGGGCCTGTTTCTGATGGTCGTCGCCTTCTTAATGAGTTGGCGGCGCGGATACGGCGAAATTCACCGATTCCAGGGACCCATCCCGCTGGCGAAGAGCACTTTCTACGCAACACCCGCATTGCTCATTCCCGTCATATTGATCGGTGGGATTCTCGCGGGCATTTTTACCCCGACCGAGGCGGGCGCGGTGGCGGTTCTTTACTCACTTCTCGTCGGCGTTTTCTTCTACCGCACGCTAAACCTGAAGAAGATTGCCGAGGCGATGATCGCGACCGCGCGGGTCACGTCCTCGGCCCTCATCATCCTCGGCGCGGCGATCGTTTTCAGCCGCATCCTGACTTTTTTTCAAGTTCCGCGGGAACTGCTCAATTTCATTCTTTCGGTTTCCGACAACCCCATCCTGATTTTTCTCATGATCATCCTGTTCTTTTTAATTATGGGAACGTTCATGGACGCGCTCGCCAACATGATCATCCTCGGCCCGCTTTTGATGCCGGTGGCGGTCCAAGGTTTGGGGATGGAGCCGATTCAGTTCGGGCTTTTCCTCATGGTTGGCTTGCTGCTGGGCCTGATCACGCCGCCGCTCGGCCTGTTGTTGTTCATTACGACCCCGATCGCGCGAACCACGCTCGAACGCGTGTCCGTGGCCGTCTTACCCTTTCTCGCGGCGGAGATCGTAGTGCTACTCCTGATCACCTTCGTTCCCGAGGTGACGCTGTGGATCCCGGGATTGCTCAAACTTGGGGGATGAGGCCTGGAGGGCCGACCCCTTGGGCGGGCCGCTCAGGCGGCGTCCGGCGCGTCTTCGTAGCTGAACCCCATGGCGCGGCGCAGGGCTTTTGGCAAGGGCGGTAAGGTGGAGCGCGCGATCAAGAAGGTCGACAGGGCGAACAGATCACCGAACACCTGATGCTCGTCGGCGGCGGCGCGCAGATAATCGTGGCCCGATGATCCGCCGGTGCCGATGCGCGAGCCGATCATGCGCTGCACCATGAGTGCGTGGCGGTTGCGCCAGCTCGTCATCTCCTCGTCGATGTCCATGAGCAGGCTCAAAAGCCGGAAGGGCTGCTGACACGCGGGCTCGTCCCGGTAGAGGGTGATCAAAAGCGCCGCCTGCAGGGCTTGGCGCGACATGTGCCATTGCCCCTCGCGGCGCAGCGCCTCGTAGGATGCTTCGTCGAACAGGGCGTCGAAGCGCGCGAGTTCCCGTTCCAGGCGCTTGAGCTGCGCCTCGCGCTGGCTCTCCGCCAAGGTGCGGTTTGCCGCGAGCTGGGCGGCGTCGGCCTCGAGTTGCCCGCGCACCGCGTCGCGGTAGACTTCCTCGAAGGTCCAGCCCTCGTGGCTGAGAAACGGCGTGCGCCGCAGCCAGGCGTCGAGTTGCTCGATCAGCTTTGGTTCGGCCTCGGCCTTTGTCAACCGCGCCCGGTCCTCGGCGTTCAGCCGCTCATTGAAGCCTTTGCCGTCATAGCTCACGCGTTGCCCGGCCCGCAGGCCGAGACGTATTTCGATCAGGCGGAACTGCCAGGACTGGAAGCCCGACGCCGGATAGAGCAGGTCGCGGAAGTCGAGGAAGTCGAGCGGCGTCATGGTTTCGAGGACGTCGATTTGCTGGATCAGCAGCCGGAGGATCTCGCGCACGCGATCGAGGCTGCGAACGACCGGCGTCAGGGCGCGGTCGTCCAGCACCGGTCCGGCGAAGGCGGCCTGAACGCTGCCGAGCTCATGGATGATTTGTTTGAACCAGAGCTCGTAGGCCTGATGCACCGTGATGAAGAGCATCTCGTCGTGGGCGGGCCTGCCCAGGCGTTCGCTTTCAGGATGCTGGCACGACAACAACTGGCCGAGCCGAAGATAGTCGCCGTAATAAACGGGCTTGTGCTCTGTCGCGGACTTTTGCTCTGCTTCCGGTGTGTCTTCTGCCATGGTGTCCTCTGGCCGTGCGGCGGGGAGCCATGTTAACATGAGCGCTCGTTGGAGCGTGACTCCGCAGCCCGTCGCACCCGCAGGCCCGGCCATGAAACGAATCTTCGTCCAAATAAAATGCGAGCCCGGCCAAAGCTATAAGGTCGCCGAGACGATCATGGACGAGGTGAAGGAAGTGGGCGAATTGCACTCCACGTCGGGTCAGTTCGACCTCCTGTGCAAGTTTCACCTGGATGACGACCAGGATGTGGGCCGTTTCGTGACGGAGCGGATTCAGACCTTTCCGGGCATCAAGGACACCTTCACCATCATTACCTTCAAGGCGTTCTGACCTATCCAGACTCCCGGTTCGGCCGATGGACCTCGCCCGTCGACAGGCTCGGGGTGAGGCCGCAATAACAAAACACCCCCTCCCAAGCTTTCGCAAAAATGAGGGAGGGGACGAGGCCCCTCCCTTTACGTTCGACCGGCTTACGCGGCGCCCCCAAAGGCCGGCGCTTTACGTTCGGACAACCGGGACTTCCACTGGAAGTTTCTCTGGGTCCTCGACGCCACGGTCCAATCTCAATCCATCAAGGGGGAGGGGGCTTTGGCCGAATCCAGGATCCGCGTACGTCAATCGGAACGGAAAAGGTTTAGGTCCGAAAAAGACGAGAGAAAGCGCCGTTAACGTTGGCGGCCCTTTTTCGCGCGGTACCGCCTGGCCAGACCCTATTCGTCACCCAGACCGGCCAGCGCCGCGGCGTCGTCCCAGCGGTAGCAACGCTCCGTCAGCTTTTCCCCGGCGAAGGAAATCCGCCGCGACTCGGCGCTTTCGCCGCCCAGCGCCTCGTAAAACCGGCAGGCCTCGCGGTTGAGCTCCAGAACCCAGATGGCGAGGGTTTGGACCGACTCCAGCGCGAGGTGCCCGGCGCAGGCCTCTATCAATGCGCTGCCCACGCCCCGGCGTTGCCAGCCCGGCAAGACGTAGATCGCCGTCACCTCCCCCTTCTTCGCGTCGTCCGCCGCGCGCTCGATGCGGCAGTCCGCGAAGCCCACGATGCCGTCTTCCTCCGCCTCGGCGATGAAGGTCGCGCCCGCGCGTTTCCGGTCGTCGAGGATGTCGGCCCAGGTGGCCGAGTGACGGATGTCGGACAGGGAGGATAAATAATCGTCCGGCAGAATGTCGCTATACGCGGCGCGCCAGACCTCCACATGAACCCGCCCGATCCCCGCCGCATCGTCAAAATCGGCTTGACGCACGAGGTAGGGCAGTCCGCCGATCAGTTCCATTGGCCATGCGCCGCGCTCGGTGCGGTCCTCAGGTTTCGGTCTCGTCCACGGGCTCGGCGCCGAGTTCGCGGATCAAACCGCGCACGTCGTCCGCCGCGCCTGCGAGGCGCCCCTCGTCGGTCCCGCGCAGGACCAGGCTGCAACCGACGATGCCGGCCCGGAAGAAGGGGTAACTGCCGATCTCCACGTCGGCGTAGGCGTCTTGTATGCGGCCCAAACCCTTGGCGATCTTGCCCTCGGGCAGTTCCGCGCGGATCGTGTGGGAGCGCATGGGCGGACCGCCGACAAGGCGGTGCCGCAGACTGTCGAACATCGCCTGCATGATGAGCGGCACGCCCGCAAGCACGAACACGTTCTCGATCCGGTAACCGGGCGCCTTGCTGATCGGGTTTTCCACGAGTTCGGCCCCCTCGGGCGTATGCGCCATGCGCAGGCGCGCCTCGTTGAGGTCCTGGTCGCCGTAGTGCTCCCCCAGAATCGCGCGCGCCTCCGGATGGATGACGTTCTTGACGCCAAAGGCCTTGGCCACGCTATCGGAGGTGATGTCGTCGTGGGTCGGTCCGATACCGCCCGTGGTGAAGACATAGTCGTAGCGCGCCCGGCAGGCGTTCAGCGCGTCGACGATCTCCTCCTCGACGTCCGGCACCACGCGAACCTCGCGCAAGCCGATCCCGCATTCGTTCAGCTTCTTGGCGAGATAGGGCGTGTTCTTGTCCTCGGTCCGCCCCGAGAGGATTTCATTTCCGATGATGATCAGACAGGCGGTCACTCTTTTCGGCGCGGCCATCGTTCCTCCCCCCGGCTCGCGCCAATATACCACCGCGCCGCGGCGGGGGACACCCGGCGCCCACGCCGGCCGAAAGGAAAGCGGGCCGACCAAACGATCAGCCCGCTAAAGTCGTTCCGACTCGCTCGGAACCCCTTTAGTTTTTATCGCTCACGGCTGCGGACTCACGGTCCGCGCCTGCGCGCCGGATAACCGGCGGGCCGCCTCGCGGCCTTGGGCGATTCCAGCAGCCTTGAGCGATTCCAGCAGCCTTGAGCGATTCCTATTGAACCGGAAACGCCCTAATGGATCAGCCCGCTACAACATCGGATGTACTCGCGGAGCGATTAGCTGTCGGCCTCTCCCTTGGCCATGAAGCCCATGTGCTGCCGGGCCTGGGCCAGACCGCCCTCGCCTTCCTGCCAGCCCACGGCGCCGTCCTTGTTCGCGTCGAACCCCTCGACGATGCGCACGAGCATACTCCGCACCTTTTTGGCTTCGGCCAGCGCGCTCGCCGCGCTCGACTGCCCCTTGGCCCCCTCCGCCATCGTAACCGCCTCGCCGGCCCAGTGGGCGACGTTTCCGGCGCTCGCCGAGACGTGCGCCGCATGCAGCTTGACGTTCTCCGACGCATCGCCCGCCTTGGCGGCAAAACCGATATGGGCCGCCACGCCCGCGGCGGCCTTCTTCAGCCCGTAGCCGAGCCCCGGCCCCTTCGCGATCACCGAGGGATCGAGCGCATTTACCACATGGGCGAGGTGGAGCTTGATGCTGGCGAGATCGCCGGGCTTAGCCATGGCGAGGTCGATGTGCTTCATGGCGACCGCCGCCTCGGCCTCGGCCGTCTCCAGCAAGCCCATTTTATCGGGCGTGTCGTTCCACGACTTGAGTACGTGGTTCATGTGAGCAAGGGACTCTTTCTGTTGCGCGAAGGCCGTGCCGCTCAATGCCACGGCGAGCGCAAGCGCGGCGCCATAAACAAGTTTCTTCATTTGCTTCCTCCTGGCCCGGTAGCATCCACATTCCGGCCGAAAGCCGGTGGCCCCTCCAGCGGACCGCCGGTTCGACCTGAATCGGCAAACGCCTGTCCGGCGAATTTATTCCCCGGCCCGCGAAAATCGTCGCGGAGGCGCGGAGGACGCGCCCCCGTTGCGGAGGCGCGGACGACGGGCTAGGGTCCGGCATGGAATTTCCCGATCCCCTCCAGCGCGGCAGTTTGCTCAAGCGCTACAAGCGCTTTCTCGCCGATGTCCGCCTTGAGTCCGGCGAGGTCGTGACCGCCCACTGCGCCAATACGGGCACCATGCTAGGACTGACGGCCCCGGGTTCGGAGGTGTGGCTGTCGCCCGCTAGAAACCCGGACCGCAAATTGCGCTACACCTGGGAACTCATCCGGGATGCGACCAACGGCGAGGCCTCGCTGGTCGGGATCAACACCGCCCACCCCAACGCCCTGGTGGAAGAGGCGGTCCGGGCGGACCGCATCCCCGAGCTGACGGGCTATCCCTCACTGAGGCGCGAGGTGCGTTACGGCAAGAACTCGCGGATCGACCTCTTGCTCGAGGCGCCTGGCCGGCCCAAATGCTATGTCGAAGTGAAGAACGTCCACCTGCGCCGGGAGCCCGGATTGGCGGAATTTCCCGATTCCGTGACCGCGAGGGGCACCAAGCACCTGAAGGAACTCGGCGACGCCGTCGAGGCCGGCAACCGGGCGGTAATGTTCTACCTGGTACAAAGGCAGGACTGCGGGCTCTTTGCCGTGGCCGCCGATATCGATCCGGTCTACGCCGAGGCGCTGGCCGAGGCAAGGACCCGCGGCGTGGAAGCCATTTGTTATGCTTGCGTGTTGACGCCGCAAGCGATCGAGGTCATGAAGCCCCTCGAGTTCATGAGCTGATGGAGACCGGTCTTTGACGATGACGTATGTTGATGCCCATGAGGCGCCGGCCCACAACACCGGCGTCATAAAGATCCATCGTCCCGCCGACTTCGAAGGGATGCGGCGGGCTGGACGCCTGGCGGCCGAGACCCTGGATTACATCGCGGAGTTCGTGCGGCCCGGGGTGACCACGGATGAGCTCGACCGGCTCTGTCACGAGTACACCTTGGCGGGGGGCGCACTGCCCGCGCCGCTCAACTACCGCGGCTTTCCCAAGACCATCTGCACCTCGGTCAACCACGTGGTTTGCCACGGCATCCCCGGTCCCAAGGTCTTGCAGAAGGGCGACATCTTGAACATCGACGTCACCGTCATCCTGGACGGGTGGCACGGGGATTCGAGCCGCATGTACTTCGCCGGCGAGGCCAGCGTGAAGGCGCGCCGCCTGTGCGACGTGACCTACGACGCCTTGATGCGGGGCATCGAACGAATCAGGCCGGGCGCCACCACCGGCGACATCGGCTACGCCATTCAGAGCTTCGCCGAAAGCAAGCGCTGTTCCGTGGTGCGCGACTTTTGCGGGCACGGCCTGGGGCGCGTATTTCACGACGTGCCCAACATCTTGCATTACGGCGAACCCGGCGCCGGCATCGAACTGCGCGAGGGCATGTTCTTCACCGTGGAGCCCATGATCAATCTGGGCCGCTGGCAGGTGAAGCTGCTCAGGGACGGCTGGACCGCGGTTACGAAGGACCGCTCCCTCTCGGCTCAGTTCGAGCACGCCGTCGGGGTTACCGCGGCGGGCGTCGAGATCTTCACCGTATCGCCCGGCGGACTGCACCAACCCCGACCCTAGCCCGGTTCCGGCTTAGTCGGAACCACTCTAGCTTTTTGTCGCTCACGGCTGCGGACCGGAAGCTCCGCGCCTGCGCGGGCGCGCCGGATAACCGGCGGGCCGCCTTGCGGCCTTGGGCGATTCCAGCAGCCTTGGGCGATTCCAGCAGCCTTGAGCGGTTCCAGATGAACCGGAAACGCTCTAGCAGGCTGCTGAAAAACTCTCCCCAAAGGGGGGGATTTGTGATTCCCTCGTTTTAACGAGAAGGAGGGACACATGCGAGGCCAAGACGGATCGAGCGGCAGTCTTTTCAGTTACGTGGACCTTGAGGCTCGGGTTCCGGCGACGCATCCGCTTCGCGTGATCCGGGGGATCGTGAACGAGGTTCTGGGTTCGCTGTC
>JADFIH010000167.1 GCA_022566715.1 Pseudomonadota bacterium | reverse complement strand
GGCCGGCGTGCTCGCCCTCTTCGAGGGACGCCTTGGGCACTACAAGCAACCTAAGGATGTCGTTTTTCTGGACGAATTGCCGCGCACGGCGCTTGGCAAGGTGCAGAAGGACCGTCTGCGCGCCCTCGTGAAGAAGAAGGAACCTGGCGCCGGCTGAAAGTGGGCAAGCGGGGCGCCGGCTGACCTAGGCGAGCGAACCCTGCAATTTCCCGTCCACCACCACGGCCTCGCCGTCGAGCTCGACCGAGCAGTTCCGCATCGGAAGATCGAAATGTCCCAACGTAAAGCGGTTGGCGAATTCGTTCGCGCCCGTGGAGTAGAGAAAATTACCGGCGAAGGCGCGTTGCTCGGTCCCGTTGATGTCCCCCTTGTCATACATCATGAGCGCATCCCAGCGGGCGGCGGGGTTCATGCCCCAGCCCACATGTGAAACCGCGTAGGCATTTTTGTCGTCCCAGGCCTCGAAGTAGCTGCGCATCAATTCCGCGTCGAGGCCGTCGCCCTCGACCGCGACCGCGAAGTCGTCCTCGATCACAAGCGTGACCGGCGTTTCGATATAACGCTTGAACGTGAGGTTGAGATCGCCCCGGTCGAGGACGAGGCGTCCCTGGACCGCGCCGCGTCCCGGAAACGCGAGGCACAAACCGCCCGGCCAATGGTCGAGCCGTCCGGGCTCGGCGCAGTAGCCCCAGCCGCCGCCGCAGGGCGCGCCGTCGAGGCCGATGCGAAGGTCGGTTCCCCGCGGCGAGGTGACGTTCATGGTCTTGGCCGCTTTCAACTTGGCGATCCCCCGTTCCACCTTCGGCTTCAACGCCTCATTCGGCGCCAGGCGCTCGAGGGCCTCGGGGTGCTCGTTGCTGATGTAGAGGATGCGGCTCCCGCCCTTCAGAATGGCGCGGGTCTCGGGCGCATGCATCATGCCCTCGACCGTAATGTCGACCACCATCGTGGATGCGGCCAACGCCGTGACGACGGGCTTCAGGCCGCCGATGACCTGTGCCGCCCCGGTCGAGCGGATGGGGACCGGCGCAACCTGGGGCGGGGTCGGAAGCACAATGTGAAAGGGTTTGGCGCCGAGCCGCAGAAGGGCGAGCTCCGCCAGGTGAACATTGATCTGGCGGGACTGGCTTTCCGAGAGGATCGCGACCGCATCGCCCTGGCGAACCTCGGAGAGGGCGAAAACGCGCTCGAAGGCGTCAATCCAGGCGGCTTCGATACGATCCCTCAGCATTGTCGTCGCTTCCCCGCTGTCCTGCACCTGGGCCGTATCATAACGGCGCGAGCACGCCGGGACAGGCTCATTCCCGCCCCGTTGCTCGAATCGATTGCAGGAACTCGCTCAGCGCCGCATTGAAGGCGAGGGGTTGCTCGAGGTTCGCGAGGTGACCGGCGCCTGGCACCAGGACGAAGCGGGCGCCTGGAATACGGGCCGCCATGCGCTCCATCATCGGCGACGGCGCGTTTGTGTCGTTTTCGCCCGCGATCACGAGCGTCGGTACGGAGATCCGCGAGAGGTGTTCGCGCATGTCGAAGGTGACCAAGACCTCGATGGAACGGCGGTAGGTCGCGTCGGGGCAGGCGGCCATCGCCTTCTTCGCCCGCGTCACGCCCGCTGGGTCCGGGTTGTCTCCCACGAGGCCGGCAACGATGGTTTCGGAGAGGTCCTCCATCGTGCGGCCCTCATCGAGGGGCCCGACGCGCTGGGTGATGAAATCGCGCTGCCAGTCCCCGCCGCGTTTGCCAAAGGCGGGACTGGTCGCGGACAGAACGAGCGCCTTGACGCGCGGCCCATGCTTCGAGGCGAAGTGTTGCGCCATCATGCCGCCGAACGAGTGGCCCAAGAGGACACAGCGTTCGAGTTCCAGACCGTCGAGGAGGCGCAGCAGGGCGGCCGAAAAGCCGTCCCAACCGGGCGCCTCGATTTGCGGCGTATCGCCATATCCGGGCGCGTCCCAAGCCACCGCGCGAAAGCCGCAGCGGACGATCGTTTGCATCTGCGGCTGCCACACGTCGCGCCGTCCGCCGATCCCGTGCAGGCAGATGACCGCGTCGGGGCCGGCCCCGCTCGACACGTAGGCCGGCATCGAATTCGGCATGTTTTTCAAGGCCTTCGTCCGCTTGTTTCGAGCGATCATAGAATAGCACCTGGCCTCATTTATGCTCGGGGAATGCCACAACTATGCCGCACCGCAGGGAGCCCGCCTAGGCTATGTTTCAACCTTCAATTCGGGAGGAAAGCCCATGTTCGGCGGCGCCGCGGTATTTTTTGGATTGGCCTATGTGGCCTACATGCTCTGGTTTGCCCTGGTGATGTGGCAGGCGAAGAGCGCCGTGAAGTGGCTTTTCGGGGCCAGGAAATCCCGCATTTCCCCCGTCGTGGCCGCCAACGTGGCTCGGTGGGTCCGGCCGGTGTTCATGCCCCTGGGTCTGCCCGCCCCAGCCTAACCTTCCCCGGCGCCCGCCAGCCTAACGCGCGGCCTTGCCCGATCCGGCGAGGCCTTGATAAGGGGCCGGCGCCGACGTGGGTCCCTTCGGAGCGCCCGCCGCCGCCGGCGTGGGGGTGTAGTGCGCGGGCGGTGCCTCGCCCCGGGCGTGACGCGCCCTCGCCACGGCGGGCGATTCGAGCCGCTTCGTGGCCGCCAGCGCCGCCTTGCGGTCGACCGGTTGGGTCCGGTTGTCGTTCGGCACCGGCATCATGCTGGCCGGATAGGTGGCGATCTTCTGCTTGGCCGGATCGGTGTTACGGGTAAGGTCGAGGTCGCGCGTATTGATGCCCTTGGGCGTCACGCACACGCCGTCGATCACCTCCAGGTCGAGCCACCACTTTTTCTCGGGCACGCGCTTGCCGTGGCCGAGCACATCGTCGAGCTTGACCGCGATCGGCACCATCAGGGGCTTGAGCCAGAAGGCGCGCAGGCCGAGCCAGCTTGCGGCGCGCTCCACGAGCGGCCCGTCCATGGTCACCACCTTGTTGAGCGGGCAGGTCTTCATGCAGCGCCCGCAGGCCGAGCCCTTGGTGTTGGTCAGGCGGTAGCGCGCGCAGCGCTCCACGTCGGGCTTCCAGATCTCGTAGCCGTTGAACATCACCTTGTCGCCGAGCGGGATCGCGTCGCAGGGGCACTCGCGGGCGCACTTCTGGCAGTTGTTGCAGAAGTACTGCAGGCCGAAGTCGATGGGCTTGTCGACCTCGAGCGGCATGTCGGTGGTGAGGACCACGGATTTCATGCGCGGCCCGATGAAGGGGTTGAGCACGAGCTCGCCGATGCGGCTCATCTCGCCCAGGCCCGCCCACAGCAAGAGCGGAATGTGCAGCACGTCGCTGTCGACGTTGGTTTGCGAGCGCGCCGGGAAGCCGAGCCGGCGCATCGTGTCGGCCATGATGCCGGCGATCTCGCCGCCGCGCAGATAGGCCCGCATGGATTGCGCGCCCGAGATCCAGTCGTCGCCGCTCGCGCCCTCCATGGTGCCGTAGCCCTGGTCGATCAGCATGACCACGGCGTATTTGTGATAGGGCTCGATGGTCTCGCCGTCCGACCCGTGTGAGAACCAGGCATAGCGCGGCACCTCGCAGATGCCCACGAAGTCCGCCCCCATGTGATAGCCGAGCGACTTGATGGCGCGCGCGTTGGCGCCCGGATCGGCGTACGCGGAGGTGTCGGCGTGCGCGTCGTGCGCGCCGCCCTGGATCGGCACCATGGCCCGCATCGGGCCCATCATGGCGGCGGCGTGCGGTTGCTTGAAGGCGAAGCGGTTCCGTTCGCGGGTGCTTTTTTCGCCCAGATCACCGCGCAGGGCGCGGTCGAAAAAGGCGGCGCGCTTGGGCACGCGCGGCACTTCGGCCTCCAGGATCAGCGTCGTGGGCTCATCGACCCGCCGCACGGTCTCCATGGGGTAGGGGCCGAGGTGGGTCGCGCGTTTGGCCCGCCGGTTGCGCTCGCGCCCCGACATGGCGCCGTTGACGCCGCGCCAGTAGGCGAACCCCTTGGCCTTGGCCGCCCTGCGCGCGAGCGGCTGGTCGGGGCTGAGCTCATATTCGGTGGTCACGGCGGCGAGCGCGAAGCCGCCCTCGATGAAGGGGTTGCGCAAGGCGTCGCCGTCGCGCACCACGAGCCCCGCCAGCACCGCGAGCCGTTCCAGATCGGCCTGGGTTGTACCGGAAAAATGCGCGCACGCCGCGAAGCCCATTTGGCGGATGTGACGCGCCACGCAAACGGCGATCTCGGCCGCGCGCATGTCGGCGACCTCCTCCACCGCGGGCGCGACCCACTCGCGCGCGAGGTTCCCCGGTTCGGGCACCCGGCCGTGCTCGACCAGCAAGACGATGGCGAAGCCGTGGGCAAGGGGACCGCCGCTTTCGGGATCGGCGCTTTCGCGTTCCGCGCTTTCGGCTTCGGGCCCGATGCCTTCCGCCGGGGTGCCGAGCCAGGCGCCCTCGGGCATGGCGCAGACGCCCACTTGCGAGGCGTCCATGAAATAGCCGTAGCCCTTGATGTCGATGACGCGGGCTCCGAGGTCGTCGGGCACCGGCGCCCGCACGGGCGCGACCTCGCCTTGCGCGAATTCGGCGAAGAGCCCGCGGTAATGACGGGCGGTCTTGGTGAGCGGCCCATTAGGCGTCGAAATCGGGGCGGGCGTGGGGCGCTCGGCCTCGGCGCGGGAATCGTCGGTCGGGCCCCCGTTCGGCCCAGGGGCCTCGGCGCGGGCGGGGGCCTCATCGCGCGGCAGGGCTTCGAGCGGGTAGGTCCCGAGATGAAAGGGCCGCTTGTCGGCGGCGGTTCGGAAAAACATGGCGATACCTGCGGCTGGCGTGCGGCCAGGTGGTTTGTCGCAACGTGCGGCCTAGGGCCCTAGGATGCCCGAAACCCACCCCCCGGCGCAACGCTTATGGCCCGGAAAATCGGCCCAAACCCGCAGTTTCCTTATGGTTATTGGTGTCTTTGCTGCCGCCCTCGCCTCACCGCGACCGGACCATTTCGGAGTTTAGGGGAGGGGGGCGGTCCGAGCTGTCCGAGAAACTTCCGAACAAAGTTAGACATTTTGTCCAGTTCTTTGACCTGACATTCCCACAGTACCATCACGTCCCAACCCATTTTAGCCAATTTCTCAATATGCTCTTCGTCACTTGCGCTGTTGCGGGCTAGTTTGGGGCCCCAATAATCAGTATTGGACCGTGGAGTATGGGCCCGTTTGCAGTTCGGGTCGGAATGTTGGTGCCAGAAGCAACCATGGAGGAAGATGATCTTGTGCCTTGAGGGAAAAACCATGTCGGGCCGTCCAGGAAGATCATGCCGGTGAAGCCGATACCGGTAGCCAAGTCCGTGGACCAATCGACGAACGGCCATCTCAGGCTTCATACCCTTGCTGCGGATGGCGCGCATGTTGGCCCGGCGCCTCTCGGATACTATTCGGTCCAAAATCGTTGCCTCGCATAGATAGGTGTCCGATTATGGGACCATGGCTCTACAGATAGTCGAGTTTTTTGGTTTTGCTCCACTGCACCGATCCTCGGTCGCGGCGGCAGCCATTTCCAACAAGACTTGCCCGTTCATTGGTGAAAACTGCATTAAACCGAATCACGGCGCGTGTTCCGTCAAGCAGGTGGTGCGATCTCAGCCCGTGATCTGTTGCCCCAATCGGCTCTATGCAGATGGTTTCAAGATTTTACGTACCATTGCAGATGAAGTATTCGGGGCGAGCACGAAGTTAATGAAGCCCTCTGAGATTTCTAGTAGTTCATTGACGGGTGACGAAGTGGTCGTCTTCGGGAGGTATTGGGGCCGCGAACTCCCGCTTCCTAGGCCCCAAAATTCGACCGCACAAGCGAGTCGAAAATATTATGTGGACTGGATTCTAGCAAGGCTAGATACGAGTGGCTTTCCTACCGAAATAACGGCGGTCGAAGTACAGACCATAGACACGACCGGGAATTACAGTGACCAAGTTGCGCCCCTCCTAAACGGAACACCCTTTACGGATCCGCAGGGCCGAACGCCGGGATATAGCGATGCGGGATTGAACTGGGAAAACGTCAACAAGCGTATCCTCCCGCAACTAATATACAAGGGGCATGTCCTGCGACGCGAGTCGAAGTGCCGCAAGGGAATATATTTTGTTTGCCCGACGCAGGTATATG
>JADFIH010000166.1 GCA_022566715.1 Pseudomonadota bacterium | reverse complement strand
GGCGCCGTGGCAGCGGCGGCGGGCCGGGCCGGGCCGGAACCGGGCGGCGTCACGCGAGGCAGGAAGAGATCGATAAAAACCTCGCTCATTTCGAGGTCCGCCTCGATGCGGGGACGTGGGCCCTCCAGGCCGGCGAGCGCCGACCCGGCGAACGCCACGGGACCGGCGCGCCCTTCGATAGAGGTGAGCGTCACTTGCGTCGAATCGCCGGCGATATCGGCCGCCAGCCGGAACCCCCCCAGGTTGGCCGCGGCGGGACGGTAAGGGATGCCGAGCGCGTTCAGGAAGGCAACCACCTCGGGGTGCTCCGCGCCGAGAAGAAAGTTGAACCTTGGCGTGTTCGTGAGGTCCGTGAGGGACCCCGCGAGCGTGAACGTCGCGTCCTGCACCGCGGCCCTGATGTCGATCGCAAGATTATCGAGCGTCCCCCCCACGGAGCCCGACACCGAAATACGCCCGTCGAGGTCCGGATCGGTCGGCTTGACGTCGAACCCCAGAACCGACGCGAAATCGACGAAACTGTCGTTCACGATCCCGATCGACAGATCGACTTTCTCATTGGCCGCGCCGAGCGCCACCGTGCCTTCGATCTTGGCCCGCGTGTTGCCAAGCCGCGTGGTCAGGTCGATTTCCATGCTTTCCCGGCTGCCGCTCAAGGTCCCCTTGAGCTCGGTCGGTCCGAGCCGGCCGGAGGGCACCGGCAGCGGCACGCCGAACAGCCGGAACAAACCGCCGGGATCTGGGGCCGACACCTCGAGGGTGCTCGCAAAGACGGGGATGCGGCCGAAATCGCCCGCCGCGCCCGTCAGGGACACCGTCGCCCCGGCAAGGTTCGCCACGCTTGCCTCCCTCAGGGTCAGACGGCCGCCCAGCACGGTGCCATCGACAAGAAGCCCGTCCAGGCGCGTTTCATTGTAGGTGACCACGCCGATCGAAATTTTGATGTTGGCGTCGAAGTCATTGAGGATGGCGAGCCCCCGGCCGGTGGACCCACTCGGCTCGTCCGCGGGCGCATCCGCCTGAGGATTGGGCGTGACCGTGGGCGCCCCCTCGCCGCCTGGCCCGGCCCCGGCCCCAGCCGTTGCGTCCTCCGGTGTCCGGTAGGCGTCCGCGTTAAGCCGGTCGATGGCGAAGTCGACGCTGAAGGACGGGCGGTCCCGAAACGCATAGGCCGCCCCGCCGGTCAGGCGCGACGAATCGAGACGCATGTCGATCCCGAAGATCTGTCCCAGTTCCGGCGTCACCCGAACGGTACTTTGGAGGCTGAACTTGCGTAGCCTGCCCGGCGGCACCGAGGGCATCTCGATACCGAGCCACGACAGGACAGCCCGCAGGTCGTCCGACACGACTTCGAGTGTCCCGTCGAAGCGGGCTTGTCCATCGACGTTCGCCGCGGACCCGACGAGCGCGATGTCGGACCCTCCCGGTAACTGAGCGCTGGCCCGACTGAGGGTGGCGATTCCATTGGCGAGATTTGCCGAGAACTCCACTTGGCGCACCGCGTTTCCACGGTATGTCAGGGCGTCGATGCGCAGGCTGATGCTGCCCGACACGTCATCCGGAACCACGGCAAAGTTCCCCGCCTCGCCGGCGGCCGCCGCATCGGGGTCCCCGGCGGTTCGCGCCCCGGCGCCGCGCGGCCCCGCACCTCGTCCATTTCCAACGGCGGGCCCCGGAATAGGAAGCGCCCCCAGCCAGGTATCGAGATCGACCAGTCCCACGGCCAATGTCGCGTCGATGGCGATCGGGCCGGACAGCACGGCGCTGACCGCCCCTGTCGCCCTCGCGTCGCCGATCTTGAGGTCGATCTCATTGAAGGCGAGGTCCTCGCGGGTGCCTTCGATCATCGTCTTCAGGGAAAACGCCTGCGCCCCCGGCACCGGGAACGAAATGGTGAATAGGCCGCTTTCGACGAGCGGTTGAAGCGCCGCGCGCAAATCCCCGCCCGCCACCTCAAGCCGGCCGAAGATCTTTGCCTCCGCGGCGAGCGCGCTTGTAGTGCCGCGAAAAGCGAAGGTGGCCCCGATGCCGGTTGCTTCCAGATCGGCGCTTATAGGAATGCTGCCCGGGCGTGAGCGGTCGCCGACCGCGATATCGAAGCGAATGGGAATGCCGCGCACGCGCATCTCGCCCGCCCCGGCATATGGGCCGTCGGCGAGACTGTCCGCCGAGAACACGGCCGATAAATCCTCGATGATCTCGGTAATGCCCGAACTCTCGTCCCGAAAGGTAAGCTTGCCCCGAACGATCTCGAATCGGGCCAGGCTGACGATCCGGCCACCGCCGCCGTCATCATCGGCGGTGACGCGGGTGGGCGCGCCGGCTGCGCCCCCGGCCGCCGCCCCCGCCGCCTCCGAAGACTGCCCCGCGGCATCATCGTCCGGGGTAAACTCCCAATTAGCGGTCCCGTCAGCCAGGATTTCCAGTTCGATGACCGGCTCGACCAGGCGGACGCTGCGCACCTCCACCTTGCCGCGCAGGAGCGGCCATAGCGCGACCTGTACCTGAACCGACTCGAGGGACAACATCTCGGCCGTGGCCGCGTCCGCCACATTGGCCAGGCGCACGCCCTCGACCGAGAGCGCCGGCGACGGCAGAAGGCGCAGGCTCACATCACCGCTGATCGCGAGGCTCCGGCCCGTTGCCGATTCGGCAAGGCTTATGATCCTCGACTTGTATGCGTTCCCGTCGATGAAACCCGGAACGGCGAATGCCGCGCCGATGAGGAGGACCAGCAGCACAACAACGGAAAAGAATACCTTCTTCACCAGGATACTCCGGGCGGTGCGCTGATTCGGGTGCGTCCTGTCGAGACGTGGCCGCGGCAAGCCGCCCGCCGAGGCCAGTTAAACGCCATAGTACGATGCATGCTCACCCGTCGTGGGGTTATTTAGGCCGCGTCGGGCCCGGACGCAACGCCGCCGCCGCCGCGCTCATCCGACAACAAGGTGCGGGCGAATATTAACCCGCGGCTAACGCGCCCCGTGCTTTGTAATGGGCGTAACGGAACCACGCCGCCCGCATGGAGGCGCGCGCCACACCGAAAACGGGCCACACCGAAAACGAGCATGCCTCACGCATTCGCAATCTCCACGAAGGACTTGGATGGGTTGGCCCGCGATCCCCGCCGGGTGCTCAGCGGAACGGTCGGCGGCGTGCGCTACGAGGCCCGGGTCGTCATCGCCGACTACGGCGAGCGCATCGCCCGGCATTACGGAACCCCACTTCCGAACGCACCGGTCGAGTTCCCGTTCCGGCACTTCGGCCTGCGCTGCGAGTTAGAGGCGCCGGTGGAGCTCCGTCTTTACGACGCGTCAAGAGTCCTCTGCGCCACCACCCGGGACATGATCGCCCGCTTCGGCCCCGTCAGCTTCACGAACGCCTATCTGGACCCAAGCGCGCGCGCGGACGGCCAGCGCAATATCTTTCCCAGCCTCGACTTCCATTACGACCGCGCGCCCGATCAGGACAATCAATACTCGCTATTCTTCCGCGATCCCTTCGACGCCGTTCAGCGCGCACCGCGCGACTCGACGACACTCGTCCTCGCCAACGTGGCCGCCTATCTCCAGGAACGGAAAGAGGGCGGTGATCTGTCGAAGTTCCGCTCCCTGCACCACCTATTCGAGGGCGAGGACATCGCGACGTTGATCGACGAGATTCTCCTCGAACAACGTTGGTCGGCGCCCGCGGGAAGCGGCGAGATCATCGTGTTCGACAACCGAACGGTCCTGCACGCCAGCTACTACAACGGCAAGGCCGGATACCCGATCGGCGTTCGTTATCTCATCTGAACGCGCTCAGGTGCCGGGCACGCGCAGGCTTTCGTAGGACGTCATGATGACGTCGCGGAACGGCGCGCGCTCTTGCAGGCGTTCGTACCAGGCCTCGACGTTGGGCAGCGCGGGCCGGGCAATGTCGATCGAATAGTAACGGTAGCACAGTGCGCCCACCGGGATGTCGCCGGCCGTGAACCCGCCGCCGCTTACGAAATCGCGGGTCGCGAGGTGGCGGTCGAGGATGGCGTATTGCTTGCCCAGGCGCTCGGCCGTGGCCTCCACCGCGGCCCCATCGCGATCCGCCTTCGGGGTGCGGACCATGGCGATGAAGACCGTGATGAATTCCGGATACAGCGTCGTCTGCATCCAATCCATCCATTGGTCGAGCACCGCGCGCGCCGCCAAATCCGCCGGCCATAGATCGGCGGAAGCGTATTTACCCGCGAGGTAGCGGATGATGGCGTTCGATTCGTAGAGAACGAGTCCGCCGTCCTCGATGGTGGGGATGCGCCGGTTGGGGTTCTTGGCCAGGTACTCCCCGGTGTCGAGCCCGCCAAAAGCGCCGCCCACGTCGTGACGCTCGTACTCCAGGTTCAGCTCGTGCACCAGCCAGAGCACCTTCTGCACGTTGACCGAGGTATCCCGCCCCCAGATCTTCAGCACGAGTGACCTAGCCTTTCCTCAGGTCCGGCCCCACGTCCGGCCTCACAGCCGGACGATCTTTCCGGGGTTCATGATGTTGTCGGGGTCCAGGGCCCGCTTGAGGGTGCGCATGACCGAGACCGCCTCGCCGTGCTCGGCCACGAGAAAATCGATCTTGCCGTAACCGACACCGTGCTCCCCGGTGCAGGTGCCGTCCATGGCAAGGGCGCGAGCCACGAGGACGTCGTTGAGCCGCTTGGCCTCGGCCACTTCCTCGGGCTTTTCCGCGTCGACGACGTAGGCCACATGGAAGTTCCCATCGCCCACGTGCCCCACGATCGCCGCCAGAAGATCGGACTCGTCGTTGTCCTTCTTGGTTTCGAGGATGCATTCGGCGAGCCGCGAGATGGGAACACAGACGTCGCTCGCCCAAAGCCGGCAGTTGGGCCGCAGCGCCACCGTGGCATAGGCGACATCGTGGCGCGCCTGCCACATCTTGTTGCGTTCCTCGGCGACCGTGGTCCAACGGAAATCGCCACCGCCGTTCTCCCCGGCGATGGCGCCCACCATCTCGGCCTGCTCGGCCACGCTCGCGTCGGTTCCATGGAACTCGAGGAACAGGGTCGGCGCGATCTCGTAGTCGAGGTTGGAGTACTTGTTGATGGCCCCGACCGAAATCTCGTCGACAAGCTCGATCCGGGCCACGGGGATGCCGGACTGGATGGTCTGGATCACCGTGTCCACCGCGCCGGCAACGGACTCGAAGGGGCAGACCGCCGAGGATATCGCTTCGGGAATGCCATAAAGGCGCAGCGTGACTTCGGTGATCACGCCCAAGGTGCCCTCGGAGCCCACGAAGAGCGCCGTGAGGTCATAGCCGGCCGCCGACTTGCGCGCCCGCCGCGCGGTCCGGATCACGCGGCCGTCGGGCAGGACGACCATGAGCGCCAACACGTTGTCGCGCATGGTTCCATACCGCACCGCGTTGGTGCCCGACGCCCGCGTCGCCGCCATGCCGCCGAGGGAGGCGTCGGCGCCCGGATCGATGGGAAAGAACAACCCGGTGTCGCGCAAATGGATATTGAGTTGCTTACGCGTCACGCCGGCCTGCACGGTCACGTCGAGGTCCGCCTGGTTGACGGTGACGACCTGGTCCATGCCCATGAGATTTATCGACACGCCCCCGTGGAGGGCCGCCACGTGTCCCTCCAAGGACGTCCCCGTGCCGTAAGGAATCATTGGCACGCCGTGGCTCGCGCAAATCTTTACGATCGCGACGACCTCTTCGGTGGACTTGGCGAAGGCGACCGCGTCGGGGTCGTGGCCATCGTGCCAGGATTCGTCGCGGCCATGCTGCTCGCGCACGGCGGCCGACGTCGACAGACGGTCGCCAAGCAAGGCACGCAACTCGCCGACCGCATTCGAAACAGCGTTGGATGGGGTGGCGCTGCTGGTCATGGAGCGCCAAATCTAGGCGGCATTCGTGACAACATCAACGCCGCCGTGGCGCGCCCGCATCGCCCGCGCATCGACTATGATCCCGGCCATGCACTTCGAAGCGCCCATCGTTATCGATACCGGCGAGACCGTCCAACCCGGCTGGATCGACTACAACGACCACATGAACGTGGCCTATTACCTGCTCGCCTTCGACCAAGCCCTCGACCGGCTTTATGACCGCGTCGGCATGGGGCGGGCCTACCGCGAGCAAACCAATTTCTCCGCCATGACCCTGGAGAGCCACATC
>JADFIH010000165.1 GCA_022566715.1 Pseudomonadota bacterium | reverse complement strand
CGCCGTCGCCGCCGCCGGTAAAGATCGTGCCCGTGACGGTGATGAATCTCCCGTCGACATTGACGTCGCCGGAATCGGCGATGCCTGAGTCCGCCACGCCGAGCGTATCCAGCCTGGCAAGCGTCACAATGTCGCCGTCGATATCGATAAAGCCCGCGTTGCCGCCGGCGAAGATGTCCGCCGTCGCCAGAACGTCGCCGATCGTCGCGTTTATGGTCACCGCGCCACCGGCGACGATGTCTTGAAGGATCGTAATACTCCCCTCGAGATTCACGATGCTTACGTCGCCGGCGGAGATCAAGCCGACGGTCGCGCCGACCGTTCCGATGACAAGATCGTTGTTGAAGTCGGCCTCCAGGAAAATACCGCCGCTGTTCGTCGTTGTCCCCGCGATGGTTGCGTTGTCGGTCTCCTCCAGGGTGAAAGGATTCGCTGCGGTTCCGATTCCGGATCCTGCGACCAGCAGGAGCTGGCCGACGTCCATTTCGATGACGAAGCTTGCGGAACTGTTGTTGATGATCGCGCCGACCCCGTCCGACGAAATGCCATCGGCCAGAAGACTGAGCGTTCCGGTGCTTGCCGAAAAATCGATGCGGCCGAAAAAAGTGGCGTCGAAATCTTCGAAAATTATGTCGTCGTGCGCCAGCAAGGTCAGACTGTTGCCATTGGCCGGAGCGGTAATCAGCGTTTGAATTATAATATCGCCCGCCTCCGAACTCGGGGCGGCGATGCCCGTCTCGATGATCACGTTTCCAGTGGTAAGAGCGGCGACTATGCTGCCGGCCTCGAGAAAGCTCGCATCACCGGTCGTCTCAAAGGTATCGCCGACCAACGTAATGTTTATATTGAATCCATCCGGGTCGTCGGGAACGATCGTGATATTGTTCGGATCGAGCAGTAGCGTCCCGTTGGCGCCGTTCGCCGCCGAGAGGTCTACGCTGCCCCTGAACGCGAGCGTGCCCTTACCCGAAACTTCGACGAAGCCGCCGTCGCCGCTCTCGGCGCCGCCGCGCGCGGTGATCGTGCCCTCGAAGCGCGTGCCCTGGTCGGCCCAGACGATGACCGTGCCGCCGTCGCCCTGGGTAATCGCGTCGGCGTCGATCCGCATGCCGCTCGAGAGATAGGTGAACTGGGCGTTGCGTTCCGGACCCGCGCCCTGGTAGTTGCCGCCGATCAGCGCCGTGCCGCCGCCGGCGTCGCCCGAGACGTCGACCACCGCGCCGTCGAACAGGCCCACCTTCTCGCCGAGCACCGTGACTTGGCCGCCGATCTCGCCCGCGTCCCTGCCCGAGGCGTCCAGCGTCCCGCTGACCCGCACGATGCCCGCATCGCCGCCGTTCAGCACGATCCGGCCGGCGCTCTGCTCGACCGTGCGCGCCTCGATGATGCCCTCCATGTTGATCACGCTGTCGACCAGGTTCCGGGCGTCGGCCACCGTGAGCGCCACCACACCGCCGTCGGCGCTGATCAGGCCCAGGTTCGAGACCCGCGCTTCGCTCGCCAACGCACCGGCAACCTCGCCCGTCTCGGCGAGCGCCAGCTGGATCAGCCCGTCGCCGTAGAGATCGACCGTGAACGCGCCCCCCGAGGCCAGTTCGACCCGCCCCAGGCGCGCCGCGATCACGCCCGAGTTCTCGACCCAGGGCGCCACCAGCGCCACCAGGCCGCCCTCGGCGGCCGTGATCTCGCCCCGGTTGATCACGAAGCTGGAGGGATTCGCCGCCGCCGAGAAGTTCAGGCGGCCGGCCATGAAATCTTCGTTGCCGATGTTCGAGGTGCTCGCGATCAGGCCGCGCACGTCGACGCGCGCCGTCGAGGTGAAGATCACGCCGTTGGGGTTGATGAGCACGATATTGCCGTTGGCGCTCAGCCGCCCGGCGATGGTCGAAAGATCGCCGCCGGTCACGCGGTTCAAGGCCACCGAGTCCGTCGACGGCTGGGCGAAGTTGGTGTGCTCGGCCTCACCGATGCTGAAGCTCCGCCAATCGATGATCACCCGATCCGTCGCCTGCATGATATCGAGACGGTTCGGCGAGGTCTGCACGATCGCCGCCGCGCCGCCCACCACCGTGCCCCCATCCGGGTTGGCGCCTGCGCCCTGCGGCCACAGCACGGCCGCCAGCGCCAGCGCCAATACCGCCCGCCGCGTCACCAATGCCGTTGTCGAAAATAGTCCGCGCCGCCCCTGGCCGCACCGCCCCTGGTCTTCGCGCTCGAAACCAGCAATCCGCAGCGCCGACGCGCCGCCGCCCTGACGTGACCTTCCCATCCGTACCTCCCAAGGCCCCCACCCAAAAGCACGGCTTTTCGGCCGATGCTCCCCAACGAGCGGGGGTCCATACCTGGACCGTGATGTTCTTGGGAGCCTGCGGGCCGCCTCCGGTTCGATCCGGTGGCAAACCCCAGCGAGCGCCGACCGTTAACCTTATCGATCGGCGCGCGCGCGGCGCCGGGCAACATGCCCCACGACGCCCTCCCTCGAACGACGGTAAAATCTAACTCTCTGTTAGGCCAAAATCAAGATAAATGTGGTTTATTTACCAATATTATAAACTAAAAATTGGACCTTTAATCTTAGTTAATGTCACAAGTAAAACGGCGTGAAATAATAATCTCGATAAATACTTCCCGACCGCACGGCCGTTTTTAAATGATTCGGGCATGAAAACGCCCGCGCCTTCAAAATCAAAGGAGGGACTGCCCCGGCGTATCAGTCGCGGCGGTCCCGGGGGTGGCTCAGAACCGTTTGGTCAGGCTGAAGAAGATGCGCGGTTTTTTCTGGCCGTCATCGCGGGACACCGTGGGCGAGCGGGTCAGCGGTATGGCGAGTTCGATCGAACCCCAAATGTCCTCGATCAGGTTGGCGCGCGCGCCGAAGCCGGCCGAGGCGAGGCTCTCCTGGGTTTTCTGGTTGCCGCCGTTGATCCGCCACACGGCGCCCAGATCGTAAAACCCATAGATCTCGTAGCTTTCGATGAACTCGCTCTCGGCGGCGGCGCCGTACTGGAGCTCGAGCCGCCCGGCGAGGCAGTGGTCGCCGCTCAACTCGAAGGCCTCGTAGGCGCTGCCGAATTCCTCGCCGCCGAGGCCGCACTCCTCCGTGGCGAGCAGCGCGTCGAAGGCGTACTGGCCCTTGAGCGCGACGCTAAGCGACACTCCCGGCCCCAAGGTCTGTTTCCGCCGGGCCGCCGCCGTGATCTTCGTGAAGTCGCTGTGCCCGCCGGCCCGGGACAAGTTGGCGGAGCCGGTGTCGGTCACACCGAGGATGTCCAGGCCCTGCCGCAATTCCACGCCGACGAGGGAGATGCCGCGGAACCGGTCGATGAAGTCGTAGGTGCCGCCGACGAACACGGAGCGGAGGCGGTCCCTGGAATCGGTCACGCCCAGGATCTTGGTCGTGGCGTTGCGAAAGTCGAAGCCGCCGGCGACGGAAAGGTTCTCGCTCCGCGACCTGATCACCGGATGGGTGACGGCGACCGAAACCGCATCCGAATCGCCCTCGACGTTCAAGGCCTCGAGGATCGAACCCGGCTCCGTCGAGGTATGCGAGGCGATCACGGTCAAGGTGGTGCCCTCGGTGGTCAAGGGCAGGGTGTGGGTCAACGACAGGAACAGCAGCTCGTTCAGCTCGGTCGCCCCGATCACGTTCAATTCCGTGCTTTCGTACAGCTCGAAGGCATTATCGATCCGCATGCTGGCGCCGTATTGGTACGGCCCGAGGAACCTGGACCCCCTGTTATCGAGCGAGACCGCCGCGGTGAACTTCGCTTCCTCCAGAATGATGATCAACTCGGAGGCCCCCGGGGTCATGGGCGAGGGCCGCAGGACCGACTGCACGATCACGCTGGGCAGGTCGTTGAGCAGCAGCAGATAACGCTCCAGGACGTCCGCGCGCAGCGGCCGCGAGTCCACGATCGCCGCGATCTTGTCCTCGATCTGCGCCGCCGGGCCGCTTGGATCGCCCTCGATGACGACGTTGTCGATGTATCCCTCGATGACCTCGATCTCGGCGACCCCCTCGATGATTTCCTGGGGCAGCACCACCGCGCGCGTAAGGATATACCCGTCGTTGCGGTACTTGACGGTGATCGCCGCGGCGATGCCGTAGAATTGGTTCAGCGTGATTTCCTGCCCCAGCAACCCCTCCCAAAGGGGCATCAGCTCTTCCTCGGTATAGACCGTGTTGCCGTCGACCAGGAGATCGGTGAGGACGAAACGAATCTCCTCGGCGCCGGGCGGCGGGATCGCACGGCCGGTGTCCGGGATGTCGATGGGCGGGGCCGCTTTCGGCTGCGGCGGCGGCTCGAGCCGTTTCTGGACGGTTCCCGGCTCGGCCGCGGGCGGGACCTGCTGGGCCTGGGCCGGTGCGAGAGAAACCAGGAGAACGGCCAGGAGCGCGGCCAGCGCGACGGTCCCGCGCAGTCCCACGAGCACGGCCCAAGAACGCGGCACGGCCCACGAACGCGGCACGGCCCAAGCGGACTCGCCCCCTCGGATTCCCCAAAGCCTGTCGTGAACCCCAGCGACGCATCTTTACCCCCGTCCCGGGACAGCCTGCCACCGGTCAAACCCGGCAGCACTGCTCCGCCAGCGAACCGCCCAGCTTAACCGTTGGGGGTCTCGCCTCCCCTCCGGAAAAGGCCCGCCAAGGCATAGCCTAAACCTTTAACCATCTCAAGGTAAAGCTCCCCTAGGCGCTTGGCGATCAAGCGGAATTCGTGCCGGCAAGGGAAAGCCCCGCGGGCGGCAGGGGCCGCCGGCGCCCAAAGACTGCCGACGCGCCGCGCGAAACAAGATATAAATGGGGGAACGCGATTCGCTTCCCCCGACGCCGGAGTTCCGACATGAGACGTGCCCTGTTGTCGTTCCTCGCCGCCACCCTCATGTCGCTCGAGGCGCAGGCCGCCGACTCGGGCGGGCAGTTCTCCGTCGAGGGCATCGGCGGGAGCACTTGCGAAAGCTTCGTCACCGCGAAGTCGGAGTCATCGAACGCCTACTATGCGTTCCTGGGATGGCTGGACGGCTACATGACCGGCATCAATCAGTACGCGCCCGAGACCTACGACATAACGCCCTGGCAGTCCCAGAACCTGCTCGCGGCCCTGTTCGAGAAATTCTGCGCGAAGAACCCCGGGGCGAAATTCTTCGCCGTCGCCAACAAGATGATCGTCGAGCTGCGCGACGACCGGCTGCGGGAGAGCAGCGCCCCGGTGATTGCCAAGGTCGGCGAGCGATCGATCGGGGTCTACCGGGAGATTCTGCGCCGCGTGCAGGTCCTGCTCAAGGAGGGCGGGCACTACAAAGGCGGGATCGACGGGCTGTTCGGCCCGAATACGCGGCGCGCCCTGGAATCTTACCAGAAGCAGGTCGGCTCGACGGTCACGGGCCTGCCGGACCAGGCCACGCTGTTCAAGCTGCTCAGCCCGTCCGCGGCCCGGAACTGATACCGTCCGTCACTGGGCGAAGGCGCCCCTCGACCCGGTGCGCACGAACAGATAGACCCACTCCCCGCGGAAGGCCGGGTCCTCGGCGCGCAGCTCGTCGATGCGCCCGCGCAGCCAGGACAGATAACCGGCGGCGTCCTCCACCAGCGGCCGGAGGCCCTCGTAGAGGGGCCGCGTCGTGCCGAGCACGACCGCGACGTCCTGACTGAAAGGCGGCGTGACGCGCATCTCGAAGCCGCCACCCTGGCCCTGGCCTTCGCCGATGGTGAAGCGCGCGTTGGCGGCACGCCGGTTGTCCTCGATGTACCGGTTGGGCAGGACGTGCACGACGTTGCCGTCCTTGTCGTAGTAATCGAGGTAGATATGGGCGTCGAATTCGGGCGCCTGCAGCGAAAAGACCACCCGCTGGCCCTCCTCGAAGCTGAGGATCTGGGCCTGCGCTTCCCGGCCGATTTCGAGCGGGTCGTTCTCCTGGTCCCTCGACTGCGGGAATCCGAGCGCCTCGACGGCGTCCAGCACGCCGCACTGCGGCGCCGGCAGGACCAAGACGCTGCCGCCGATGGGGATCGCGCCGCCGACGGCCCGCTCCAACATCGCCACGACCTCCGCCCGCAGGGCCGGGACCGGCACGTGCCCCCGGATCTCGAGGCCGCCGGTCTCGGGCTGAAACGCCGCCTGCAGACGGCTGCAGGGAAACTGCGCCAGGGCGTCGCCGATGCCGTCGCGCACGGAGCCGGCGAAGGACGCGCTTTGCGCGACCTCGCCCGGCTGCATGAAGGACTGAATGGCGGCCAGGGATTTCTCGTCAAGAACCGTGTTGGTCTC
>JADFIH010000164.1 GCA_022566715.1 Pseudomonadota bacterium | reverse complement strand
CGCCTCGCCCTCCTCGTCCTCTTCGAGTTCGGCGACCGGGTCGATGACCCGCGGCGGACCGGCCCCGTCGTCCGGCTCCCCGCCATCTGTATCCGAGTCGTCCGGCTCCCCATCGTCCGGCTCCGTGTCTTCCGGCTCCGTGTCTTCCGGCTCGGCATTTTCATCGTGACTGGGAAAGAGGCTCGTCGGCGGCTCGGCGCGAAGCAGGCCCGACTTCTTGAGCTCCTCCACGCCGGGCAGATCGTCGAGTCCCTCGAGGCCGAAATGGTCGAGAAAATCCTCCGTCGTGCCGTAGGTGACGGGCCGTCCCGGAGTCCGGCGCCGTCCGCGCAGCCGAACCCATCCCACCTCCATCAGCATGTCGAGCGTGCCGCGGCTTATGCCGACACCGCGTATCTCTTCGATCTCGGCACGGGTGACGGGTTGGTGGTAGGCAACGATCGCCAGGGTCTCGACGGCGGCCTTCGACAGGCGGCGTGTGACGGTACGCTCCTTCTCCAGCAGAAAGGCAAGGTCGGGCGCGGTGCGGAACGCCCACTTGCCCGCGACCTTGACCAAGGTGACGCCGCGCCCTTGGTAACGCTCCGACAGCTCCTTCATGAGCGCCGGAACGTCGGCGCCTTCGGGCAGACGCGCGGCGAGGCTCTTGTTGTCGAGCGGCTCGTCCGCCGCGAAGAGCAGAGCCTCGGCCATCCGCAGGTGTTGCGCCGTATCACTCATCACTTGCTCCGGCGATTGCGTGTCCAAATCTGTCACGAGCTTCCCCCTTCACCGGTTCCCCCGATCGTTGGCCTCCCCGCCCCATCATTGGCGCCCCGATTGGCGCCCCCATTTGCGCCCCGATTGGCGCCCCCATTTGCGCCCCGATTGGCGCCCATGACATAGATCGGCCCAAAGGCTTCGCCCTGGCGGATTTTCATCTCACCCCGCCGTACGAGCTCCAGGCTTGCGGTGAACATGGCGGCCAGGGCGGACTTCCGGTCTTCTCCAGAGAAGACGTTTGGCAGGAACGCCTCGAGCGCTTGCCATGAGGGTAGCTTGCCCAACATGGTTTCGAGCCGTTTGATGGCCTCCTCGATGGTGAAGAGGACGCGCCGTTCGATGGTGAGCGGCTTGGCGACGGTTTGGCGCGCGCGGTTCGTCCCGTAGGCACTCAATAGCTCGTACAACGACAACTCATACACCGATTTGCGGATGACACGGATTCCCTCCGGCGCGCCGCGGGCAAAAACGTCATGGCCCAGGCGGTCGCGCGCCATGAGCTTGACCGCCATTCCCCGCATCGCCTCGAGGCGGCGCAGTTGGAAGGCAAGGCGGGCGGCCATTTCCGGTCCCGAGGGTTCGTCGTCTCCGTCCTCCTCCGGCAACAGGAGCTTGGATTTCAGGTAGGCGAGCCAAGCCGCCATGACGAGGTAATCGGCGGCGATCTCGAGGCGAACGCGCCGGGCCTCATTGATGAACGCGAGAAATTGGTCCGCCAATTGCAGGATCGAGATTTTCGCGAGGTCGACCTTTTGCGTCCGGGCCAGCGCCAGCAACACGTCGAGCGGACCTTCGTAGCCCTCCAGGTCGACGACCAGCGGATGGGCCGAAGCGCCGGGCGCCGCCTGTTCGGAAAAGCCGCTGTCGAAAGGTTCGCTGGTCTGCAAAAACGTGCCTAGCCGTGGCCGGTGACGGTCAAGATCAATGTAGCCAGAAACCTAACCACCGGCAATATGATGGAGTCGAAAACGCTGATCTCGCGGCCCAGGAGTTGAAGCGAGATGGAGGGGAGAAAAAGCATGATCCCGATCAGGATGAAGAACCCGAAGCGCTCCAGCCGCGCCAAGGGCCGCGCCAGCGCACGCGGCAGAAGCCCGACCGCGACGCGTCCGCCGTCGAGCGGCGGCAAGGGGATCATGTTGAAGACGGCCAGCAACACATTGAGTATGACGCCACGCTCCATCGTCTCGGCGTACCAGGCCCCGGCGCCCGCCGGAAGGAACGACTCCAACTGCAACAAGAGGCCCGCCGCCAGGGCCAGCAGGATGTTCATCGCCGGTCCGGCGGCGGCCACCAGCACCATGTCCCGCCTCGGGCGCCGCAGGCGGTAGAAGTTGACGGGAACCGGCTTGGCGTAGCCAATCAGGAACGGGGCCCGCACGAAAATCAGCAGCGCCGGCAGGAAAATCGTGCCGAACGGATCGATGTGGCGAAAGGGGTTGAAAGTGACGCGGCCCTGCTGATGGGCCGTGTCGTCGCCAAGTTTCCAGGCCACGTAGGCGTGCGCGGCCTCGTGCAAGGTGATGGCGACCAGGATCGGGATAATCCAGGTCGAAATCTGCAGTACCGAAAGCCCGCCAATCATTGCAATTACTCATCGAGAAGCGCCGCAAGACGTTTGTCCGCGGCGGCGCGGTCGAAAGGCCGCGGAGATCCGGACGCGGCGATGGCGCGCTCGAAGCGAACGGCGGCCGGCCCTGAAAGGACATCGACCGCGTCCGCGACGGCACGCATCTCCGCATCATCGCCGCTGCAGTGCAGCACGATGTCGCAGCCCGCGGCAAGACACTTCGCCGCACGTTCACCGAAATCGCCGCCCAGCGCCTTCATGCCGAGATCGTCGCTTAGCAAAACACCATCGAAACCGATGGCGCCGCGAATGATATCGCCAATGACGATGGAGGAAGTCGTCGCGGGCCCCGTCTCGTCGATGCCACGGTAAACGACGTGCGCCGTCATGCCCCAGGGCGCGCCGCGCAGGGCGCGAAAGGCCGCGAAATCCACCTCATCGAGTTCGGCGCGCGGCGCATCTACCACCGGCAATCGTTCGTGGCTGTCCGCCGTGGCGCGCCCCTGACCCGGCATGTGCTTGATCACCGGGGCGACGCCTCCGGCGCTCAAACCGCGGCACACCGCCTGCCCAAGCTTGACCACGATCCCGGGATCGGTGTCGAAGGCCCGGCCGGCGATGATGTCGTGAGCGTTCGGCGCCGGCACATCGAGCAGGGGAATGCAATCCACATTGAGTCCCAGCGCGTGGAGGTCGTCGGCGATCAGCCGGGCGTTGAGTTCGGCGGCCTCGATGGCGTCGCTCATATCCCGGCGCGCAAGACCGCCAAATCGGGGCGCCGCCGGCCGTGCCGGCCAATGGGGCGGTTTGAGGCGGGCGACCGGGCCGCCCTCCTGGTCGATCAGAATGGGCGCGTCACCGCGGCCGACGCAGGCCCTAAGCTCGGCGGTCAGCCGGCGAATCTGGTCCGGCGATTCGCAGTTGCGGGCAAAAAGGATGAAGCCGGCCGGGTCGGCCTCCGCAAAGAACGACTTCTCCCTCGTACTTAAAACGGCGCCGGCTGGGGCAAAGATCGCCGCCCTAGGAGGCAATGCCTACGGCCCGACGACGAGGCAACCCTGCTCGCGAGCCTTCAGGGAATTACACAAGGTCGTGGCCGCGCCGCGGTCCGCCAGGGGACCGGCCTGCAGTCTATGGAACACGCCGCGGGCGCCCAAATCCGCCGAAACGATGGTGGGCTCGAGGTCCCCTAGAAGGACTCCATGCGCGGACTGGAGAATTTTCCATCCGTTGAGCGCCCCGGCTTCGGTGCGATAGGAGCCGATCTGCACGCGGAAGGCACCGGTGGCCGCCACGGCCAGCGGCGTGGCCACCGGTGTTGCGGGCGCCGGAGCGGTCCCGGTCTCGATTCCAATGCGCTCCGGTCCAATACTCTCGGGTCCAGTACTCTGGGGGCCAATACCCTCAGACAGGACGGCGCGCGGCGCGGCCGGCGCCGAAACAGCGGCGATCTGCAACTCCTCGGACGACGGCTCCCGCACCAAGGTTTCGCTGGCGACCTCGCGCCCGGACGGGGCGACCTGCAAGCTTTCCGTACGCGCGGTCTGGCGCAGCGGGGCCGCGGATAAATCTTCATCGGCAAGTGGCGGTGGTGCGGGCGGCAAGTCCGATGCAATGGCGCTAGAGTCCGCCCCGCCCGCATCTGTATCGATGACGCGAATCGCCGCGGCGGACGCCTCGACTTCCCCGCCCTCCTGTGCAATGCGTTGGGTTTCCGACCGCGCCAGGGGCTGTTCCGGCGGCGCGGCCAGGACGCCGACTTGCGCTGCGGCGTCTTCGTCGCCGGTCACGCCGTCAAAAACCAGACTCTCCTGGTTGGGAAATTGAAGTCCGCCAGGGTCCGCGGGCGCCTCCTTGATGGGTGCGCGATTCGCCTGGATCAACGGCGGGAATAGTCCATTCTCGCCGCTTCGGCCGAGGTCATAGCCCCACCAGAAGGCGCCCCCCATGAGCACCCCCGCGAGAACAAGGCCGATCAGAACGCCGGGGAGGCGGCTGCGCTTCGGCTTGTCGTAACGAATTTCCTCGTCGAGCACCAAGTCGTCCTCGGACCCCATGGGAATCCGTTGATCTTGTTCAAAGCTCATCTAACGCATCTCCTCTACGGGCTCGACCCCCATGATTTCCAGGCCCGACGCGATTACCTGGGCCACGGCCTGAATCAAGGCGAGCCGTGCCCGCGACCGGGAAACATCCTGGGGGATGAGAAAGCGAAGATCCGGGTTTTCCGTCCCTTTATTCCACAGCGCGTGGAATTGAGCCGCCAGATCGTCCAGGTAATAGGCGATCCGGTGTGGCTCGTGCGCGAGGGCCGCACTTTCTACGGTGCGTGGCCAATCGGCGAGAGTCTTTATCAGGGCGACTTCTGCCTCGTGCTGCAAGGTTTCGAGATCCGCGTCCGCAAGCGCCGCCGCCGCCAAATCGAGTTCGGGCAGGTCCGACGCCGCCTTACGCATCACGGATCGAATGCGCGCGTGCGCATATTGCACATAAAACACGGGGTTGTCTCTGGTTTGTTCAACGACCCGGTCAAAATCGAAGTCCAAGGGGGCATCGTTCTTGCGCGTCAGCATGATGTAGCGCACCACGTCCTTGCCCACCTCGCCGACGACGTCGCGCAGGGTGATGAACTCGCCCGCCCGTTTCGACATTTTCACCGGGACGCCGCCCCGCACCACCTTGACGAGCTGGCAGAGCTTGACGTCCAGTTCAGCCTTGCCGTCGCCGAGCGCCCGCACGGCAGCCTTCATGCGCTTGACATAGCCGCCGTGGTCCGCGCCCCAGACGTTGATCATGGCGTTGAATCCGCGGGCGATCTTGTCGCGGTGATAGGCGATGTCGGACGCGAAGTAGGTCCAACCGCCGTCGGTTTTCTTCAGGGGCCGGTCGGTATCGTCGCCGAACGCGGTGGCGCGGAACAAGGTCTGCGGCCGCGCCTCCCAGTCGTCGGGGGTTTTTCCCTTGGGCGGCTCCAGGACGCCCGTGTAGATCAGTCCCTTGGCGTCGAGGTCGTCGAGCGCGGCCTGGACGGCGTCCGCCCCATGCAGGTCCACCTCCGACGTGAAAACGTCGAACGAAATGCCGAGCAGCTCCAGGTCCCCGCGAATACCGGCCATCATCGCCTTGACCGCGTGCGCCCTGAACTCCGGCAGCCAGTCCTCCTCCGCCGCCGCGTCCCACCTATCGCCGTCGCGGCGCGCGATGTCCTGGCCGACGGGAACGAGGTATTCACCGGGATAGAGGCCCGGAGGAATCTCGCCCACCGGCCGGCCAAGCGCCTCGCGGTAGCGCAGATGCACCGAACGCGCCAGCGCGTCCACCTGGGCGCCGGCATCGTTGATGTAGTACTCGCTCGTCACCTTGAAGCCGGTCTTTCGCAGTAGCGTCACCAGCGCGGCGCCAAACACCGCGCCCCGGCAGTGCCCCACGTGCAGGGGACCCGTGGGATTCGCCGAGACGAACTCCACGTTGACCGGCGTTCCGGCCCCGATATCCGAATCGCCGTAGTGCGCGCCCGCCCTGAGGACACCCCGCAGTTCCTCGCGCCAGACCGCGGCGTCCAGGCGGACGTTGATAAACCCTGGGCCCGCGATCTCGACTTCGGCCACGCCCTCGACGGAGCGGATGAGATCGGCGATGCGTCCGGCAAGCTCGCGCGGCTTTTGCTTCGCGGGTTTGGCCAGCACCATGGCGGCATTCGTGGTGAGGTCGCCATGCTCGGCATTGCGCGGCGGCTCCACCGTCACCGATCCCGTATCGACGCCCGGCGGCAGGGCGCCCGACGCGGCCAGACCGTCAATTATCTTCTCAATGTCGCCCCGAAAGGTGCTGAAAATACTCATTATTACACTATTTGTGCAGTCCCGCGTGGGCGTCAAGTGCGAACCGGTCGGTCATTCCGGCGATGTAGTCCGCCACGAGTCGCGGGGCGCCCTCGCCCTCGCCCTCGCTGAGATGCTCGAGCCATTCGGCGGGCAGGCGGTCCGGGCGGTCGAGGTAATATCCAAACAATTCCTTGACCACGACGCGCGCGTTGT
>JADFIH010000163.1 GCA_022566715.1 Pseudomonadota bacterium | reverse complement strand
CGGCCAGAAGTTTGTGGATGGATCCCATGCGGCGGGACTGGCCCGCCGCCAACACGAGGGCGGCGATGCGCGGCACGTGCGGCGCGGTTTCCGCCGCGGCGGCGTCGGAGTCCTCCGCGTCGCGGCTCTGCCCCCGCGATTCGATCTCCTTCAGCAGGCCGCCCGGTCCCATGCCCATGATATCGGCGCGGGTCACGGGCAGGCCGGCCAGCAGCCGCCGCAGGACCCAGTCGAACCCGTTGAGCTTGGGCGAACGGGCGCACCCCGGCATACCCAGGACCGGCGTTGCGCCATGGTGCGCGAGCAGCATGAGATTGCCGGGATCGACAGGCATCCCGAAATGATCGATGCGGCCGCCGGCGAGTTCGATACCCGCCGGGACCACGTCGCGGCGGTCGACGATGGCCGAGGCGCCGAAAACCAGAACCGGCGCGCAGCCTTGTTCCAAAAGCTCTCGCACCGCGTCCGCCACGGATTGTTCGTCGTGGCCGCAACGGATTTCCCGGGCCAGGCGACTGCCCAGCGCTTCGAGCCGCCGGCGCAGCACCTTGGCCGTCTTGTCGAGGACGCCCTCCTTCATTCCGGGAAGGCGCGTGAGAACCAGCCCGGCGGAGTGCTCCGTCAGGCGCGCGACGCGGACGAGCGGTCCGCCCTCGGCGGCAATCGTGGCGCAGGCGTCGACGTGGGCGCGCGCCGCCGCAAAGGGAATGATCTTGACCGTCGCCAGCATCTGTCCGGGCTCGACCACCTCATAGGGCGACACGGTGGCGATGGTTAGGGTCTCATCGACCAGGTTCAGCCGGTCGATCCGGCCCGCGTCGATGACGGCGAGGCCGGCGACTTCCGCGTATAGGTTGCAACGACCCGTGAAGGCCGCGTTGGTTCGGACGCCCGCGCCGCGGGCCGCGCCGGCGACGCTCGAAGCGGCCTCGTCCTCGGGCACGTCGTCCCGCTCCAGACGGGCCGCGGTGACGTGGGTCAGTCCGGCGGCGCGTATCTTCGCGAGGTCGCCCGCGGACAGTACCCGGCCCTTTTTGAAGACCGTTTTGTCGAGCCGCAGGGTGTGAACCAGGATCGCCCCCTCGGCATCGCCCACGTCGACTCGCCCGAACTTCATGTTGCGTCCGTGCGCAGGCGCTCGGTGATCTGGGCCAGGATGGAGACGGCGATCTCGGCCGGCGACTTGGCGCCGATGGCGAGCCCGACGGGACCGTTGATGCGGTCCAGCGCGTCTTCGCCAAAGCCCGCCTGGCGCAACCGTTCGAGCCGCGCGGCGTGCGTCTTCTTGCTGCCCAGTGATCCCACGTAAAAGGCGTCCGAATTGAGCGCCACTTCGAGCGCCGGATCATCGAGTTTTGGATCGTGCGTCAGCGTCACGACCGCCGTGCGCGCGTCGGGCGCAAGGGTGTTCAAGGCGTCGTCCGGCCAGTCGGACAGGACGGTCATGCCGGGGAAACGATCCTCGCTGGCAAACGCGCCGCGCGGATCGACCACGGTCACGTCGTAGCCCGCGAGCACCGCCATGCGCGCCAAGGGCTGGGCGATATGCACGGCGCCGACGACGATCAGGCGCTTCGGCGGGTTGAACACGTGCAGAAAAACGCCGCCGCCGGGGGTTTCGACGGTCGTGCTGCGGTCGGCGCGCACCGCTTCGTCCAGAGCCGCCGCGAGCGTCTCGTCGAGGCCGTTCGACCCGTCCTCCGCCGGATAGACCAAGAGCCCATCGCCCGAGGACAGATCGGTGACCAACACCACGGCGCGTTTCGCCGCGCGGTCGGCCAGGAGTTGGTCGAGGATCGCCTGTTTCATTCCAGGCGCTCGACGAAAACCTGCACCTTGCCACCGCAGGTGAGACCGACTTCCCAGGCCTGGGAGTTGGTCACCCCATAGTCGAGGAGCCGGACCTTGCCGTCGGCGATCGTCTCCAGGGCTTCTTGTACGACGGCGCCTTCGATGCAGCCGCCCGACACGGAGCCCACGAACCCGCCCGCGTCATCGACGGCGAGCTGGCTGCCCACGGGCCGCGGCGACGAGCCCCAGGTGGCGACCACGGTTGCGAGCGCGACACCCTTGCCGGCCGCCTTCCAGCGGGCCGCCTGCTCGAGCACGTTGTCCCAATCTTCGCCGGTCGTGGCTTCGTGGTTAGTGGCTTCGCTGGTGGTGGCTTCGCGGTTCAAGTCTTTGCTCATGCGGCGTCTCCCATTCGTTCGGCCAGCGCACCCGATTCGGGAGCACGGGGCCATTCCCGCGACAGGGACTGGGCCAATTCGGTCATGCTGTTCAGATTATGTATCGCGCGGGCTTCGTCAACGTGGTTGCTGATCGATTTTGCGCCCGCCGCCTTGGCCTCGTACTCGTCGTAGCGCAGGAGCGGATTGAGCCAGATCAGGCGGCGGCAGGACTTGTGCAGCCGTTCGATCTCGAAATCGAGTCCCTCGGCCGCGTCGCGGTCCAAGCCGTCGGTGATCAATAGAACGAGCGCGCCCTGGCCGAGGACGCGGCGCGACCAGTCCGCGTTGAACCGGCGCAGGCAGGCGCCGATGCGTGTCCCGCCCGACCAGTCCGCCACCGCTCCGCTGACCTTGTCCAGGGCCACATCGACATCGCGGGTGCGCAGAAAGCGCGTGATGTTGGTGAGCCGCGTGCCGAACACGAAGGTATGGACGCGGTCGCGGTCGTTGGTGATGGCGTGCAGGAAATGCAGAAACATGCGCGAATAGCGGCTCATGGACCCCGAGATGTCGCACAGGATGACGAGCGGGGGATGGCGGCGAACGCGCGACCGGCGCTTGAGGGGAATGATACCGCCGCCCGAACGCACGGCGGCGCGCATGGAGGCGCGCATGTCGACGCGATGCCCGCGGTTGTCGGGCCGGAAACGCCGCGTCGGCACGTGCATGATCGGCAGGGTCATTCGGGCCATGGCGCGGCGGGCCTCGGCCAGTTCCTCGGCCGACATGCCCTCGAAATCTTGCTTCCGCAGCGCTTCGTTCCCGGAATAGGTGAAGGCCATGTCGAAAACGATCTCCTCCTTCGGAGGGTTGCCGTCGCCGTTCTTGCCGCCCGGGAAGAGCGCGTCCGAAAGGCGCCGGTTCACCTCGTGCGCGGGCGGCGGCTCTTCGCCCTGCACGCCAAAGCTCGGTAGCAGCAGGGACATCATCTTTTCCAGGAGCTTCGGGTTGCGCCAGAAGATGTGGAACGCCTGGTCGAAGACCTCGCGGTGGTCGCGCCGGTTGACGAACACCGCGTGCAGCGCCCAGTAGAAGTCGTCGCGGCGCGTAATCCCGGCGGCTTCCACGGCGCGCACCGCCTCGATGACCTTGCCGGGACCGACGGGGAGCCCGGCACTGCGCAGCACGCGGCCGAAGTGCATGATGTTTTCGGCCAGGCGGCCGGTCTCGGAGCCGTCGTGGCCGGGGGCGTCCATGGTCAGCCGGCGGCGGCGATTTCCGCGTTCACCTGATCGAGAATGCGCGCGGCTTCGCTGCCTTGAATCTTGCCGATGTCGTCCTGGTACTTGAGCAGCACGCCCAAGGTGTCGTTCACCGATTGCGGGTCGAGCGAGAGCTTGTCGAGTTGCACCAGCGCGGAGGCCCAATCGATGGTCTCGGCAACGCCGGGCAACTTGAAAAGATCCCCTCCGCGCAACTCTTGCACGAAGGCGACGACCTGTTGGCTGAGCCGCGCATCCGCGCCGGGCACCTTCAGCTTGAGGATCGTGAGCTCGCGCTCCGCGTCCGGGTAGTCGATCCAATGGTAATAGCAGCGGCGCTTGAGGGCGTCGTGGATCTCGCGCGTCCGGTTGGAGGTGATGATCACGATGGGCGGACGCTCCGCCTTGACCGTGCCGAGCTCGGGGATAGTGATCTGGAAATCGGCCAGGATTTCCAGCAGAAAGGCCTCGAAAGGCTCGTCCGTGCGGTCGATCTCGTCGATCAGCAGGACGGGCGGTCCGGCGGCATGGGGCTGCAGCGCTTCCAGGAGGGGCCGCCTGATCAGGAAGCGTTCGGAGAAGATGTCGTGGGACAGAAGATCGCGGTCGGTCACGCCTTCGGCCTCGGCCAGGCGGATCTCGATCATCTGTGCCGAATAGTTCCATTCGTAGACGGCCGACGCCACATCGAGGCCTTCGTAGCACTGTAGGCGGACGAGCTTGCGCCCCAGCGTCGCCGCCAGAACGTTGGCGATCTCGGTCTTTCCGACGCCGGCCTCGCCCTCGAGGAACAGGGGGCGGCCCAACGCCAGGCTGAGATAGAGCGTCGTGGCGAGCGCCCGGTCGGCCACGTAATCGCCGGCGCGCAAGAGGTCTTGCGCCGCCTCGATGGAGCCGGGAAGGGGCAGGGGAGCAGGCGAGTCCATATCCCTAAGCTACGGACGCGGGGGCCATGAAACAAGGGGAGGCCGGGCCTCCCCTCGTTTTGCCCGATTGGCGCGGCGGCGGGCTATCCGGCGGCGGCCACGGCCCGTTTGGCCATCACGGTCACGAGATGGGCGCGGTATTCGGCGCTGGCGTGGATGTCCGAATTCAGGTCGCCGGCCGGGACCTTGATGCCGGCCACGGCGTCCGGCGAGAAGTTGCCGCCCAGCGCCGATTCCATCTCCGGCACCCGGTAGGCGTTGGGCCCGGCGCCGGTCACCGCCACGCGGACGCCGCCACTGGTCTCGGCGACAAAGACGCCGACCATGGCGAAGCGCGAGGCGGGCTGCGGAAACTTGGAATAACCGGCGCGCTTGGGCACGGGGAAGCTGACCTCCGTGATCAACTCGCCGTCCTCAAGGGCGGTCTCGAACAACCCGGTGAAAAAGTCGTCCGCCGCGATGCTGCGCTTGTTGGTCTTAACGGTGGCGCCCAGTCCCAGAAGCCCCGCCGGATAATCCGCCGCCGGGTCGCTGTTCGCGATGGAGCCGCCGATGGTGCCGCGATGGCGTACCATGGGGTCGCCGATGCGCCCGGCGAGTTCGGCGAGCGCCGGGATTGCTTTTTGAACGTCGGCCGAGGTGTTGACTTCGGCGTGGGTCGTCATGGCGCCGATGGTCACGGTTCCGCCGCTCACGGTGATCCCCTTGAGGCCGCCGATCTTCGCCAGATCGACCAGGTCCGACGGCGAGGCAAGCCTCTGCTTCATGGTCGGAAGCAGGGTCATGCCGCCGGCCAGGTAAGCACCGTCCGAGGCGCCCGTCCACGTCGAGATCGCGTCTTTCACGCTGTCGGCGCGGTGATACTCAAATTCGTACATGGTCGCCCTCCCCTAAGCCGCGGCATTCTGGATCGCCTGCCACACGGTATGCGGCGTGGCGGGCATGCTGAGGTCCTTCACGCCAAGCGGGCTCAGCGCATCAAGGATCGCGTTGATGACGGCGGGCGGCGACCCGATGGCGCCGATCTCGCCCACGCCCTTCACCCCCAGCGGATTCATGGGGCAGGGGGTCACCGTCGTGCCGGTCGTGAAGCTGGGCAGGTCATCGGCGCGCGGCAAGGCGTAATCCATGAGCGAGCCGCTCAGCAACTGCCCGTCGCCGTCATAGACCGCGTGCTCCATGAGGGCCTGCCCGATGCCGTGGGCAAGACCGCCGTGCACCTGTCCTTCGACGATCATCGGATTGATGATGTTGCCTACATCGTCAATCGCGGTGAACTTCAGGATGACCACCGTGCCCGTCTCGGGGTCGACCTCCACCTCGCAGACGTAGGCGCCGTAGGGGAAGTTGAAGTTCGCCGGATCGTAATAGGCCGTTTCGCTGAGCCCGGGCTCCAGCTCCTCGAGCGGATAATTGTGGGGCACGTAGGCGGCATAGGCCACCTCGGCGATCGTCATGCTTTTGTCCGTGCCGGCGACGCTGAAGGCGCCGGAGTCGAACTCGATGTCGGTCTCGGCCGCCTCCATGATGTGGGCGGCGATCTTCTTGCCCTTGGCGATGATCTTATCCATCGCCTTGTCGATGGCGTTGCCACCCACGGACAGGGACCGCGAGCCAAAGGTGCCCATGCCCATGGCCGTGGTGCGGCCGGTGTCGCCCTCGACCACGTCCACGTTCTCGATCGGCACGCCCAATTTGTCGGAGACCAGTTGCGCGAATGTCGTCTCGTGCCCCTGACCGTGAGAATGCGAGCCCGACAGCACCGTGACCGATCCGGTGGCGTTGAAGCGCACCTCCGCCGATTCGTAAAGACCGGCGCGGGCCCCAAGTTGGCCCGCGATGGCGGATGGCGCGGCGCCCGTTGCCTCGATCGGCGCGGAAATCCCGATTCCACGCAACATGCCCCGCTGCTTCGAGTCCGCCTTGCGTGACGCGATGCCGGAGAAGGCCGACATCGCCAAGGCCTTATCGAGAGCCGCCTCGTACTCCCCGCTGTCATAGAGGAACGCGACAGGGGTTTGGTAGGGAAACGCGTCGGGTGGGATCATGTT
>JADFIH010000162.1 GCA_022566715.1 Pseudomonadota bacterium | reverse complement strand
GGGTGGCGGCGGAGTACCCGCATCTGGGCCGCATTACGGCGGTCGAGAGCGGGCGCGTGACCCTGGTCGACACCGACTCGGTGCGGGCCCTGGGCGACAATAAGGAGGCGGGGATTCTGGTCGCGGCCCACCTCGCCAATTGGGAGGTCTTGGCGGGCGTCGCGACCCGGCTCGGCATCGACATCACCGGCGTCGTGCGCGAGCCGAACAATCCCCTGGTGCGTCCGCTCATCGACCGCTTGCGCGGCGCGGCCGGAGGCGGGCGCACGCCCAAGGGCGCGGCCGGGGCGAAGAAGGCGATCGAGGTCCTGCGCTCGGGCCGCGTCCTCGCCTTGCTCTTCGATCAGAAGATGAACAACGGCATCCCGGTTCCCTTCTTCGGGATCGAGGCCATGACCGTCCCGACGCCCGCCCAGCTGGCCCTGCGCATCGGCTGTCCGCTGGTACCCGTGCGCGTCGAGCGAACCGGCCCGGGGCGCTTCCGCATCACCGCACAGGGGCCGCTCACGCCGCCCGGGACGGGCAACCGCCAGGAGGACGTGGCGCGGCTCACGGCGGAGCTCAATCGCATCCTCGAGGGCTGGATCCGGGCCAAGCCCGAGGACTGGCTGTGGCTGCACCGGCGCTGGCCGGAAGCGGCGTACGGGCAGGATGGGGCCGGCGAATCGGCCGGCGGTCGCGGTTGAAGCGCCAGCCACCCGAGGGGATGACAGTGGAACGGCCCGAGGTTCTGCTGTTCGATCTGGGAGGCGTTCTTCTGGACTATGCCGGCGTGGAGTCGCTCCACGCCCTTACCGAGGGGCGCTATGGCCTGGAAGAGATACGGGCGGCTGTGGCCCGAGTCGCCGGCCCTGCAGCGCTTCGAGACCGGCGCCTGCGCGATCGAGGAGTTTGCGCCCGCCTTCACCGCCGAGTGGGGCCTCGCCATCGATCCGTCGGAGTTTCTCGCCCGGTTCGAGTCCTGGGCGCGCGGGCCCTATCAGGGCGCCCTCGAGCTGCTTGCCACGCTCGCCGGCGATTTCTTCCTCGCCTGCCTGACCAACATGAACGCGGCCTATTGGCGCCGCATTCGCCACGACATGGGGTTGGGCCACCACTTCGGCCGATGCTTCGCCTCCCACGAGATCGGACTGTTGAAGCCCGATCCGCGGGCCTACGAGCACGTGGTGGAGGAACTGGGGTGCCGGCCCGAGGCCATTGCCTTCTTCGATGACACGATGAAGAACGTGGAGGCGGCCAGGAACCTCGGCCTCGGCGCCCACCATGTCGTGGGGATCGAGGCGCTCAAGGAAAAGCTTCGCGACCTCGGCATCACCGGGGGCATCACCGGGCGATCCGCAAGATAGCGCCACCGCCTAGTCGGTCACTTGTCGCGCACCACCAGGCAGCCGAGCTTGGCCGCCTTGATCTGCCAACACATGTCCTGGGCGGTCGCCCGGTTGGGAAACGGCCCGGTGCGGATGCGGAAGAAAACGCCGCGCTCGCCCAGGTCGGCCGACTGAACGCTTAGCTCCAGGTCGCCGAGGAGGTCGGGGTGCGCGCGCTGCATGCGCGCCCATTCTTTCCGGGCCCCGTCGTCGGATTTCACCGAGGCGATCTGCACGAAATAACGCTCGGCCGCGAGCGCCTGGCCCGAACCCAGGCCCGCGGCCCCGCCGCCGGTCCACGACAATCCGGTCCACAACAATCCGGCGAACAACAAACAGCGCATCATATCACCTTATAGCCCATTCTTGGGGTAAGGTTTTTGTATCAGCCCCTTTTGCCAACAAGTCGTGTGAACCTTTCCGGTGGGGGATTGAGCCGCGGCAACGTGAAAATACTATCCAAGCAACTCCTGTCGGCCTCAATGTTCGTGTGGCCATCGTGATGCAGGAGAAGGTTAATCTTACAAATGCGAACCAATATCTCATGCACTTCAATGCCGTAGACACGGTTTTTTGCAAAATCATATTTCGCCACATGTACCAGATGCCGCACGAGCATTATCAGGTTGTCTATCGGATCATCTCCAGGATGGGTTAAGTTTGCTTAGCTAGAGTAACTGGGCACCATAATCGTTTTTCTGTGTCCAACGATTTCTAATTCTCGGTTAATCCATTGCAATTCAAATACCATTTCGTTGAGAGAGGTTCCGCCAGCGCCAATGTCATTTGTATCGCCCGTCTCGAAACCGAACAGCACTAAAGCGAGTTTTCCCTTCAACTCTAAAATCTTGTACTTATATATGCTTCTCACTTTGTACCAGAAACTAGATTCAGCAACCATATGTCTCTCGTTATAGTCGCTTAACATCGAAACGATCGAAGACCTATTCCGTTCTATATATGATTCTATCCTCTTTATTTCGGCCTGCTTACGGGCATCGCTCTTACCGTTTCGGGCCTTACCCCCTTCGACAGCTTCATCGGACCGCGCTCGATTCGTAGGCACAACCGCCTGTAAACCAGTTTTATCTGCAGGATGCACACTCGTAGAAGTGCCCTCCAGTGAGATACCTAGATTTTCCAAGGCATCTAGTATGGGAATGAAGAAATTGATGCTCTGTGGTGCTCCACCATCAAAACGACCTTTTACAGCAACCCCTATAACGTTTCCTTTTTCGTCCAGGAGCGGCCCTCCGGAATTACCGGGATTTACTGCTACGTCGCTTTGTAGGTACTCCTGACCGTCGTTTAATTTGCGATACGCGCTGATGATCCCTTTTCTAAGGGTACCTTGGAGTTCTTCATCCAAGGGCGCGCCGTAGGAATATACGGTTGCCCCGATTTTCGGTTTCCTCAGATCGAGAGACAGGGGCGGTTTCCCGCGCATGCCTATTTGCACCAAAGCCACATCCCGAATCGGCTCGGTTGCCACCACTTGACCTATGATCTCTATGCCATCGCCAAATATCACCTTTACCTTGGTCGCGGCCCCCACGACGTGCTGATTCGTGAGCAGAATATCCGACGTAATCAAGAAGCCCGAACCATGACCCTGGGGGGATCGAATCACGGCAGTGCTCTTCGTGAGAAAATCCGGATCGATCCCGTTACCTTCCTCGATACGAAGCTCATCTTTGTTAATGTTCGCAAACCCCGTGATAGCGGCGTAACTCGCTCCCGTGCCAAAACGGACCAATTCGTAAAACTCGTTTTGGGCGAGAAGATTTTGCGCGGCCTGCGCGAAAGCGTTCTCGAAGGCGATGGCTACGCCTCCCGGCACCGCCGTGGTTTGAGCAGACCCCTCCGTAGAGAGTTTCAGAACTACTTGGCGGCGAAGGGTGTCATATATCTGCCACTCGACTTCCATGTAAACGCCCGCGCTACTGCTCGTCACGTCGCCAAAACCAGCTAGTGGATAGCAGACATTGGCCTCTATCTCTTTTATCAAACCGGCAATAAAATACTCGGCTTTGGACAACTCCGGATCTCCGAACAACTGATCCGGATCTCCAACAACCTTGTAATTCGCGTTTTCCAATTCTTCGCGAAACACGTCATTGAAGACGCTGGAACTCAAGGCGTATCGTCCGCCGGAACGCGTCAAGTTCCCTGTTGGGATGCAGAGTAGGCCGACCCGTACCTGACCGATCGATTTGTTGCGAGGTATTTTCAAGACGATTTTTTTAAACGCAATCGGCCTGGTTTCTTCAAATTCGGGAACAGTGATCGGGGTCAGTGAAGCCGCCTTTTGACGGGTCGTAGCCTGGCAGGCAGACATAACCGCTAAGATTGCGACAAGGCATGCCGCCACAGTTAATTTTTTCCTCACAACGTGCATAAACCGACATTTCCGAAATGACATTAAAATTCGTGGAAATTGTACCACCATTCCACCGCCAAGGGAACTGCATCCCTTCCGCAGCCATCCGACGACCTTATCTTGGTAATCGGCCCGCGCTTGGAAGGCCATTCGGTCATTTTTCTCGCCATCCAGACATGCCCCTCCTGTCGATTTCCCCGGTCTACGCCGGAGCGGGTCTTGGTCGCAGATCATCGATCAGGCTCAGGATTTTCCGGAACAGTTCCCTCGGCGCCGCCACCTCCGCCAACTGGAACATGACGTACCGGCCATGGCTGACCACCTTAGCACCGATCATCACCAATTTCTCCCGCAGCGTGGTCAGTGATCAGTGCTCGACCTCCTTTGGCAAAGCCAGCGTCCGCATGAAGTTGGCGAGATTGTAGGCCAAGGCGTGATGCTGCAGCCGGATGGCGTTGTCGCGGAACTTGCGGCACGACAGCCTCGCCAAATGTGCTCCAACTCAATGTTTCTTATAGTAGAATCGGCCTCTGGCCAGACCAAAAACAGCGGTTACTTAGAGAAATGCGGGATTAGCCACCGTCCCTGATATTAGTTACTGCCAAGGTCGCGGATGAACTGGTAGACGCGGGTGAAGTCGCTGTCGGGCAGGGCCTCGTCGCAACGCGTCCAGACGTCGCTGACCGCGTCGCCCAGGGTAACGGACACCTGGGCGGCGCGGGCGTCGTCCAGATAGAGCCGGATGTCCTTGGCCAGCAGCTTGGTCTTGAACCCGGCATCGAAGCTGCCGGTCACGATGCGGTTCGGGAACTTGTCCCGGGTCGCCGAGTTGGCGCCGGTGGAGACGTTGATCACCGCCAGCATGGTCTCCATGTCGAGGCCCTGGGCGAGGCCGTAGAGCACGGCCTCCGAGGTCGCCGCCATGGCCGTGCCGGACAGGAAATTGTTGATGATCTTGAGCGCCTGGCCCTGTCCCGGCGCCGCGCCGACGTGGAACGGGTTCTTGCAGAACGACAGGAGCACGTCCCGGTGCCGCTCCAGCTCTTCGCCCGGCCCGGCCCACATCACCGTGATGGTCGCCGCCCGGGCGCCGGCCTGGCCGCCGCTCACCGGCGCGTCGATGTAGGTGAGCCCGGCCGCGCCCAGGATCCCGGCGGCCTCGCGGGCGGCGCCGGGGCCGATGGTGGAAAGGTCCACCACCACCGTGGCCCGGCGCGCCTCGGCGGCGGCGATCCGGCGCGCCACCGCGATCGAGACCGGCCCGTCCGGCAGCGACAGGAACACGGTATCCGCGCGCGCCGCGACGTCCTCCACCGAGGCGGCGACGGCCGCGCCCTCGGGGGCGCGCTCGGCGGTCCCGGCCTGGTCGAAGACGCTCAACTCGAAGCCGCCGCGCGCGATGTTGGCGGCCATGGGACCGCCCATCTGGCCGAGGCCGATGAAGCCGAGACCGATGCCGTTCATCACGCCGTCCCCCGTTCGCCCCCCGGCTCGCCCCCGGGCGCGCGGGCGTCCATATCGGCGACCTCGATGCCCTCCTCGGCGAACACCTCGCGGGCCACCCGGAAGGCCTCGACGCCGGCCGGAATCCCGCAATAGACCGCGATCTGGATCAGGATCTCGCGGATTTCCTCGAGGCTGACGCCGTTCTTGAGCGCGCCCTTGAGGTGCAGCTTGAACTCGTGCTGGCGGTTCAGGGCGGCGAGCATGCCCAGGTTCAGGATGCTGCGCTGCTGCCGGGTCAGGACGCCGCGGCCCCAGGTCCCGCCCCAGCAATACTCGGTGACCATGGTCTGGAAATCGCGGTTGAAGTCGTCGGCCTTGGCCAGGGCGGCGTCCACGTAGGCCTCGCCCAGGACCGCCTTGCGGCATTCCAGGCCGCGCTCGAATTGTTCGCTGCTCATCGTCCTCGTCTCTCCCCTTGACTATCCGGTGCCGTGCCACCGGCCGTTGGATTTTCACCACAACGGCCCCGGGACACAAAGGGTTTCAATGCGTTCTTGGCGCCAACGGGGTGCGACGGCCGAACCGGGCTTGCGCCCGCCTGGGCCCGAGGCGTAAACGGGGCGCGGCGCAGAGGGGCGGCCACGGGGGAACCACGGGCTGATGGTCGAGACGCTGGCCTGCACCGAGCTGGGAAGCGGTCCGCCGCTGGTGATCCTGCACGGGCTGTTCGGCTCGGCCCGCAACTGGGCGACGGTCGCCAAGCGGCTGGCCGCGCACCGCCGCGTCTTGGCGTTGGACCTGCGCAATCACGGCGCCTCGCCCTGGACGCCGGGCATGGATTACCCCGGCATGGCCCAAGACGTCGCCCGGTTCGTGGCGGCGCGCGAGCTCGGGCCGGTCGAGGTCATCGGCCACAGCATGGGCGGCAAGGTGGCCATGTGCCTGGCCTTGGCCGAGCCGGCGCTGGTGCGCCGCCTGATCGTCGTCGACATCGCCCCCATGGCCTACGGCCGCGCCTTCGCGGCGCCCTACGCGGAGGCCATGCTGGCGATCGATCTGGCCCGCCACGACACCCGGCGCGCCGTGGACCGGGAGCTGGCGCGATCGCTCCCTGATCCGGCCCTGCGCGGGTTCCTGATGACCAACCTGGCGCGTACCGGCAGTGGTCCGCGCCGGGGTGATCTGCGCTGGAGCGTGAACCTCGAGGCGATCGCGCGCAACGGCGACGCCTTGATGGATTTCCCCGAGACCGCGGCGCGCTACGGCGGACCGGCGCTGTTCCTCGGCGGCGCGCGCTCCGACTATCTGGGCGCCGAGGCCGAAGCGGCCAGCAGCCGAGACTTCCCCGC
>JADFIH010000161.1 GCA_022566715.1 Pseudomonadota bacterium | reverse complement strand
TTCGGCCGACAGACCCGCGCGCAGCACGCGGTTCAGATCGTCCTCCGCCTCGGACACGCTATTCAGCGTGCGCGGGTTCTTCCAGGGTGAGGTCAAGATTTCCACATTATCCTCCGCACTCAGGCCGTGTCCGCCGGAACCTGCGCGGCGAAATGCTCGGCGATCTCCAGGCGCGTCGCCATCCACACGCCGGGCTTCGCGCTCACATGCTTCAGGAAGGCCTCGAAGGCGCCGATGCGCCCAGGCCGGCCAATGATGCGCAGGTGCAAACCGAGCGACATATACTTTGGCGCGCCCGCCTCCCCCTCGGCATAGAGCCAGTCGAACGTATCGGCCGCATACTTCAACCATTGATCTGGCGTCAGCGCCGGATCGGTCCAGAACTTCATGTCGTTGGTATCGACCGCATAGGGCATGATGACAATGGGCTTGCCGCCGGCCACGTCCCAGAACGGCTGGTCGTCCGAGTAGTCGTCCATGTGATACTTGAAGCCCTCTTCGGCGAGAAGGCGGCGCGTGTTGTCGGTGAGCAGGTAACGCGAAAGCCAGCCATAGGGCCGCGTGCCGGTCGTCTTTTCGATGGAGGCGACGGCCTTGCGGATGAACTCGCGCTCCTCGTCCTCGTCCATGCGGAATTGATGCACCCAGCGCCAACCGTGCGCGCACGCCTCGTGCCCGCGCTCACGAATGTAATCCGCGATCTGTGGCGCGCGTTCGAGCGCCAGCGCCGCCGTGGTCCAGGTCGCCCGCACCTTGTACTTGTCCAGAAGCCGCATGACGCGCGGGGCGCCTGCCTTGATGCCGTATTGGTAATTGCTTTCGTTGCCGTAGTTGCGGATCGGTTTCTTGACGAACACCCCGAGCTCGTCCACGGGTTCCATGCCGCGGTCGCCCTCGACGATGGACGCCTCGGCCCCTTCCTCGACGTTGACGACGACGGACACGGCGATCTTCTCGCCATTGGGCCACTTCATAATTGGTTTGTTCATGTCATTCGGCGGCGATACGCGGGCGTCACTCGGCGGCGACGCGATGGCGCTGCCATATATCGTTCAGGTGCTCCCCGATCCGCGCAATGGCGCGCCGGCCCTCGGACAGAAGGGGATAAAACAGCTGCCAGACGCGGATCATGTCGTCCCAGACTTCGAGCGTGGTTTCGACACCCGCCGCGCGCGCGGCGCGATCGAAGTTTATGGCCTCATCAAAAAGCACCTCCGCGGTGCCGACCTGAATCAGCAGCGGCGGCAGACCTTTGAGGTCGGCAAAGATCGGGGAGGCGAGCGGCAACCTGGGGTCCTGTCCCTGCAGGTAGTGATCCGCCATGGCTTGCAGACCCTCCGCGCGCACCATCGGATCGACATCGAGCTTGGTCCCGTAGGACGCCGCCGTGCAGGTGAGATCAACCCACGGCGAGAGGCAAATCCCCGTGGCGGGCATCGGCAAGCCCTCGTCGCGTAGGGCCAGTAGGAGCGCAATGGTGAGTCCGCCGCCCGCCGAATCGCCGCCAACGCCGATGCGCGCCGGGTTGATCCCCTGACCGAGCAGATGGCGGTAGGCCGCGGTTGCGTCCTCGACGGCCGCCGGAAAGGGGTGCTCGGGCGCGAGGCGGTAATCCGGCATGTAGACGGGCGCCTTGGCGGCAGCCGAGATGGCCGCCCCCAAATGACGGTAGGTGCGCGGCGAATTGACGGTATAGCCACCACCGTGCAGGTAGAGGACCGCAGCGCCCGCGTCCACCTCGGGCGCCGCCAAGTACTCGGCCCCGACCCCGCCCATGCTGATCGTCTCGACCCGAAGATCGGATGGCATCCACGATTCGACGACGGCGTTTTCGACGTTCCGGCGGATTTCCTCGATGGTATCGGCGTCGAACAGATTGTCCGCCTGGATCTGGTCGCATAGGGGGCCGATCTCCGCCCGCACCTGGGCCGGGCGCCAATGATAGTTTAGGAAGGCGCCGGCGCGGTCCAGCGCCTGCCGGGCCTCGAACAAGCGGTCGGCATAGGAATGCCAGACGTGAACCATGCCCTCCGACACCTCGAGGGTCGACTTGACCCCAGCGGCGCGTGCGCATTCGTGCAGGGCCACGGCATCGTCCAACAGGGTCTCGATGCTGCCCACCTGGATCAGCATCGGCGGCAGTCCGGACAAGTCGCCGAAGACGGGAGAGGCGTGCGGCGCCTTGAGATCATGGTCCCGCATGTAGGCATCGCGCATCGGGACGAGGCGCGCGCGGTAAACGGTTGGATCGTTGGCCGCGTTGGTATCCAGACTCTTCACCGCCAGGGTCATGTCGGCCCAGGGCGATATGGAGAGGCAGGACGCCGGCATGGGCAGGCCCTCGTCGCGGGCCGCCATCAGCAGGGCGACCACAAGGCCGCCCCCCGCCGAGTCGCCGGAAACGGCGATGTTTTCGGGTGCGAACCCCTGGTCCAACAGCCAGCGGTAGGCCGCCAGCGCGTCCTCATGGGCGGCCGGAAAGGGGTGCTCGGGCGCCAGGCGATAATCCGCCATATAGACCGCAGTGCCGGCCGCCGCCGCGATATGCGAGCCAAGGGAACGGTGACTCGCCAGCGAGCCCAACACGTAGCCGCCGCCGTGGAGGTGCAGAATGGTGTTGTCGGAGGCGCTCGCGGGCACGAGCCGCTCGGCGGCGATGCTCCCCATGCTCAACGTCTCGACGGTGACGCCCGCGGCGAGCGGGGCCTGTCTGCGCGCGGACATCGCGCCCCGCAACTCGTCGATCGGCATATCATCGGGCAGCCGGTTGGCCCGGAGAAATTCTATCAGCGCGTCGAGTTCCGAACTCGCCATTTGTCCTCTCCAGAGCATTTCTGGCCTACCCCCCACCCTAGCCCTCCCCCACAAGGGGGGAGGGGATATTAGCCTAGCTCCTGTGGTAACCCCCTCCCCCTAGATGGGGGAGGGTCGGGGAGGGGGTGAGCGCAAAAGCTAATTCTCCACAAATCAGTGCATTTCCTCGCCGCCCGAGACGTCGAGGTTCTGGCCGGTAATGTAATCGGCCTCGCCGGAACAGAGAAAGGCGCACATGCCGGCAATGTCCGTGGTCAGGCCGACGCGCCCGAGCGGAATGCGCCCGCGCATCTCCGCCATGTAGTCGTCGTGGCTGCGCCCGCGCGCGGCGGAGAAGTGGTCGTTCTGCCAGGCGCCAAGGCCCGTCGTGACATGGTTGGGGCAGATCGAATTGACGGTGATCCCATGCCCGCCAAATTCAAGCGCCGCGGTTCGCGTCAATCCCACGAGGCCGTGCTTCGAGGAGACGTAGGCTGCGGCGCCGGGGAATCCTCTCTTCGCCGCCTGGCTGGCGATGTTGATAATACGCCCGCCGCCGCCTTGGGCGATCATCTGCTTGGCCGCGTGTTTAATCCCGAAGAAAACGCCGCGCAGGTTAACGTCGAGAACGGTGTCCCAGTCCGCCTGTTCGAGGTTGAGAATGTCGGCCATCAGGTAGCCGATCCCTGCATTGTTCACGATGATGTCGAGCCGGCCGAATTCCCGCACGGCGCGCAGAACGGTGGCGGCGACATCCGATTCCTTGCGAACATCGCAAATCTGCGCCACGGCCGTCCCGCCGGCGTCTTTGATTTCCGTGACAATCTCATCCATCTCGGATTCGGTGCCGATGTGCTGCCGCGTGAACTGTTCGCCCGACGGCGCGCCGATGTCGGTCACGACGACTTTGGCGCCTTCCGCGGCCAGCCGTTTCGCCATGGCCTCCCCGAGGCCCTTGTGGCGGCCGGCGCCCGTGACGACGGCGACCTTACCCTCAAGCTTGTATATTTTGTCCCCCGATAGCGCTCATCGTTCCGGCTCCCGATACGGCTCGTCCTCCGGCCGTCCCGCCATCAGGCGAATTGCTGGGTCACCATGAAGGTGGGGTTATCGGCGATCTCCCCGAACTTGGCGATGATGTCGGCCATGGCGGCGCTGCCGCCCACGTCCGCGCCCAGGTCTTCGGCGCTGGTGACCTGAAGCACCTCGACATAGCGGTAGGGCGGTTTGGCGTCGGAACCGAACAGACCTTCGCTGCGGTAGACCTTGAAATCCTGGACCGACTTGAGCGCGGTGACCGTCGGAATGTCGACCTCCTTGGCCCAATTCTCGTAGTCGGCCTCGCTTTGGCCGGGCTTGAGGTTGAACAGGACGATCAACGTTTTCATGCGGGCTCCTCCCTCGATCTCGTTTTCGTTGTTGGCGGAATTATCGCAGGCTGCGTGCTTCCCCGCCATAGAGCAATCCCGCCGGATAAAATTGCTCTACACTTCAAGATGCTAGAGCAGCTTTATCCGTTCGGTGATCGCCCACTAGAGATCTCAATAGGGCGAGTCCACCCGAACGGATGCTGCTCTAGGAGGCGTTGCGCCGCGTGGACAACCTCAAAAGTGGTGTCTAGGCTAGGACCGCAAGAAAACCTTACAAGACCAAGGAGGGGCGGGCATGGCACGGCCGCACATAGAATTCATTCAGGCTCAGGCGCTGCCCTGGGACGCCTCGGTCTACCGTGATTTTCGCCCGGGCGCCGACGCGAAGGTTCTCAGCCTCGACAGCGAGGACGGCGAGTGCAGCGTCTTGATACGCTACCCGGCGGGCTGGAAGCAAGACGCCGGAGAACATCTCCTTGTGCACGAGGAGATATTCGTCTTGGACGGAACGATCGAGATCGCCGGGGTCGAATATGGCCGGCATTTCTATGCCTATCTGCCGGCGGGATACCCCCGGCCGAGCGCGAGTTCAAAGGATGGGGCGGTTGTCCTGACGTTCTTCTCGGCCACGCCGAAGGCCGGCCGCGGCAAACCCGCGAACGGCCTTTACGACGACGCACTTCTCGTGAAGTGCATCGATTCGCTGGGCATGCCCTGGAACGACCGCCCCTTCGACCGGGAGATCGATCCGGGCATCGTCTATGGCTATAATAAAACCCTGCGCATTGATCCCTATACGGGCGAGTTGTCGAACCTGTTCGGCACGGGCGCGCAGACCCACCCCGATGGTTGGGCCGCCAAGCTCGAGAAGCACGAGTGCGTGGAGGAGATGTACCTCCTGACGGGAGACATCCACGCCGGCAACTGCGGTGTCATGCAGGCGGGGGCTTATTTTTGGCGCCCCGCCGATATTTACCACGGCCCCTACGCCTCGATGGCGGGCTACGTCAGCTTCTTCCGCTGCATCCACGGCAAGATGTTCAACATCTGGTCGGACCACGAGGTCGATTTCGGTTGGAACCCACCGTACAAGCCGGTCGTCCCGACGGAGATGAAGAAGTACGTGCAGGAGCCCATGGCGCAGACGCCGAACTTTTAACTCGTACTCTTTTTCGGAAGCGTGGCGATCACCCCCGTGGTCCTCCCCCACTGAGTCGGTCCACCGTTATTGTTAGGAAGACGGAGGATCAGATATGGCGAACAAGCGGCATAAACCGGAGGAGATCGTCACGAAGCTGCGACAGGTTGAGGTTCTTGTCGGGCAAGGAATGGCGCGTATCGATGCGATCAGGGAAGTTCGCATAACAGAGCAGACGTTTTACCGTTGGCGCAAGCAATACGGTGGGATGGGAACGGCTCAACTCAAGGAACTCAAACGTCTTCAGAAGGAGAACGAGCGGCTCAGAAGGGCCGTTTCGGATCTGACTTTGGATAAGTTGATCCTGGCCGAGGCCGCCAGGGGAAACTTCTAAGCCCCGCGCGTCTGCATCGATCAAGTGCGGAGCAATCTGAACGTATCGGAGCGTCGTATCTGTCACGTACTTGGCCAACATCGATCGACCCAAAGACGTCAACCGCGGGGCCGTGCGGATGAAGAGCGCCTTGTGGCGGACATGGTCGAACTGGTGCGGCAGTATGGTCGATATGGGTACCGTCGGATCGCAGCCTTGCTGAGAGATGCGGGCTGGCAGGTCAATGACAAGCGCATTGAGCGCCTGTGGCGACGTGAGGGGCTGAAAGTGCCAATGAAACAACCGAAGAAGGGTCGGCTCTGGCTGAATGACGGGTCATGCGTAAGGTTGCGGCCAGAGTACCGCGACCACGTCTGGTCGTATGATTTTGTCCATCACAGAACCGATGACGGAAAGGTCTTCAGGACGTTGAATATTCTGGATGAGCACAGCCGTGAATGTCTGGCAATCCGAGTAAAGCGCAAGCTCAACTCGACAGATGTCATTGATACGCTGACAGACCTGTTCATCTTGCGTGGGGTGCCCGCCTATATCAGGTCAGACAATGGACCTGAGTTCGCCGCTGAGGCCGTTCGGAACTGGATCAACGCTGTCGGAGCAAAGACAGCCTTCATCGAACCGGGTTCGCCATGGGAGAACGGATACTGTGAAAGCTTCAATGCCCGTTTCAGGGACGAACTGCTAAATGGCGAGATCTTCTACACCCTGAAAGAGGCGCAGATCATCATCGAAGAATGGAGGAGCCACTACAACACCAAGAGACCGCACAGTGCGTTGGGCTACCGCCCACCAGCCCCGGAAACCATCGTTCCGATGGATCCCAGGCCGGTCATGCACTAACTTTCAAACTGGACCACTCAAGGGGGGC
>JADFIH010000160.1 GCA_022566715.1 Pseudomonadota bacterium | reverse complement strand
TCCAGTTCGACTGTCTTCCCCACCTTGATGACATCGCCCGCCGCAAGGCCGCGGTCCATGCCGGGAATGCGGTCCTTGGCGCCCGCATGGGCCAGAACCTTGGCGCCCGTGGCCGCGACCACCGCATCGTTACCGCCGGTGTGATCGAGATGCTCGTGGGTGTTCAGGATCTGCGTGATCTCCCAGCCCCTGTCCTTGGCCGTTTTCAGGCACATTTCGTGATCCAGCGGATCGATGGCCAGGGTCTCGCCCGACTCCTCGCAGACCACCAGATAGTTGAAGTTGCGGTATTCGTTGGCGGTCCATAGCTGTTTGACGATCACGGCGGTTCCCTCCTGCGTGCGTTTGCCGGCGCTTTAGCCGCCGGACTTTATTCCGAAAAGCGGGCCTCGACCGTGCCAAGTTCGCCAAAATCGCCAACCGCAGTGTCGCCCGGCTGGACCGGAACTACTCCCGTGCAGGAACCCGTACTGATCACCTCGCCGACGTTCAATCCACGGCCGTTGCGCGAGAACTCGTTGGCGAGCCAGGCGAGGGCGTCCAGGGGGTGCCCCATGACCATGCCGCCGTTGCCGCTGGCCGTTTGTTCGCCGTTGATGAACAGGGTGACCCCCTGGGCCGCGAGATCGAACCCGGCCCAGCCCGCGTGCGGTTCGCCCTGAACGAACCCGACATTGGCGCCGCCGTCGGCGACGATCATCATTGGATCGGGCTTGGCCATACCGCCCACCAGACGGCTGCCCACGATTTCGATCGCCGGGCAGACCGCGGCCACGGCCGCCGCAACGCTGTCTCGGTCATAGGCCCCGGTACGCGCAGGCAACTCCGCGCCAAGAAGAAGCGCGAATTCCACCTCGACGGCGGGGGCCTGCTTGACCGGCAGGGCGATCACGGTCCCGCTCTCGTGCCGGAAGCGGCGCAACAACGGCGCGAAAAACGGGCCATCCAGGCCAAGCGCCTGCTGGGCGGCCGTGCTGGTTGCGCCGAGTTTCCAGCCGACCCTGGGCGACCCCGCGAGGTCCAAAATCTCGTTCTGGATTTCGTAGGCGGCCGCGAGGGTCGCCGGACGCAGGCCGGCATCGATGTTCACGGCCCGGCCCCCGGTACGGGCACGCCACAATGTCTTTGCCACCGACGTCGTCACACCCTGGACCTTACTTCTTGGTGTAGGGATTTTCCAGCGAGGCGACCAGCTCCCGCATGACTTGGCGGAACCGCGCCCTGCCGCACCCCATCGGCGCCGCGGGACCTTTTGGGGAAGCGGCTGAGGCATCGCATTTGCCCGAGCCTATCATAATGGCGCGCCCCTTGAGGGGGCCGGCCGAAACCCGCTAACTTGGCCGCTAATTCCGCAAAACCTCGATCCCGCCCGCAAGGAGGCCGCGCATGGCCGAAAGCCTGAACCGTCAACTCAAGGCCCTGTTCGAGCGCCGAGCCGCCATCATCGTGCCCGGCGCGCCAAATGCCTTGACCGCCAGGATGATCGCCGACGCGGGCTTCGAGGCGGTCTACGTCACCGGCGCGGGGGTGACCAACGCCTTCCTTGGCGTCCCCGACCTTGGGCTGATCACCCTGAGCGAGCTCGCCGACAACGTTTCGGCCATGCGCGATGTGGTCGGCGTGCCCATCGTCGCCGATGCGGACACGGGCTTTGGCAACGCCGTGAACCTGATGCGTACGGTCAAGGTGCTGGAGCGCGCCGGCGCCAACGGTATGCAGATCGAGGATCAGGTCTTCCCCAAGAAGTGCGGCCACTTCGCCGGCAAGCAGGTGATCGCGGCGGACGAAGCCGTTCAGAAAATCCACGCCGCCGTGGACGCGCGGAGCGATCAGGACTTCGTCATCGTGGCGCGCACCGACGCGCGTTCCGTTCTCGGCTTCGACGCGGCCATGGACCGGGCCCAGGCCTTCATCGAGGCGGGCGCCGACGTGACGTTCGTGGAGGCGCCGGAATCGATGGATGAGATCGCCGCCATCGCCAAGCTGCCGGCGCCGCAAGTCATCAATATGGTGTTCGGCGGCAAGACGCCGATCGTCGAGCAGGCCGAACTCGCGCGCCTGGGTTATGGCATCGTCGTCTATGCCAACGCCCCGTTGCAGGCGGCCATGCTGGCCACGAAGCGGGTGCTTGCGCACCTGCGGGCCCACGGCTCCACCAACGGCATCGAGGACGAGTTGCTGCCCTTCGACGAACGCCAGGCCGTGGTCGGGAAGGCGTCCTACGATGCCATTGAGCGGCGCTACGCCGTCGCGGACGGCGACTGATGCCTATCGAGTTCACCCCCGCCCTTCGCTTGGCTTCCGCGGCCCCACTGGGGCCACGATCCAATCTCAGCCTCCCCCATCAAGGGGGAGGGAGTTCGGAGACGATGCCGCCAACTAGGTCCCCTCCCCCCAACGTGGGGGGGGGACAGGGAGGGGGGGCGAACCCCGTCCATCGACCATAATGCCGGGTCACCGAGGACAACTCATCCCCGTCACGGTGCTGAGCGGGTTTCTCGGCAGCGGCAAGACGACGCTGCTCAACCGCCTGCTCAAGTCGCCGGGCATGGAAAACACCGCCGTCATCGTGAACGAGTTCGGCGAGATCGGTCTCGACCACCTGCTGGTCGCGGAGGGCGACGAGACCGTCATATTGCTCGACGCCGGGTGCTTGTGCTGCACCATCGCCAACACCCTGTCGGAGACTCTGGAGGATCTTTATTTTCGCCGTGTGCGCCGCGAGGTGCCGGCCTTCGAGCGGGTCATCGTCGAAACCACGGGCCTGGCCGATCCCGCGCCGATCGTCCACACCCTGATGACCAAGTCGGCGGTGACCGCCCATTACCGTCTCGACGGCATTGTCACCTGCGCCGACGCGCTCCACGGCGCCGGCCAACTCGACGACCATGCCGAAGCGGTCAAGCAAGTGGCGATGGCCGACCGTCTGATCGTAACCAAAACGGACCTCGCCAAGGCATCGGGGGCCGAGGACCTAAGGCAGCGCTTGCGCGCGCTCAATCCCGCGGCGCCCATGACCACCGCCGTCATGGGTGAGATCGACCCCACGGCGATTCTGAATGCCGGCCTGTTCGATGCGGACCAGAAGAAGCTGGATGGGCTGCGTTGGCTCAACGACGAAGCGGTCGCGCATGGGGAACACGTTCACGGCAAGATCGGGCACGACGTGAATCGGCACGACGACTCCATCGCGGCCTTCTGCTTCATCCTGGATGAGCCCGTCACCTGGGCGGGCTACGCGGGATGGACGGAACTGCTGCGCGAGTTCCGGGGGGTGAACCTGCTGCGTGTCAAGGGCCTGCTGCACGTGCGCGGCGAGAAACGCCCGGTCGTGGTGCACGGCGTGCAACACATCTTCAGCCCGCCAATTAGACTGGATGACTGGCCCGACGGGGATCGCCGCTCGCGCCTCGTTTTCATCACGCGCGATTTATCCCGCGCCGACATCGAAGCCACCCTTCCGGCGCTTCACGCCGAGGAGGGCACCATGCAGCCGGCCGAACTTCGGGCGGCCCTGCGCGGCCGAGCGATCTAAAAATGGGAGGAAGCGACAGGTGAGCAAAGACACGATCGTCCGCGGAGGCACCGTGGTGTTTCCCGAACGCGGCGAGGAAGCCGCCGACATTCTTTTGCGCGACGGCGCGATTGCCGGCGTCCTGCGTCCGGGCGAAAGCGCTCCCGACGGCGCCGAGACGATCGACGCCAAGGGCCTGCACGTCTTTCCCGGCATTATCGACGCACACGTGCATTTCGGTTTCGGCGAGCCCATCACCGAATACACCACGGAAACGATCTACGCGGCGCAGGGCGGCGTTACGACAATGCTCGCCTACTTCCTGCGTAACGAGGCCTACAGCGAGATGTTCGAGGAGGAGAAGCGCGAGGCCGAGGCGCGCGCCTTCATCGATTTCGCCTTTCACTTCAGCACCGCCCAAGAGGTTCACGTTCAGGAGATTCCTAAATACGTCCACGAACTTGGCGTCACCTCGTTCAAATACTTCATGAACTTCAAGGGCGAGGAGGGACGCTATCTCGGTCTCGACGGCACCGACGACGGCTTCTTCCTCAATTTGTTGCAGGAATCCGCCAAGCACGAGGGCGTGGTCGTGGTGGCCCACGCCGAGAACATCGAGATCGTCAACCGCATCCGCCGGGAGTTCCGGGAACAGGGCCGCAACAGCTTGCGCGACTTCTGCGAATCGAAGCCCGTGTTCACGGAAGTGGAGAGCATGATGCGGGCCATGTATTTCGCTGAGCACACGGGCGCGGCCATTTACTTTCCGCATGTGAGCTGTGCGCTGGGCCTCGACGAAGTGCGGCGCTACCGCGAGCGTTACCCGGACATCTTCGTCGAAACCTGTCCGCACTACCTGACCCACACCATGGATGCGGACCTTGGCTCCCTCGGCAAGACCAACCCGCCCCTGCGCACGGAAGACGACGTCGAGGCCCTGTGGGACGGACTCGCCGACGGCACGGTCGAGGTGGTGGCGTCGGACCACGTGCCGCGCAAGCGTTCGACCAAGGAAGGCAAGAACATCTGGCAATCGAGCCAGGGCTTTCCGGGCAGCGCCACCGTCCTGCCGGTCCTATTATCCGAGGGCTATCACAAGCGCGGCCTGCCGCTGCAAACCATCGCCGAGTTGGTGTGCGCGAACCCCGCCGCCATCTTCGGCATCGGCAAGCGCAAGGGCGCAATCGCCGTCGGCATGGACGCCGACCTCACCCTGGTCGATCTCGAGAAGGAACGCGAGGTGGTGCCGGACGAGCTCGGCTCCTACTCCGACTACAGCATTTACGAAGGCTGGACCCTCAAGGGCTGGCCCGTGCGGACCATCGTGCGGGGCGTCACCGTCATGCAGGATGGCAAGATGGTGCCCGAGGCCGCGGGCCACGGGCGTTACCTCTCCCGGCCGCTGGTCTAGGACGGCGGTTTTGCGGTTACAATGGTCAGGCAGGCTACCGGAATGAGGAGAAAATGGCGCGCCCTTGGGACGGAATAATCAGCGAGGACGAGCAGAAGGCCTATCGCGCCGCGGGCTTCGGCAAGCCGGCGGGACTGGGCCTGCGCCCGGCGCTTCTCATCATCGATGTGCAGTACCGCACGGCGGGTACCGAATCGAAGCCCTTCTGGGAGTCGATCAAGGAGTTCCCAACGAGCTGCGGCGATGTGGCCTGGAACGCGGTGCGCCATATCAAGCCGCTTCTCGCGCTCTTTCGCGAGAAGGGATTTCCGGTTCTTTACCCCCACGTTGCACCGAAAAAGTCATACGACGCCGGCAGACTCGCCGCCAAGGTGCCCTCCATCATGACGATTCCGGAAAAGGGCTATGAGTTCGTCGCCGACGTGGCGCCCGTTGACGGCGACATCCTCGTGCCCAAGCGCCACCCCAGCGCTTTCTTCGGCACCCCGCTCGCGAGCTACCTCATCGACCTCGCCGCCGACACCCTGGTGGTGACGGGCTGCACCACGTCGGGCTGCATCCGCTCGTCCGTCGTCGACGCGTTTGCCTACAACTTCCGCGTCGCCGTTCCGCAGGAATGCTGCTATGACCGCAGCGCCGTCTCCCACGCCGTCAACCTGTTCGACATGTCGGAAAAATACGCCGACGTGATGCCGGCGGCGGAACTCATGAAAAAGATCGCCGCCATGCCGGCCTTGACGGCGGAAAGCGGCGCCGCGTAAGGAACGGGGGCGCCTCACTACACCGGCCCGCCGTTCATCCCGGCCGGGGCGGCGATCAACCATTAACCGAACCGTCCAACCACGGGAAAGGCACCCCATGATCGACCTTTACGCCATCGGCACGAACAACGGCCAGTTGGCGGCCATCATGCTTGAGGAAACCGGGTGCGCGTACACGCCGCGGCCGCTCGATCTGAAGAAGGGCGAGCACCGCGCGCCCGCCTTCCTCGCCATCAACCCGGTCGGCAAGATACCGGCGATCGTCGACCGCGACGGGCCCGGCGGCGAAACCGTGACCGTATTCGAGACCTTGGCGATCGCGCTTTACCTTTGCGACAAGACCGGAAAGCTCATGCCGGCGGATCTGGCGAACCGCGCGCTCGCCTACAAGTGGGCTGCCGTGGCGGCCGCGAACCTCGCACCGACCATGAGCATCCAATTTCAGCTTCGCCGCAACGTGCCCGATACCAGTGGTCCCTCGCTCGAGTATCTCGGCACCCAGGTCGACCGTTATCTGGCGACCTTCGAAAATCGTCTTGCGGAAGCAGAATACCTGGCGGGGGAGTTTTCCTTCGCCGACGTCCAGGTCTATCCAATTGTCGTGAGCGTGGCCCCGTACTTGGACAAGGGGCTCGAACCCTATCCCAACCTCCAGCGCTGGAGCGATGCCGTGCGGGCGCGGCCTGCGGTGGAGCGTGGCATGAACGCATTGCCGCCGCTGAGTTAAGGTCGTGAAATGAGTAGCACCGATTACAAGGGCCCGCTCAGCGGTTGGAAGATCATCGACCTCTCGCGGGTCTTGGGCGGGCCCTACTGCACCCAGTTCCTGGGCGATCTGGGCGCGCGCATCATCAAGATCGAGCCGCCTCAAGGCGATGAGACCCGCGACTGGGGGCCCCCCTTCA
>JADFIH010000159.1 GCA_022566715.1 Pseudomonadota bacterium | reverse complement strand
TGCAACGCGGGACGCTTCGTTTGCGAACGAAACGCTGGGGGCGAATCGTGAAACGTTGGATGAACTGCGTGGCGAGATCGACGGGCACGCGGCGAAGTTGCGGACGGCGGAGGCGGAGGCCCGGGAAGCACAGCAGCAATTGGAGCGGGCACGGACACAGCGGGCCCAACAGACTGCCGAAATAAACGCGCTGCAAAAGGAATTGGACGAGCGGGCCCTGGCGGCGCAGGAAGCGGCGCAGGACGCGGGGCAGGTCGATGGGGATTTAGCGGAACAGTTGAGCCAGGCGGAAGCGGCGCGGGCAGACTTGAGCCAGGAGTTGGCGCTATCGAAATCGGCTTCAGCGACGGAAGCGGAGGCATCGAATCGCCAGATCGAGGGGCTGAAGGAAACGGTGGGGGATCTGGAAGGAGAGTTGGTTGAACTTTCGACGGCGCCGATCGAATCGACGGCCCCGATTGAAACGACGGCATCGCTCGATGAGTCCGGTGGTGTTCCGGCGGATCTTGTCGCGCTGGTGGCTGCGTCGCACTTTGGCGAAAAGATTGAGGACGGTGACGAGACGATCGGGAACAGGCGGCGGGGCGATACGATGGCCTCGATGATCGAGTTGCTGAATGACGCCGAGCGCCGCGTCCACGATGCGCAGCACCGTGGTGGTCGTCTCCGACTCGAAGGGCGGGTCCATCAGCGCGAAGGTGAGTGTCTTGTCTGCCATGATGGTCCTCCCTAATCCCAAAGCATCTTGCTGCCATCGGCCATGGCATCGATTACCGTGTCGAGCGGCGCCGGGGTCACGCCCGCGACCAGCCGGCCGTTACCGATGCCGCGCTCGCGCAGCGAGAAATCGTCGGCCAAGACCTGGACGCCGGCGTTCGCCACGTCGGCGAGCCCGTTCGCTTGCGGCGCTTCCCGGGCCGACAGCACACCGTTCTGGACCAGGAACAGGGTGACGTCGTTGCCGTCCTGCTTCAGGCCTTTGGCCAGGTCGTAATAACGCGAGACATCCTTCGATTCGAAGGTGTCGCGCGACTCGATAAGTAGGTATTTCGCCATGCAGCTTCCTCCCGTCGCCAATCTTCCGAGGTGCGCCCGAAGGCACGAGTTGGACCCACTACCCCGAACGCCGTGGGCAGCGGAAAGCGGATTTTGACCGGCTCCACCCCTGCCCACTATTCAAGATCACGTTACATCGAAGGACGGCCGAGGGGGACTCATTTGCGGTGGTGCTCATGGAAACGGCGGCCCCTAGAGCAGCATCCGTTCCTGAATCGCCCCATTGAGAACTTCGGGGGCGATCACCGAACGGATAAAGCTGCTCTAGCATCTTGAAGAGTAAAGCAATATCCGAAGCGATTGAGCCGCACCGGTTCAATAACGTTGGCCCTTCGGATATTGCTCTGGGCCGCCGCTGCCCTCGCTTCGGCTGGCCCCTGGGATTGGGCGCCTAGGTTGGACGCATTCGAAGAGGCGCCCCTCGGCCTTCGCGCCCTTGTTTGCGGCGGACCGGTCCATAGGTTTAATGTCGGCGCACGGCGCAGTCGCCGCTGGCATGGAATATTAGGCTCCCGATGCAGCCCGACGTTGTAGACCTGCAACAATTCTACGAAGGCCACCTTGGCAACATGGTGCGCCACATGATCCGCCGGCGCATCCGCGCGGCCTGGCCCAGCACCCGGGGTCTGCGCGTCCTCGGCCTGGGTTACGCCACACCCTACCTGCGCCAGTTCCGCGGCGAGGCCGAGCGCATTGCCGCCTTCATGCTCGCGGAGCAAGGCGTTCACCGCTGGCCGACCGACGCCGACAGCCGGGTGGCCCTGGTCGACGACACCGAGCTTCCCTTGGAGGACGCCATGGTGGACCGGATTCTCATGGTGCACGCGCTGGAGCACGCGGCAGACGCGCAAGCCATGCTGCGGGAAGCGTGGCGCGTACTGGCGGCCGACGGCCGCCTTCTCATGGTGGTGCCGAACCGCCGCGGCATCTGGGCGCGTTTCGAGCGCACACCCTTCGGCGTTGGCCGGCCCTATAGCGCGCGCCAAATCGACAAACTCCTGCGCGGCAACATGTTCAACCCGCTGCGTACGCAGGGCGCCTTGTATTTTCCGCCGAGCCGGCGGCCGGTGTTCTTGAAGGCCGCGGGCGCCTTCGAAAAGGTGTTGCCGCGATTCAAAGTGAACGCGTTTGCCGGCGCCTTGCTGATCGAAGCCAGCAAACAGATTTACGCCATGAGCGATCGTGGGGCTTATGTGGTCAAGGCGCGCCGCCGCCGCGCGCGCGCCGCCGTGGCGCTCGGCGCATCCAGCGTGGTGGGCGTTGGTGGCGTACGGGGCCGCGTCGTCGACGCCGTCTTACGGCCGGCGCAGCATGAAAAGCCCCTGCCCGCCAAATAGGTTCGCCCAACTGCCGCCGATGCGGACGGTCTGCGCCTTGCCCGCGCCATCGAGCACGCGCTGATGCTCGATCGAAAGGCCAAGGTCGCGGCACAACACGACGAAATCCCTGATGGTACAGGGGTGGATATTCGGGGTCTCGTACCAATATTCGCCCGGATTCCCCATCATCGGCATGCGTCCCCCCGCCATGAGCCGCCAGCGAATGCGCCAGTTGCCGAAGTTGGGAAAGGTTACGATGGCGCGGCGGCCGATGCGGACGAGTTCGAGCAACACCTGCCTGGGATTGCGCGTCGCCTGCAAGGTCTGGCTCAACACCACATAGTCGAAGGCTTGCTCCGGATAGTTCGCCAAGTCCGCGTCCGCATCGCCCTGGACCACCGACAGACCGCGGCTGACGCAGGCGTTCACCCCGGCCTGGCTGAGTTCGACCCCGCGGCCGTCGACATCCTTGCTGCCGGACAGGAAATGAAGGAGCTCGCCGTCGCCGCAGCCGATATCCAGCACCCGGCTGCTCGGTTCGATCAGGTCCGCGATGGCAAGGAGATCGACGCGGAGACCGGAACCGTCCCCGGCGGGTTGGAAATCGCTCACGGTCCCTTCAACCCACGGCGGTTCGCGGCGCCATTGAGGAAGCCGACGAGGGTTTTGAAAAACTCGGGCTCGTCGAGCAAGAAGGCGTCATGCCCCTTGTCCGTTTTGACTTCGACGAAGCTGACGTTGGCGGCCTCCGCGGTGAGCGCGTGCACGATCTCACGGCTTTCCGGTGTCGGGAACAGCCAGTCGCTGGTGAAGGAAATGACGCAATAACGCACCGGCGTGTTCCGGAAGGCGCTGGCCAGATTCCCGTCGTGCTCCGCCGCAAGGTCGAAATAGTCCATGGCGCGCGTGATATACAGGTAGGAGTTCGCATCGAAGCGGTCGACGAACGTGCTGCCTTGGTGACGCAGGTAGCTTTCGACCTGAAAGTCCGCGTCGAATCCGAAACTCAAGGTATCACGGTCCTGTAGCTTGCGGCCGAACTTGCGGCGCAGCGCGGCCTCGGACAAATAGGTAATGTGCGCGGCCATGCGCGCCACCGCGAGACCCGCGTGCGGATGCGTCCCGTGCAACAGGTAATTGCCTTCGCGCCACTCGGGATCGGCCATGATGGCTTGGCGCCCGACCTCGTGGAAGGCGATGTTTTGTGCCGAGTGGCGCGCCGCCGCCGCGATCGGCACGGCGCTGAACACCCGTTCGGGGTGCGATACCGCCCACTCGAGTACCTGCATGCCGCCCATCGATCCGCCGATCACGCAGAAAAGCTGGTCGATGCCGAGATGATCCAGGACCATGACCTGGGCGCGCACCATGTCGGCAACGGTGACGAAGGGAAAACTCGGACCCCAAGGTTTTCCGGTCGCGGGGTCGGTCTCCTTGGGTCCGGTCGAGCCCATGCAGCCGCCCAGGACGTTCACGCAGATCACGAAGTAACGGTTCGTATCGAGCGGCAATCCGGGGCCCACCATCAGGTTCCACCAACCGCTTTTGCCGGTTACGGGGTGCGTGCCCGCCACATATTGATCGCCCGTAAGCGCATGACAGACGAGCACCACGTTCGACTTTTCGGCGTTCAGCTCGCCGTAGGTTTGGTAGGCCAATGTGAATTGTGCGAGTTCAATCCCGCAATCGAGGCGAAGCGCGCTGTTTTCGCCGAAGGTGATCGACTCCCCCCCGTGGACGGGTTGCGGCGCACCAGATTCTGAGAAAACGGGGTCCGTCATGACCGGTCGAAATGCCTGCTGGGGGCCCCCCGGGCCTGGACCCGATAAGGTGGGCGGAGGCCGAAATTTGTCAACGTTTTCTTTGATTTTGGCGGGTTCCGGGACTAATACTAGCCTTCGTTTTTCCCCCATTCGCTCAAAAAACCATCAAAAAAAGCCCCTCGAAAAACCGATGACTCCGGACCCCAATCCTATTGAGGCTCTCAGGCGGGAGATCGACGAGATCGACCAAGAGCTCCAGGCGCTGCTGACCAAGCGGGCCGGCGTGGTGGAACGGGTCGCGCATGCCAAGTCGCGCGATGGAGACGCCCATCCGATGCGGCCTGGACGCAAGGCCATCCTGTTACGCGAACGTCTCGCGGCGGCCTCGGAAAAGGTGCCGCGGGTTGTCATTTCGCGCATCTGGCGCGAAATTATCGCCTCCTCCTGCCGCGCCCAGGGGCCGCTAACCGTCGCCGTCTGCGCGCCCGAGAAGTCCGTGGGCTATTGGGATCTGGCGCGCGATCATTTCGGGTCGGCGACGCCCATGTCGTTGCACAAATCGCCGCAGCTCGTTGTCCGGGCCGTGGGGGAAGGCGCCGCCACGGTGGGGTTGCTGCCGGTCCCGCAAGAGGACGACGCGGAGCCCTGGTGGCGCTATATGGCTGGCGCCGTCGCCGGGGGCCCGCGCGTCATCGCGCGGCTCCCGTTCTGCGGGAACCCGGGCGCCCGTTTCGAGAACTTGGAGGCCCTGGCCATCGCCCGGCTCGACGTCGACGAAAGCGGTGACGACGTCAGCCTGCTGGTCGTGCCGGCGAGCGACAAATTGAGCCGGGGTTCGTTCAACGGCTTGGTTCAGGACTCCGGTTTCAACGGACATATCGCGGCGACCTATGAGGAGGGCGGCGATCTCCCCCGCCTCTATTTGGTGGAGGTCGCCGGATTTGTCGCCGCGGGCGACCCTAGAATATCCGATCTTGCCAATCGGTTGGGCGATCAGGGCGGGCAGGTCTTTGCGATCGGTGGTTACGCCAAGCCCCTCGGGGATGAGGGCTAGCGGTTCAAATCCAGAAAAATTCGGGAGGAAGCGTGACGGGTCCGCGGGCACATCCGGGGGTTTTGGACATCAAGCCCTATGTCGGGGGCGAGTTCGGTGTGCCGGGCGCCCAAGACGTCATCAGATTGGCATCGAACGAATCGGCGTTGGGCGCGAGCCCCAAGGCCAGGGCCGCCTACGAGTCGGTGGCGGGCGAGTTGCATCGTTACCCGGACGGCGCCTCCGCGGCGCTGCGTCAAGCGATCGGACGCGTCCACGGATTCGACCCGGCGCGCATCGTCTGTGGCGCGGGCTCGGACGAGATCCTAAGTCTGCTTGGGCGGATCTACGCCGGGCCGGGCGACGAAGTGCTGTACAGCGAGTACGGCTTCCTCATGTTCAAGATCCTGGCGCTCGCGGTGGGCGCGAAACCGGTCGCCGCGCCCGAAACGGGTTACCGCGCGGACATCGACGCCATCCTTGCCGCCGTCAACGAACACACCCGGATCGTCATCCTGGCCAACCCCAACAATCCGACGGGCACTTACCTCAGCGCCGGCGAAGTGCGGCGTCTGCGGGCCGGGCTGCGCGAGGAAATTTTGCTCGTTATCGACGCGGCCTATGCGGAGTACGTCGACGCCGACGACTACACGCCGGGGGCCGAACTGGTCGACGCGGGCGAAAACGTCGTCATGACGCGGACGTTTTCCAAGATCTATGGGCTGGCCGCGTTGCGTCTCGGCTGGTGCTACGCGCCAACCTCCGTCGCCGATCTTCTGAACCGGGTGCGTGGTCCCTTCAACGTCACCGCGGCGGCGCAAGCCGCGGGCGAGGCCGCCGTGACCGACGCCGGCTTCATCGAAGAGTCCCGGCGTCATAATTCCCAGTGGCGTCCCTGGTTGAGTGACGGCTTGGCCGGCCTGGGCTTGACGGTGACGCCCAGCATCGCGAACTTCGTGCTGGCGCACTTCGAGGATGCGGGCCAAAGTGCCGCCGCCGCGGATTTTCTCAAGGGCCGGAACATCCTGGTGCGCGGAATGGTCGGCTATGGCTTGCCCCAGTGTCTGCGAATTGGCGTCGGCCGCGAGGAGGAAAACAGGTTGGTGATCGAAACCCTCGGCGATTTCCTCAAGGCGTGAGAGCAGGGCGTGAGAGCAAGATGAGCGACCCCGCATTGTTTAAGCGCGTGGCCTTGATCGGCCTCGGGCTGATCGGTTCCTCCATCGCCCGGCGTGTCAAGCGGGACGGCCTCGTGACGGAGATCGCCGGTTGCGCGCGAACCGAGGCGACCAGGGAACGGGCCCTGGAGCTCGGCATCGTGGACCACGTGAGTGCCGATCCGGCGGAAGCGGCCGCCGGCGCCGATCTGGTCATCCTGTGCTCGCCCGTCGGCCGCTTTGGCGCCATTGCCGAAGCAATCGCC
>JADFIH010000158.1 GCA_022566715.1 Pseudomonadota bacterium | reverse complement strand
ATGTCGACGATCACGAGCGCGGTGTGCGCCGGACCGACAAGGGCGTCGAAGTCGGCGAAGGCCGCGGCCGCTTTGGCTTCGGGCTTCCAGCCGCGCGGCCCCTTCGCGTCGGCGGTTTCCCAAATGGCCAGGACCTCCGCCGTGCTCGGCGTCGCACTGAAAATCCGGTCCATGACGTCGATCGACGTTCCGTGGGCATCTGGCCGGGCACAGGCCGCGTCGGCCGGAACGACCACGAAATAATCGTGGAAGAAGGCGTCGCGAACCGTGGACTCGACACATACGTCGGTCGAAGTGCCGGTCACGACGATGTTTTCGATGGCGTTGCTGCGCAGAAACAAGTCGATGGGCGAATCGTAAAACGCGCTGTAGCGGTGCTTGGAGACGATCACTTCGTTCGGCGCCTCGTTGGGCCGAAGGCCGTCTAACCAATCGGCGCCCCACGAGCCCGCCACGAGGCGTTCCTCGCCGCCGCCGCTCCGCTTGAAGGCGTCGGCCATGGCCGCGCCCGTATTGATGTCGTCGTAGTGGGCCCGCACCCAAAGGATCAGCATGTCGAGGCGCCGCGCCTCGGCGACCAGCGCCTCGATCTTGGCCACGGCCGGCCCCACGGCCGATAGGTCGCCGCCCCGCTTCCCGAAATAGCCGTCCGCGTGGCAGAAATCGTTCTGCATGTCGACCACGACGAGCGCCGTATTCCGGGGTTCGACCTTCTCGGCCAACGTACGTCGGCGCGCTTTGGTGGCTGTGGGCATGGGACCTCCCTCGACTCCGGGGTTCCCCTTGCGTCAGGGGTCCCTAAACATAGCAACTTTGAGAGGCGGAGAGCGAGGCCAGGTCTCTACGTTTGCCTTTCTATATCATTTTTGGTATATATCATTAATGATATGAGCCGTCGAAGCGGCTACCCTGGAAAAAGCGGATCATGGCGAAGATCGAGTCCCTGAAACAGCGCTGGCTGAAGGATCCCGGGTTTCGCAAGGCCTATAACGCCTTGGAGAACGAGTCCGCCATCGCGCGCGAACTGATGCGCGTCCGGGTGCGGGCCGGGTTGACCCAGGCCGAGCTCGCGCGTCAGATGAAGACGACCCAATCCGCCATCGCCCGCATGGAGTCAGGCAAGAGTTTTCCGTCCTTGAGCACGCTCGCCCGCTTTTCCGACGCCACCGGAGAGAAATTGACGGTGGTGCTCGAACCAAGGAAAAAGTCGAATCACGGCACGGACGCGGCATCGCGCGGCGACCGTGCCTGGCTTCACTCCGGTCAAAGTGGCGGCCCCCTGGGGCAACTAGCGCACGGCGCGTTCGCCGTGCAAAAATTACAGGCGGGGCAATCAGATGGCCGGGCGGATAGCCGGGCGGATAGACCGGCCGCAATACCGCGCGGACGGCTGCATGGGGAGGGCGGCATGGCAGGGTATGAAATCCTCGAGGAATACGTTCACGGACAACGCGCCGACATCGACCAGGGTAAGCCGGTCACCGTGGAGGTACGCGACCGCGACACCTTCGAGCGCTTGGTCGTCAGGGCGAAGATTGCCCCTCCGGGCACCGGCCTTGAAGGCGGCGAGCAGCTGGTCCTGCGCGATTTGGCGGAGAATGTGGCGGCGGATGATTGGAAAATCGTCGTTCTGGAAGAACTCGATCCGGAATCGGTGGAGATCAAACCGGTCTCGGATTTCCGCAAGGACGCGGGCGGCGGCGCCTGACCGGTTGGGCTTAGGCAGCGATTTGTTAGGACAGGCGGATCATGTCGTATTTCGATCTACGTGAGTACCTGGAGGCGCTTGAAAAGGCGGACGAGCTGCACCGGGTGCCGGCCGAGGTCGATCCGCACCTCGAAATGGGCGCGGTCGCGCAACGCCTCGCGGAGCGCGGCGGCCCGGCCGTGCATTTTCAGAACGTCAGAGGCGCGGCCAACGGCGTGACGCACGTCGGCGGCATGATGAGCCGTGGGCAGAAGGGGCTCTGGTCCAAGGTTGCAATCGCCCTCGAACTCGACCCCATGGCGGCGTACCGCGACGTCCTTAATGAGGTCTGGCGGCGCACCGAATCGCCCATCCGCCCCATGCATGTTGGTGGGGGACAGTGCAAGGACGTGGTCCTGAAGGACGGGGAGGTCGACCTCGACGCCTTGGCCGCGCCAAAACTGCACGACGGCGACGGCGGCCGGTATTTGACGACCTGGGCGTATACGATCGTCAAGGAACCCGGCACCGATTACGTCGCCTGGGACCTGATCCCGCAGATGGTCCTTTCGAGGAACACCCTGACGGGCCGCATCGCGCGCGATAGCGAAATCGGTCGCATTTACTACGAGAAATACGAACCCGCGGGCGAGCCCATGCCCTTCGCCATCGTTCTCGGCGCGGTGCCGATGGCGACCATGGCGGCGGCCTTCCGGCGGAGACGCGGCGGGCATACGGCGGCGGAGCTTGCGGGTAGCCTACAGCGGGCGCCGATGCAACTCGTGACCTGCGAAACCAGCGATCTCCTGATTCCCGCCACCGCCGAGATGATCCTCGAAGGGGTGGTGGAGCCGGGCGAACGCGCCGAGGCGGGGCCATTTTCCGGTACCTTCGGTTACAGCGTCCCCGAGCCCGTCCAAAGCCCGGTGTTCAAAGTCACCGCCATAACGCACCGCACCAACCCCATCCTGCCGTTCTGCGCCTGGGGCACGCCGATCAGCGAGATACACCTCACGCAGGGACTCGATTGCGATGCGCAACTGAGCGCACATTTCGAGAAGGCGGGCGCGCCCATCGTCGACGTGTTCACGCCGCCGTGGCTTGCCGGCAGCGTCGTCGCGGTCAGCACCAAGGTGCCTTACACGGCCTATGCCCAGGCCGTGGCCGGCGCGGTCCGAATCACCGAAGGCACCAAGCACGTCCCCTACATTCTCGTGTGCGACGACGATATCGACATCACGAGCCCGGTGGAGTTGTTCCACGCCATGGTCACCAAGTGCCACCCGGAGCGCGACACCTGGATCATCAAGAACTGCGCCGCCTCACCCGACGCGCCCTATCTCACGGCGGCGGAGCGGGAACGCGGCGAGGGCGCGCGCGCCATCTTCGATTGCACCTGGCCGCTCGATTGGGACCGCAGCATCGCGGTGCCGCCCAAGGTGTCGTTCGATCAATGCTATCCGAAGGAGCTACAGGACAAGGTACTCGCCGGCTGGTCCGGTGAACTGGGATTTCCCAACGAAGCGGAGCGGCCCGCCTAGCGCGGCGCCCGCCGAGGATCGAACATGGCCTTCCACGACCTGCGCGAGTTCATGAAAGCCTGCGAAGACGCGGGCGAGATGGTGACCATCGACAAGGAAGTCGATTGGAACCTGGAAGTCGGCGCCATCAGCCGCCGCATCTGCGAGATCGGCGCGCCCATGGCGCACATGACGAATATCAAAGGCATCACCAACGGCGCCTCCATCCTGGGCTCGCCCATGAGCAAGGGATGGCAGAACGATTTCGCGCGCATTGCCATCGGCCTCGAGATGGACCCGAAAGCGGGCTACGAGGCGCTGATGGGCGAGTTCATGCAGCGCATGGAACACCCCATCCGGCCCCTCCAGGTCGCCGACGGCCCGTGCAAGGAAAACATCCTCACGGGCAAAGACATCAACTTGTTTTCCCTGCCGGCACCCTACCTGCATGAGGGCGATGGCGGGCGCTACATCGACACCTTTGGCGTCACCGCCACCAAGGACCCGGACAGCGACTGGGTGAACTGGGGCGTCTACCGCCACATGATCCACAAGAAGGCGATCATGGGTGGCATCGTCAATCCGCACCAGCACATCGGCATGATCTACTATCAGCGCTACGAGGCGCGCGGGAACGCCATGCCCTTCACCATCTTCTTTGGCGGCTGTCCGACCACGGCGATGATGGGCTCGATGAACCCGCCGGCGGGCGTCAGCGAGGCGGAAATCGCGGGTGGCTTGCGCCGCGAGCCGCTCCATCTCGTCAAATGCGAAACCAACGACCTTCTCATCCCCGCGACGGCCGAGATCGTGATCGAAGGCCACGTCCGGCCCCACGAGCGCTGGGACGAAGGCCCCTTCGGCGAAGCCACCGGCTACCGCGCGAGCCCGCGCATGCCGCGCCCGGTGTTCCGGGTCGACTGCGTGACCCACCGCGACAACCCGATCATGCCGATCAGTTGCGCGGGCACCGATCTGGACGAGTGCGAGATTCTCTACGGCGTGTTCAGCAACACGAGCGCCGCCAAGCGCGAGTTCGCCGCCGCGGGTTTACCGGTCCGCAACGCCTATTCGCCGCCGGGCCTGAAATTCGCGCTGCTCATCGTGACCGTGGAGAAGGGCCACCCCGGCATCGCCGACCAGGTGGTGAGCGTGATCCGCGGGACCAAGCTCGGCGTGCGCTTCCAGTATGTCATGGTCGTCGACGACGACGTGGAGGCCACCAACTTCACCGAGGCGCTCCATTCGGCCATGACCAAGACGCACCCCTTCCGCGGCGTGCAGATCTTCGGCCTGGCGCCGGGCCATCCCCTGGTGCCCTTCCTCGACCTGCACGACAAGATGCACGCGCGCGGCGCGGCCATCACCCTGGACGCGACGACCCCGGTGGAGGCCGGGCACAACACGGCATTGCCCGTGCGTATGTCCTTCGACTGTGCCTATCCGGACGACGTGAAGGCCGGCGTTCTCGAGGGTTGGGAGAGTAAATACGGCCTCCCGTCCGACGGCGGACGCTGGCGCTAAAGCCGTTCCAGGAGAGCGTGATCATGGCGAGCCCCGACGACACCTTCGAAATCCTCAAGATGAACGTGGACAACTCGTGCGACTTCGTGTGCGAGGCTTGCAGCCGTTATTTCGGTTGCACCCTGCCGGAGAAAGTCGACATCAACGATCGCGGCCGCATGGACATCGCGGCGAAGAAGATGGCCCAGATCAAATACAAGATTGCCGTGCTCAGCGGCAAGGGCGGCGTCGGCAAAACCACCACCGCGACCAACCTCGCCGTCTCCCTGCAGACCCGAGGCAACAGCGTCTGCATTCTCGATTCGGATTTCGACAGCCCGTCGGTGCCGCGCATGATGGGTGTGACGGATGTTCGCCTGCGCGCGGGCCGGAACGGCATCATTCCGGTGGAAACCGAATACGGCGTAACGGCCATGTCGGTGGGCTTCATTATCGAGGAAGCCGAAGTGGTCACCTGGTTTCACGACATGCGGCGCGCCGCGACCGAGGAATTTTGCGCCAACGTGGCCTACGGCGAACTCGACTACCTCATCATCGACCTGCCGGCGGGTACCGGCACGGAAACCGTCAGCGTCATGCAATACATCCGCGACCTGAGCGGCGCGCTCCTCGTGACCATGGCCTCGGAGGTGGCTCAGGCCACGGCCCGCCGCGCCGCGACCCTGTGCCGGGATGCAGGCGTACCGGTGATCGGCGTTATCGAGAACATGAGCGGCTTCGATTGCCCGAACTGCGGGCACAATACCGCGGTGCTGCGCTCCGGCGGCGGAGAAAACCTGGCCGACGAGCTGAACGTACCGTTTCTCGGCCGCGTGCCGCTACATCACACGGTTGCGACGGGCAGCGACGAGGGCCGGCCCTTTGTCCTCGGCGCCCCTGACTCCGAAGCCGCGGTGGCCTTCAGGACCGTCGTCGACAATTTCGAAGCCAGCGTCGCGAGGCTGAGTGCGCAGGCCGCCGCCTAACGAACAGGATCGGAAGAGGCCCATGGACGAATACGACTTCTTCGAAACGCCCATCACGCCCTACACGGTCCTCAAGGACCAGGCGGAGGTGGAGCTTCACATCCGCGACACGGCGACGATGGAACAGAGCGGCGTAAAAGCGATCGTGGCGCGCTCGCTCGACAAGCTGCCCGGCGGCCAGGGGCACAAGCTCAACGTTTACGGCCGCCTGGGCGAACGCTTCAAACACGAATGGTACATCCATATTCTGGAAGACCTCGACGAGGACTCCCTGGCGACGGACCACGAGTACGCCCAGAGCCTCGACATCGAACAGTCGCTCGGGTCGAGCGAGAAATTCAAGGAATCGCGTTACCGTAAGCCGAAGGAAGAGTAGATGCCGTTCGAGGCGTACATCGGTTATCTGGCGGACGACTCCAAGGAAATCCGTAAGGAGGTCCGGAAGGGCGAACCCTTCGTCGTCGAGGTGCGCGACCTCGACACCTTCGAGCGGCTGGTGGTGCGGGCAATCGTGGCGGAACCAGGCGCGGAGCTGGAGGATAGCGACGAGCTTTTCGTGCTGGATTGGATCGAAAACCGGCAGGAAGAACCCTGGTCGATCCGCGTCCTGGAGGAACTCGACGAGGAAGAAGCCACCCCGCGCGCCGACATCACCGATGCCGACCGCACGGCGGCTTCCGATGAAAGCCGTAAATTCGGCGGGCGCAAATACCGCGGCAGCGAACTGCCCGATGCCATGGGGCAGGAGGAAGCGCGCAAATATTTCGAACACGCGCAGAACAAGGGGCCGAAGAAGTGACGAACTTCGCTGTATGGCGTTTGCGAGAATCTCTCTTCCGTGCCCGTCCCCGTCCGGAAGAGCTCCGCGAAGGGCGCCCAATGGAAATCCCCCTCCCCGTTTGGGGAGGG
>JADFIH010000157.1 GCA_022566715.1 Pseudomonadota bacterium | reverse complement strand
CGTCCGCGGCCACGACGTCGTACTCGGACCCGTTCGTAAGCGTGCGGGCGACGACCACGTCCGTGGGCAAAATCACGTCGCATCCGGCGTTGGCGCAGCGGCTCAGGACCGCGCCGGCGGTCTCCAGCATGTCCGCTTCGTGCAAACTCGCGCCGACTTCGAAACCCTTGGCGGCGAGGAAGGTGTTCGCCATGGCCCCGCCGATGGCGATCACCTGAACATTTTCGCACAGGTGGCTGAGCAGTTTGAGCTTGGTCGAGACCTTGGCGCCGCCGATGAGGGCCATGACCGGTTTTTCGGGGTCCGACAGGACCCGGCTCAAGGCGTCGAGCTCGGCTTCCATGCCGCGGCCCGCGGCGGCGGGCAGAAGATGCGCGATGCCCTCGACCGAGGCATGGGCCCGGTGGGCGCAGGAGAAGGCGTCGTTGACGTACAGGTCCCCCAGTTGGGCCAGCGCCCGGGCGAAGGCGGGATCGTTTTTGGTCTCGCCGGCATGAAAGCGCAGGTTTTCCAGCAAAGCGACTTCACCGGGTTGCAAGTCGCCGATGGCGCTTTCGGCCGCCCGGCCAATGCAGTCCTCGGCGAAGTTCAACGAGGGCAGCCCAAGCGCCAGGGCGAGCGGCTCCGCGATCTGCCGCAGGGACAGGTCCGCCTCGAACCCGGCCTTGGGCCGGCCGAAGTGGGAGAGCACGGCCACCTTCGCCCCGCCGGCCAGCAGTTCCTTGAGGGTCGGCATGAGCCGCTCGATGCGTGTTCCATCGCTGACCCGTCCATCGGTCATGGGAACGTTCAGGTCGGCCCGCACCAGGACCGTGCGGCCCTCGGCCTCCAAGCCGTCGATCGTCCGAAGCCGTCTCATTTTGTCAATTTAGCGCATTGCGATGGCAGCGGCGAGGTTCTCCAACTATGGCAGAAGCGCACGAACGCCGTCGAAGCCGCCCGCCAATGTCACAAGCCCCACGACGATCAAGCCGCCGCCGGCGAAACGCCCGGTCAGCCGTCCTCCCGGCAATAGCTTTTCCACGAGTATGAAGCCGGCCACGACGGCAACCCAGAGCAGGTTCATGACGCCGCCCACGAACAGCAACAGCATAAGGGCCCAGCAGCAGCCAACGCATATGACGCCATGCTCCAGGCCCATACGCAACGCACCGGCGCGGCCCTTGCGCCAGTTCGTGGAGAAGAATTGCAGGGGAGCCCGGCAGGTCCTGAGGCAGGCGTCCTTGACGGGAAGCCACTGATACAGACCGGCCGCCACGAGAAAGGCTCCACTCAGGGTGGCGCTCGCCGACACCATCGTCGGCGACATCAACGCAAGGCGTCCCAGAAGCACCTGGAGCCCGGCCGCGGCCACGCTGAACAAGGTCCACGCAATAAGATATCCGGCGACAAAGATGTAGATTGCCGGCACGGTCCGGCCGCGCTCGCGACTCATTCGAGCGATACCGCCGTAGAGAAGGATCGCCGGGGCGGCGCTGGGCAGCATCATGCCCACCATCATCACCGCCCACATGAGAAACGTGGCGACGAACGGGCCGGAAACGGCGCCCGTTTGCGCGACACTCATATCCATTCCGCCCATGCGCGAGGCCCCCCAGAAAAGGTAGACCCACGCAAGGGCGACGACGCCGAGAAGGCTCGCGAAAACGACGCCGCGGTCGCGGCGGACCGCCGCTTCGATGGCGTGATCCAACACCAGGTTCTATGCGGCCTTGCGCACCACACCCTTGTTAGTGAGGTGGATCTCCGCGAACTGGCCGTAGCTCTTCTCAAAGCTGATCTTGATCTCGCCGGTTGTCTTTGTACTCGCGCTGCCGATTTCCGCGATCTCGTACTCGAACCCTTCCGGCATGTCGATTCGGGCACGATGAATATTTCCCGTGACCGGATTGCGAATCGGTTCCGCTGTCGTCTCGAAGACATCAGGGACGACAATTCGGCCCACGCGGTTCTCCACGTCGATTTCGAGGTCGATGGTCTTCGATAGGGGTTCCAGCTGCGTCGAACACATGGTCGTATAGACCGACCACATCGTCTTCATGGGTTCGGTTTCTTCGCCACTCATAATTTTAATAAGGGCGTCGCGTTGGTCGTCGCTGGCGCTCTCGTCGATGATCAGCTGCATCTTTCCGTCGCCCTCATGCACCGGACCCGGCCAATAGTAAACACTCGCCACACGCAATCCATCGAGCTTCACGTCGCCAAAGTGTCCTTCGTCGATTTGAATTCCAACCACGGCCTCGCAGTTCCCATGCGTGGGCAGCGCGTTGAACTGACAGGGGCAGCCATAATCGCAGTTACAGTTCGCGAGTTCCCGTCCCTTGATTCGCCACTCAATCATTCGCTGGACTCCCCTCTAGTTTGTCTTGGCAAACTCAAACACTAATGACCCTGTGGCTATCCAACAAGCCTCCTTCCGGTTTGCGCCCTCGTTTGGCGTGGGGCACATACGAATTGGCTGAAGGCCCGGTTGGGGTTAAAACCGGACGTGCTTGGACCCTGCGCTAAGGGCCGTGGCCGGGCGTCGCGCAGACATGAACCGCGAAAAACCGGACGTTCCCTGCGCCGTTCCGGCGGGATGCGGACAATGAGTCCGATTACGGTCCCGATTGCGTGCTACAAAGCGCCCCATGACTCATAACGTTCTCATAACCGTCGTCGGCGCGGACCGCGTCGGGCTGGTGGCGGCGATCACGGGCCGTTTGTTCGATCTGGGCGTGAATCTTGGCGATACGACCTTTGCCGTGCTCGGGACGGGGTGCAAGTTTTCCGCGGTGGCGGAAAGCCCGGCGGAGCTTGCCGCCGAGGAGCTTGCCGCGCAGTTGCGCGCCCTGCCCGATCTGGCGGACGCCGAGATCAAGGTGAATGATTTCAAATTCGCCACCGATCACGCCGCAAGTGGCCGCCACACGCACCGCGTCAGCATCAGCGGGGGAGATCAGCCGGGCCTGGTCGCGCGGTTGAGCGAAGCCTTCGTCGAATTCGGCGCCAATATCGTGCGCCTCAATTCGGAGCGGGTGCGCGGCGGCCGGAAGACGCTTTACGTCACCAATTTCGATGTTTCGATCCCAGGCGACCGCGCCCAGGCCTGTCTCGCCGCCGTGGCGAACACGGCGGCACAGTTGCAGCACGAATGCACTTGGGAAGCGGTCTGACGGGAGAGGCGGTCCGAAAGAGCTTTGGCCCGGCCTTATCCCGCGGACCTGAGGCCGCCACGTGGAAGCTGCTCGACGTTGCCGACCGGCGCGGTCCGCCAGCGCGACTCGGCGAGCCATAAATCGAGCGTCTGGGCGTCCAGCGGTTCGCTGATGAAGTAACCTTGACAGCTATTACAGCCGAGAGACTGGAGAGCGTTCCACGTCTCTTCGTCCTCGACACCTTCGGCCACGACGTTCAAACCAAGGCTCTTGCCCATCTCAATGATCGTCCGGACGATCACCGCGTCATCGTTCACCGTGCGCATGTTGAGAACGAACGATTTGTCGACCTTGATCTCCCGCACCGCGAGTTTGCGGATGTAGGAAAACGAGGTGTATCCCGTCCCGAAATCGTCGATCGAGATGTGCACGCCCATGTCGTTGAGCCGGCTCACGGTCCGGGTCGCCCGCATCACATCCGACATGATGGCGCTCTCCGTGATCTCTAGGATGAGATCCGTGGGGGGCACGTCCCAGCGCGAAAGCAATTCGGCGATCTGATCGGGAAAGCTCTCGTCTTGCAGCGTGGCGGGCGAAAGGTTGACCGACACCGGCAGGTTCAAGCCCTGCCCGCTCCAGATACTGCGTTGACGCAGCGCTTCGTTCAAAAGCCATGTGGTCAGCGGCTCGATGACACCGGTCTGCTCGGCCAACGGGATGAAACGGTCGGGCGGCACAAGGCCGTGTTCGGGATGACGCCAACGGGTGAGCGCCTCGACGCCGCACACGTGGCCGGTCTCGAAGGAGATTTTGGGTTGGTAGAACAGGACGAGTTCGTTGTTGTCCACCGCGTTGCGCAGATCGCTCGCGAGAGAGAGCTGGCGCAGGCTTTCGGTCGGGTCGTCACCCGCGAATATGGCGTAACCGCTGTTGTCGCGCTTGGCGTCCAGGCAGGCGGATTCGGCATGGCGCAAAAGGGTGGAGGAATCCATCCCGTGTTTAGGCGAGACGGCGATCCCCACGCTTGCCCCCACGGCGATCTTCTGCCCGTGAATCGTGTAGGGCGCCATGAGGGCGCTCAGCAGGCGGTCGGCCATGCCCATGGCGCCCGCGGCCGAGGCGCCGGTCGGCATCAGAACGGCGAATTCATCGGCGCCGAGGCGGGCGAGCGTGTCCGAGGTTCGAACCGCCTCGCGCAAACGCTCGGTGACCTCGCGCAGGAGCTGATCGCCGGCCTTATGGCTGAGGACATTGTTGATGTCGCGGAACCGGTGGAGATCGAGCATTAGAATCGCGACCTCGCGCCCATCGCGCCGCGAGACGGACAGGGCGCGGTCCGTTCGGTCGAAGAAAAGGCCGCGGTTGGGCAGATTGGTCAGCGGATCGAACAGGGTCTGCATGGCCAGCCGTTTTTCGGCGTCGATGGCCTTGTTGCGGGCGATGTGATAGCGCCGCGCCATGACCACGGCACGCCCGATACGTTCCGGCGTGAGCTCCGAAATGGCGAAGCAATCCGACGCGCCGGCGCGCATGACCCGCATCGCGCGCGCCGTCTGCACCGGCTCGTTAAAGAGGAAGATGACGGGCGTCTCGATGCCATGACCTTGCAGATCGGGCAAAAGCGCCTCGCCGCCGTCGTCGGGCAAGTCTTCCCCAAGGATGGCGCAATCGAAATCGTGTTCGGTGATGGCTTCAAGCGCGTCAACGGCGGTCCCGGCGGAATGGAGCTCCACCGTGAAGCCCGCGGCGAGCAGCGCCGCCGCGATGGCGTCCTCATCGATGCCCGGCGCCGCGAGTAGAATCTTCTCTACGCGGCCCGGCATCCGTCCCCCCTTTGGCGGCGGCGCACCAGATCAGGCCGGGGAATAGTCTCCCGCCCAGCGCCGAGACGCCGCACCATTTCGGTCGTTGCCGACATGACCCAAAACCAACACTGTTTCTTCCCACTCGGCGTCAGAGCCCCGGTATCCCTTGTGTCCGGGACCGAGGGGCTACAACACCAGCCTCGAATCTAGAGGGGCGTGCGTAAACAGTGTCTTAACCGGCCGCTATCATTGCGTGTAGTTCGGCGGGGCGCATACCACCCGTCGTCGCCCGTTAACCGCTGCCGGGGTGGGATGGAGCCGGTCAGCGGTCATTCGGCCACCTGAATAACCGGATCGGTTTCTTTCAATTCCTCGAGGGGAATATGGCAGGCAATGCGGTGGCCCGCCTTGGTTACGTGCTCCGCGGGACGTTCTTGTTCACAAATCGCGCCGATCTTCCGTGGGCAGCGGGTATGGAAAGGGCAGCCCAGGGGCGGGTCCAGAACGCTGGGCGGGCTGCCCTCGAGCACGATGCGCTTCTTCTTGTAGCGCGGGTCGGCGATGGGCGCGGCCGACAACAGGGCCTCGGTGTAGGGATGATAGGGCGGGTTGTAGACCTCGTCGGTCGTGCCGGTTTCCATGATGCGGCCCAGATACATGACCACCACCCGGTCGGCGAGATAGCGGACCACACCCAGGTCATGGCTGATGAACAAGAGGGTGGTGCCGTGTTCGCGCTGGATATCCATCAGGAGCTCGGTCACGGCCGCCTGGACCGACACGTCGAGAGCCGAAAGCGGCTCGTCGGCCACCACCATTGCCGGGTTGCCCGCGAAAGCCCGCGCGATTCCGATACGCTGTTTTTGCCCGCCCGACAGTTGGCGCGGTTTTTGGTTGGCGATATCGCGCGGCAGTTTCACGAGATCGAGCAGCTTGCCGACGCGCTCCCGCACGGAGTGGGCATCGGGCTCCGTCCCGAAGCGCCGGACCACGCGGGCGATCTGCCGTCCGATCGAATGGCTCGGATTTAGCGTATCGTCGGGGTCCTGGAAAATCATCTGCAGCGAGGCGAGTTGCTTGCGCGTGCGCCGTTGAACGGGCCGCATGCCCAGGTCTTCGCCGTTGAACCGGACCGAGCCCTCCGACGCGGTTTCCAGGCCCATGACGACCTTGGCGAAGGTCGATTTGCCGCATCCGGACTCGCCGACGATGGCCAGGGTCTCGCGCCGCCGCACCGAGAAGGTCAGGGCTTCGTTGGCCTTCACGTACCGCGTGCCCGAACGGGAGAACAGGGCGCCCAGCGAGCGGTCATGGACGGCGTAATACTTGCGCATATTGTCGACCGTGAGCACGACCTCTTCGGCGGGGGCATCCCGCGTGCCGACCGGCGCGGGCGGGGGCTCCTGCGTCGCGGCCGCCGAGTCCACGTCCCGCCAGCGCACGCAGCGTACCGAGCGCGTCCGCGCGCCGCCGTTTCCGTCCGCTTCGAGCGGGATGCCGCCGCCATCGCAGGCTCCCGCCGTGAAGTGGTCGCAGCGCGGCCCGAAATTGCACCCTGGCGGGCGTTCCTGCGGCAACGGAAGTTGTCCGCGGATCGGCTTCAACGGGCGCGTCGTCTTGTCGGTCCCGGGCAGCGGGATGCACTGAAACAGTCCGCGCGTGTAGGGGTGGCGCGGGTTCTCGAAAACCTCGGCGACACTGCCCTCCTCGACGACTTCGCCCGAAT
>JADFIH010000156.1 GCA_022566715.1 Pseudomonadota bacterium | reverse complement strand
CGGTGAGGCGCGGGCGCTGATCCAGAAGGGCGGCTTCGATGGCGAGCTCGGGCCCAAACCGGCGAGGCTGCTGTTGGGCCGCATCGATATGAGCGAGCGGGACAACGCGAAGAACGCGGCCAGACAGGCGAATAAGGCCAACACGGTGGCGGTGGCCGATCTCGACTTCCGGGTGGCGACCGGCCAGGCGTTTCCCGAAGAGCTCGACTTAGAGTTCGAGGAGGGGACGATCAGTGCCGCGGAGTACGCCGACTTCCTCGCCGAGCTCAAGCGCTTCGACGTTGACAGCGCGAGAAGGGCCGACGGCGCGGCCCGCGTCACGGGCAAGCTTGCCAATCTCGAGAAACCGGACGCCGGCGATCCGGCCGAGCGGGCGGCGGTCGAGGAGCTGTTCGAGGGCCTTGCCGAGGCCAACGCCGGGCGGCCGCCGGAAGAGATGGCGATCATCGAAACCCGTTTCGTCCACCGGACCGGCATGTTGCCCGCAGCCCTTAGCGACACGCTAACCGCCGGCATGTTCTCCGAGGACCCCGCCGCCCAGATCGCGGCGGCCGGGCGGCTAGTGGCGTTCGATGACGACGATCCGGCGGTCATCGTGAAACTCTCCGCCAACATCCTTGACCGCGCCCGGGCGATCACCGCCTACGCCTATCCCGGGCTCCCCCCCGCCCGCGTCGTGCTACTGGCGGCGGAGAAGATGGCGCGGCAGGAGGCGGAGCAGGCGGAAGGGCAAGATAGAGAAGCCCCGTCGGGAACCTCGCAACAATCGGCGGCCGGCGGTAGCGGGGCACAAACACAGGTATCCCACGCCGCGGGGAAACCGGGCGCCGCACGTGGCGGCACTGGCGCCGTGAAAGCGCCAAGGGATAAAGCCGCGGATGCCTTGTTCAAGAAGTACCGTGGAAACCTGAGGCCCCGCGAAGGGAAATTCTCCACTGACCCTAAGGATCCCGGTGGTCCGACCAAGGAGGGATTCTCACAAGAGTTGCTTAATGATCTCAGGAAAAAGCGGCCTGATCTTAAACTGCCTAAATCCACAAAGAACCTAACGCCTCGGCAGATCGACAGGGTTTTCCGTGAAGAGTTTTTCGACAAATTGCGGATCAAGAAGGTCTTGGACATTCCCGGCATGAAGCAACAAGCGCCGCAACTTCCGGAACAGCTATTCGACAGCGGCATTCTCCACGGCATTACGAACGCCGGCCAACTCTTGCAACAAGCGCTGGATGATGTTCTCGGCACCGACCTCAGGGTAACGGATAAAAAAGGTAATCCGGTTTACGACGGGAACGTCGGACCGGCTACCCGTGCGGCGATTGACCGCGCGGTCCGGGAAGGAAAGATCGTCGACGTTAACAACAGGACGGTCGACAGGCGTCTCGATTTAATGAAGCGTCAGCGAGAATTTCAAACATTCAAAGGAGGCTGGGTACCGCGCGCCGAAAGCTTCCGGATAGCACCGAAAAAACCGTGAGTGGCAGCGGAAGCGAGCTACCTCGCTAAAATCACTTGGAGGGTGACAGCTTCGATGCTGCGTAACCAAACCCTCACCGGCGCTAAGGCCCTTCGATCTTGTACCGGTTTCGTTGGTCCGCTATGTCCCGGATCATTTGCTCAAGGAAGTCCGCGTTTTTGGCCAAATGTAATACCTGCCACATGGTTCCACAGAAACCTTTACAGCCTACGTGTCCATTGTAAAGCGACCAGTAAAAACTGCCGAGAGCAAAACGCAAACGTTCGAGCTTTTCTTCGGCTTGGGCGCGCGAAAGATTTTCCCCGTCTGGAAAGAGAATTTCGACTTGATCGAGTATGACCTTCTCGAGACAGAGGACGGTATCCAACGTGCCTTGTCGCATCGTCGCCGTGACGCCGCTCGACCGTTTTTCTTCCGATAAATCCCAGCACGGTTTGATCAACGCCTTGGCGTCGATCGGTTGAAACGGCTGAGCGCTAGCCATGGCAGCTGGCACACTGACGGCCAAGGAAATGCAAAGGAGTAAACCGGACAGGTGCAATTTCATCCGTGACATCATTTTCATCGACAAATCTCTCAACGAAAGGTAGAAAAAATATACGACACTGGCTTTGCGCCGGTCAAACCCTACCGTCGATGACCTACTCGGTCAATTCGAGGGCGTGTTCGCGGCCGATGAGGCTGCGGAGCAGCGGGCCAGGCTTCGCGCCGGCGCCGTCACCGCCGCCGTCGACGGCCTGATCGAGCGCGGCAACACCGGTGAGGCGCGCGAGCTGATCCAGAAGGCCGGCTTCGGCGCCGAGCTCGGGCCCAAGCCGGCGAGGCTGCTGTTGGGCCGCATCGCCAAGAGCGAGCGGGACAACGCGAAGAACGCGGCCAGACAGGCGGGTAAGGCCAACACGGTGGCGGTGGCCGATCTCGACTTCAGGGTGGCGACCGGCCAGGCGTTTCCCGAAGAGCTCGACTTAGAGTTCGAGGAGGGGACGATCAGTGCCGCGGAGTACGCCGACTTCCTGGCCGAGCTCAAGCGCTTCGACGTTGACAGCGCGAGAAGGGCCGACGGCGCGGCGCGGGTCACGGGCAAGCTTGCGAACGGCGAGAAACCGGACGCCGGCGATCCGGCCGAGCGGGCGGCGGTCGAGGAGCTGTTCGATGATCTTGTCGAGGCCAACGCCGGGCGGCCGCCGGAAGAGAGGGCGATCATCGAGACCCGTTTCGTCCGCCGGACCGGCATGTTGCCCGCCGCGCTGCGCGATTCGCTGATCGGCGGCATGTTGTCCGAGGACCCCGCCGCCCAGGTCGCGGCGACCGGGCGGCTCGCGCGCCTGCAAGAAATTGACCCCGCGCTCACAGCAGAGATCCCCGAGGAGCTTCTCGCCAGCCACCCAACAACCTGAACAGTGAGTTCAAATGTTTTGAGAGCCCCGCCGCGGCGGGGTTTTTTGATGGAGTGAAACATGACGGTTTCCACCACGACGACCAAGGCCATCTATAACGGCGACGGCTCGACCACCGCCTTTCCGACGACGTTCGAGTTCTTCGACGCCGCCGACATCGAGGTCATCGAGCGGGTGATCGCCACCGGCGCCGAGACGGTCAAGACCTTGAGCACCGATTACACGGTCTCGGGCGGCAATGGCGCGACCGGTACGGTGACAGCCGTGACGGCGCCGGCATCGACGGTGCAGTGGGCGATCCGGCGCAGAACGCCGCTCACCCAACAGATCGATTACGTCGAGAATGATGATTTTCCGGCCGAGACCCATGAGCAGGGCCTCGACCGAGGCGTGATGATCGCCCAGGAGCGCCAGGAAGAGCTCGACCGGGCGCTCAAGTTCCCGGTCTCCGATGCCACCGGCCTGTCACCGGAACTGCCGAACTCGGTTGATCGCAAGAGCCTATTCCTCGCCTTTGACGCCGCCGGCGATCCTATCGCTTCCGCCGGGCCGGTGGGTGAAATTCCGGTGACTGCTTTCATGCAGACGCTTCTTGATGACACCGACGCGGCGGCGGGGCGCACGACACTGGGGGCGCGGGCGGTGGAAGATGCCAAGGGCGCCGACATTGCTTCCGCCGCCACCACCGACATCTGGACGCCCACGGGCCAGCTCGTCCACATCACCGGTACGACGACGATCACCAGTTTCGGCACGGCACCGCAGGCCGGCATCCTGCGCGAGGTGATTTTCGATGGTGTCTTGACGCTCACCCACAGTGCTAACCTGGATCTTCCAGGCGCGGCGAACATTACGACTGCAGTCGGCGACAGGGCTATCGTGCGCGCGGACACTACGACTGTTGCCATCGTCACTCACTATGAGCGCGCCGACGGGACGCCGCTTGCGGGAGGTGTTGTGGCGGCGACACAAGTCGAGCAAGAGGCTGGCACGGACACGACGGTGTTTACCAGTCCGGGTCGCCAGCACTTCCATGAAAGCGCGGCGAAATTCTGGGTGTCTTTCTCTGGTACGACACTCAATGCGTCCTATAACGTAACCTCGATCACGGACGGCGGCACGGGGCTTAAAACCGTCAATATTGCCACGGATTTTTCGAGTGCGGACTTTGCGGTGCTGATTACAGCCCATAGCTCGACCGACGCCGCCCGCACCACACACACCAAAACAATAACCGCCGACACCGTGTTGTTTGTCACTACTACCGCAGCCGACGCGCTGACGAACGCAACAGCTTACTTCGTAAGTGGATTTGGAGATCTGTGATGATAACTAAGAGAATAGTTTTCACGCGGGCGGACGGTGGAGTATCCATCGTTATTCCTGCCCATGAACATATAGATAAAGTCTTTGGGGGTGATGTAGACGCAATGCTGGCAGTTGAGATGGCCAACCCCAAAGTTGTACCGCTCGATGCAACGAACGTGAAAGTCATGGAGGTGGGGCTTATTCCAGCGGATGATACCTTTCGGGATGCTTGGACCCAAGCCTCAGACGCGATCACTGTTGACTTAGCCAAGGCACGAGAAATTCAAGCGGCACGGATTTCTCATGCCGTCGATCTTGAGATCGCGCGTCTCAAATCATCAGAACAAAAGGCCCGCCTTGCTGGACGAACGGTTGCCGCCGACGCTGACGCTTTCGTCCGTGCTGACCTTGAGGTATTGGATAAGAACGCTTTGTCAATTCAAATCATAAGCGCCCCCGACCCAACCGCGTTAAAGGACATTTGGCCCGCCCAAGTTCCCCGGTCATAGGAGAACTCCGATGCGCCCTCCGAGACGGCGCCCCAAAAGCCGACGCTTTTTGGGGCTCCCATCATTCCTGGCGGCCTTCGTGGCCGCCTTTTTCATGCTCGGCCTTCCGGCATCCGCCTCCAGGCATTGCTATGCCGACCGCCAGGATGTCGTCGACTGGTTGGCGGGCCGTTTCAACGAGGCCAGGGTGTCCATGGCCTTGAGCGAGGATGGCCTGGTGATCGAGGTCTTCAGGAACGAAGACGGGTCCTCCTGGACCATCATCGTCACCGGCGTCGCCGGCCCCACCTGCATCATCTCCCACGGTCGGGCCTGGGAGGACATCCCCTTCAGCTTGTTCAGAGGGACACGCATATGAGCGAGGCGGACATCGTCAGGAACGGGACGGCGGCGAAGGTTCTGGCGGCGGTGATGGCGGGACTTTTGCTGGCCGCGATCTTGGGCGGGTTCACGCTGACCCGCGAGGTCTCGGCCATGAGCGCCAGGATCGAGGCCCTGACCGCGCAGGTTGCGGACATGAACGCGCGCCTCGTCTATGTCGAACGGGCCCTCAGGAACGTTTCCGTCGAACGTTCGGTGGTAAATTACCGTGCCGTACGGGCAGTGTTGATCGATCGCGATGATCGACGTTGAGCATTTCCGCCTCCATGTGGTGCGGGCGACGATCATGTCCTTGCGCCTGTGGTCGATGGCGGCGGAGAACCTGCTTATCGGCACGGCGCTGGTTGAATCTCGCCTCACATATCTGCGCCAGTTCGACGCTGGCCCGGCCCGCGGGCTCTATCAGATCGAGCCCGCGACCGATGACGACATCTGGCAACGCTACCTCAAATACCGCAAGACGTTGAAGGCCCGGATCGGTGCCCTGCTGGCGCCGACACCCTCCAGGATCGATCAGCTGACGACGAACCTCGCCTACGCGACGGCGATCGCCCGCCTGGTCTATTACCGCCATCCGGAACCCCTGCCGTTACCAGACGACGTCGAGGCACTCGGCCGTTACTACAAGAAATATTTCAACACCGCGCTTGGTAAGGGCAGCGCCGAAGAGTTCGTCCGCAACTACAAAAGGCACGTGACGAAATGAACTGGCGCAAGTGGATACACAACATCCTCATTAGCATCGACCAGTTCGCCAACACCATCGCCGGCGGCGATCCCGACGAGACCATCTCGTCCCGCGCCGGCAAGGCCAGGCGGAAGGGCAGGTGGTGGGCGCGGGCGCTCTGTTGGGGGCTGAATGTGATCGACCCGGGCCATTGCGAGGATTCGGTCGATGAGACCGAGGGCGGGGACCAGGTGTTCGACGATTGAGACGCCCGCGAATTTGAAACCCCAAGATTAGGAGACCGTGAAATGCAAAAAATTTGGATCCTTGCTGGCGCCGGCCTGTTCCTGCTCGTCGCCGCCTATATGTTTGCCCCCGATCAGGCCGTGGTGATGTTCAAGGAGCTCGTCGCCGCGTTTGGAGCCGGGCAATGAGGCGCACCCTCCTTTCCGCGGCTCTGCTTGCGACCGTCGCGATACTTGCCGGCTGCGGCTTCACGCCCCAGGGCGATGCCGTGCGCCGGGCGGTGGCCGAGGGCACGGCCCGGGCCGGCGATACGGGCCTTGAGAACGCCGAGTGGTTTCTCTGCGAAGCCGCGCCGGTCGGCGCCGTCAAGCGGCGGTATGGCGCCGACGGCGATATGGCATCGGCTTACGCCAAACTCTGCGACCGGGCCGCATCCGTCGGCATCGTCGCGCCGGCAACGGGAAGCGAGTGAGGCGACGGCTAAGCTGTCGACTCGGCTCCCTCGACCCGGCCATGCGCGGCACCCCATTCCGCTGGCCGCTATTCGACTGAACGATTAACGTCGGCGCTGGGTGCCAAGCCCTGTGGCGTCGCCGGTGCGAATTCGAACTCCATACCCGCCTCCCTTTTTCTTCGTTCCCTCCCTTCCACCATTTCCCTCCTGAATTCTCCCCTTCCTTCCTTCCTCTTC
>JADFIH010000155.1 GCA_022566715.1 Pseudomonadota bacterium | reverse complement strand
GGGGCGGCGGCGCGGTGCTGCTGCGGGGTCCGCCAGGCAGCGGCAAGTCTGATTTGGGATTGCGCCTCATCGATGGGGGTTGCCGGTTGGTGGCCGACGATCAAGTTCAGTTGGACGCGATAGAAGGAGCCCTTGTGGCGGGCGCGCCGTCCCCCATTGCGGGGAAGATCGAAGTTCGCGGTCTGGGCCTGATCGATCTCCCCGAAGAAAGAGTCCGTCCGGCGGCCAACGTCGTGTTGATCGCCGATCTCGTGGACGGCGAGGTCGAGCGGCTTCCCGAGCCCGAGCATTGCACCCTGGCCGGGATCGATCTGCCGGTTCTCAAACTGCGCCCCTTCGAAGCCTCTGCCGCGGCAAAGGTGAGGGCCGCCCTGGAAGATTGCCTGCGCCGCGCGCAATCTCGCGAATCCAAGGGGCGCGGTTCCCCCCAGTGGCGCAGCCCCCAATGACGGGTCCCGTGGGCGCCGGGCTCGAGGAAAAAGGGAGCGATGGGGCCTCGAAGAAGACGCGCGTCCTGGTCGTCACCGGGATGTCCGGCGCCGGCAAGTCATCCGCGCTCAATGTCTTCGAAGACCTGGGTTACGAAGCCATCGATAACATTCCGCTGGTCCTTCTCAATGCCCTGCTGCATCCCATTGCCGGCGGGCCCGCGCCGCGCCACGGCGGCGTTGCGGCGACGGTCGACATCCGCACGCGCGATTTCTCCGTCGATACCTTCTTGACGGACCTCGGCCCGTTGACGAGCGATCCCGGCCTCGATGTCCGACTGGTTTTCTTCGACTGCGACGAGGACGTGCTCAGCCGCCGCTATACGGCGACGCGCCGCCGCCACCCGCTCGCGGAAGACCGGCCCCTGCGCGACGGCATCCGCCACGAACGCGAAGTCATGCTGCCCCTGCGCGACCGTGCCGATGTGGTGATCGACACCTCGACGATGGCGGTCGGCGAACTGCGCACGACCCTCGTGGAGCAGTTCAAGCTCGAACAAGGTCCTGGCCTGACGATCTCGATAATTTCGTTTTCGTATCGGCGGGGGTTGCCGCGCCAGGCGGACCTGGTTTTCGACGTACGCTTCCTTGCCAATCCACACTACGAGGAAGCCCTTCGCGAGCGCACTGGACTCGACCGTGAGGTCGCCGATTTCGTCGCGGCCGACCCCGTTTTCGGACCGTTTTTCGACAGCCTTGCCTCATTGGTGCTGTTGCTCTTGCCGCACTATGGCCGTGAAGGGAAGACCTACCTGACGATCGCGGTGGGCTGCACCGGCGGGCATCACCGCTCGGTCTTCGTGGCGGACAGGCTGTCCCGGCTCTTGCAGGACAAAGATCACCGCGTCAGTGTGCGCCACCGCGACCTTAGGTCGGCGCCTTCTTAGGTCCGAGAGCCCCCACCACTTCGGCAATATTCATGATCGGTCTGGTACTCGTGACACAAGGGCGGCTGGCAGAGGAATTTCTCGCCGCCGCCGAACATATCGTGGGCCGCCAACAGGGCGTACGAACCGTTTGCATTGGCGCCCACGACAATCTCGATTTGCGCCGCCAAGAGATTATCGACGCGGTCGAGTCGGTCGACACGGGCGATGGCGTCATTGTCCTGACGGACATGTTTGGCGGAACGCCCTGCAACATCGCGGCCTCCATTCAGGATCGCCCGAAGATGGAGGTGATCGCCGGCGTCAATCTGCCGATGCTGATCAAGATCTTCGAGGTGCGCGCCCGGCGCGGTCTCGCGGCCGCCGTCAGCGCGGCGCAGGAGGCCGGCCGAAAGTACATTTGCCTCGCCACCAGCGCCAAATCTGGAAGCAAATCCGGAACCCAATCCAGAACATGACCGCCGAAGGGGGAAAGACGGCCCCGCCCTCCGCCCCCGGCCCCCGGCGCACCGTTACGCTCGTCAATTCCCGCGGCCTCCATGCCCGGGCGGCGGCCCGCTTCGTTAAGCTGGCCGAAGGGTTTGATGCGCAAATATTCGTCACCCGGGACGGGGAGACCGTTTCGGGAGGCTCCATCATGGGGCTGATGATGCTGGCGGCCGCGGCGGGTTGCGACATTTTGATCGAGGCCACCGGCGCCGAGGCCGAGGCCGCCGTCGATGCCTTGACCGGTTTGGTGGCGGCTGGGTTCGAGGAGGATTAGGCGGGAGTCCTAGGGTTGGGCGGGGGCGCGATCCGTAACAATAGACCTGAACCGGCCGGTGGCGGCGCATCGCCGTCCCGGAATTCAGGCTTTAGTTTTCGTTCTATATAAAGATATCTTTATACTTGCATGTAATAATTGCGCTTGATATACAGCGCGAAGAGCGCTGAAAGGAGCCCCAAATGGCCAAGACGGACTACAAAGTTGCGGATATTTCCCTCGCGGAATGGGGGCGCCGCGAGATCGCCATCGCCGAAACGGAGATGCCGGGCCTGATGGCCCTGCGCGACGAGTACGGCGGCGAGAAAATCCTCTCGGGCGCCCGGATCGTCGGCTGCCTCCACATGACCATTCAGACGGCGGTTCTGATCGAAACCCTTGTCGCGCTCGGCGCCGAAGTTCGCTGGAGCTCCTGCAATATCTTCTCGACCCAGGATCATGCGGCATCGGCCATCGCCGACGGCGGCGTCCCGGTCTTCGCCTGGAAGGGCATGAGCGACGAGGAGTTCTGGTGGTGCATCGACCAGTCCATCGAAGGGCCCGACGGATGGCGGCCGAATTTGCTGCTCGACGACGGCGGAGACCTCACTCAATTGATGCATGAAAAATATCCTGAGCTCTTGAAGGACGTTCGGGGCCTGAGCGAAGAAACCACCACCGGCGTTCACCGGCTCTACGAGATGGCGCGCGTGGGCTCGCTGAAGGTGCCCGCGATCAACGTGAACGACTCCGTGACCAAATCGAAGTTCGACAACCTCTACGGCGTGCGGGAAAGCTTGGTCGATGGCATCAAGCGCGCGACGGATGTCATGCTGGCCGGAAAGGTCGCCGTTGTCGCGGGCTACGGCGACGTGGGCAAGGGCTCGGCGGAAAGCCTGCGCGGCCTGGGCGCTCGCGTTCTGGTTACGGAGATTGATCCGATTTGCGCCCTGCAAGCCGCGATGGAAGGGTATGAGGTCGTCACCATGGACGAAGCCGCGCCGCTCGGCGATGTCTTCGTGACCGCGACCGGCAATGTCGATGTCATCACGATCGAGCACATGCGCGCCATGAGGGACCGGGCCATCGTCTGCAACATCGGTCATTTCGATTCCGAGATTCAAATCGACGCGCTGCGGAATCTCAAATGGCACAACGTCAAGGACCAGGTGGACGAAATCGAGTTCCCGGACGGCAAACGCATTATCTTGCTGGCCGAAGGCCGTCTGGTGAACCTGGGTTGCGCGACCGGGCATCCGAGCTTCGTCATGAGCGCTTCTTTTACCAATCAGGTGCTGGCGCAGATCGAGCTGTGGCGCCACAACGAGCGCTATGACCTGAAGGTCCACGTGTTGCCCAAGGCGCTGGACGAAAAGGTGGCGTCCTTGCACCTGGGCCGGCTCGGCGTCCATCTGACCGAGTTGAGCACCGAACAGGCGGCTTACATCGGTGTCCCGAAGACGGGTCCGTTCAAGCCCGAATACTACCGCTATTAGGATATTATCCGGCCGGATGGAACCGGCGCGGTGAAGGTGATTCCACCTGAAAAATTGCTGCTCTAGGTGGGAGGGTGACACCAAATTCTCCCACCCGCATATTTCGACAAGCTCAACATGAGGGCCTCATCCTGAGCCTGTCGAAGGAGAGGCCCAAACCGCGCCCGCTGCCTCCAGAATCGCCCCCAAGCCGACGATGCCTCAAATTTGCCACAGCCATAAACCGTGGACTGGGCCAAAATCGGCGTTCTCTGCCGGCTGCCGTTTTGCGGCCAGTTTTCATGGGGCGTCTCCGGAGACGGGGCCGGATACGAACAGGTTTGGCTAGCCGCGAGGACCGGCCTAGGGGCCGCCCGGCATAGCCGTCAGGGACAGTGCTGAACATCTCACTCGCCACCATTCTCGCCGTCGCCGGGGCCGCCGGTGTCGCTACCGCCATTTTGGCCTGGCTCGTCCAGGCTCGGCGGAGCGCGGCCCAGGCCCTGCGGCTCGGCGCGGCGGGGGGCCGTGTCGAGGCCTTGCTCACCACCGCGCCTGGCGCCTATTACGCCTGGAGCACCCTCGACGGCCAGGAGATGCATTCGCCCAATCTCGCGGCGGCGGTCGGGCTGGAGGGCGTCACGGTATCGGCCTTCGCCGACTTGGCGCCCGCCTTCGACGCCGACGCCTATGCCGAGATCGAACGGCGCATCGGTGCGCTGCGCGGTCAGGGTCAGGCCTTCTCCGAGGTCTGCGGCGGCGCCGCCGGTCAACGTTTCGCCCTTGATGGCACGGCCATGCTGGATTCGCTCGGAACGCCCGTGGCGTACGTCGTCTGGGTTCGAGACATGAGCCGCGGTCTGGCGCCGTCCGACCATTTTCAGCAGTCCGGCGAAGTCGCGCGCACGTCCGGTTATCTCGGCGAGATACTGGACGCCCTGCCGATTCCGGTCTGGCGCCGCGGCGAATCGCTGGACGTGACCTGGTGGAACAAGGCCTTTGACGACGCCGTCGGCGGCGGCGGCGGGCCGCCTGAATTCGCATCCAAGCCGCTTCATGCGCAGGCGCGGGCGCTGGCGCGGAAGGCCGGGCAAGACCAGACGCCGCAGCGCGAAACACGAAGCCTTGTCGTGGATGGCGAGCGCCGCGCTTTCGACGTGGTGGAGCACCCGTGCGGCGGCGGGCTGATCGGCATGGCCCGCGATATCACCGAACTTGTGGAGGTCGGCGGCGAGCTCGAGCGTCACATCGAGGCGCAGGCGGACGTGCTCGAAAAGCTCAATACCGCGACCGCGATCTGGGGGCCCGACCGCCGCCTCAAGTTCTTCAATCGCGCTTATTCACGGCTTTTCCATTTGGATGAAAACTGGCTGTCCACCGAACCGCATCATGAAGACGTCATGGACGCGATGCATGAAAAGCGGCGCATCCCCGAGCAGGCCAACTTCCAGAAGTACAAGAAAAATTTCATGGACATGTACACCACCGTCATCGAACCGACGGAAGAGTTCATGCATCTGCCGGACGGCTCGACTCTGCGCACCGTGCTCAACCCCCATCCCTTCGGCGGACTTCTGTTCTTCTATGAGGACGTGAGCGACCGGCTCGAACTCGAGCGCTCACGCAATACCCTGGAGGCGGTGCAGCGCGCCACCCTGGACAATCTATCGCAAGGCGTCGCCGTCTATGGCGGAGACGGAAGGCTCAAGCTCTACAACAAGAGCTATGCGGAGCTTTGGAGCCTGAGCGACGAACAGCTCAAGGCCGAGCCGCACCTGAGCGATTTCGCCGGTGCGGTGCACCCTCTCATGGTGGACGCCGAGGACGTGCCCGGCACGGCCGAGGGTTTGGTGGACCAAATGCTCGCCCGGCGGCCGCTTCGTCATCGGATCGAGACGGCGGAAGGCCGGGTGCTCGACATGTCCACCGTTCCCCTGCCCGACGGCGCGACGCTCGCGACCTTCCTCGACGTGACCGACGGTATCCGTATCGAGCGCGCCTTGCGCCAGCGCGCCGAGGCGTTGGAGGAGGCGGATTGGCTCAAGGCCCAGTTCATTGCCAACGTGTCCTACGAGTTGCGCACGCCGCTCAACACCATCGGCGGGTTTTCCGAGATACTGTCGGACCAGTTCTTCGGCAAATTGAACCCAAGACAAGCCGAATACGTCGACGGCATCATGGAATCGTCGGCATATCTTCTGGCCCTGATCAACGACATTCTCGACTTGGCGACGATCGAGGCGGGCCGCATGCAACTCGACACCGAAAACTTCGATGTGGGCGAGATGGTGCAAAGCGTCCTGCGGATGGTCGAGGAACGGGTGCTGGAACGCCGGCTGACCCTGCGGACCGAGGTGCCGGACGACATTGGAGAGCTGGAAGGCGATGAGCGCCGCATCAGGCAGGTCGTCTTCAACCTCCTCAGCAACGCCATCCGGTTTACCTCGCCCGGCGGTACGGTCACCGTTGGCGCGCGGCGGCAGGACGAAGCGATCGTGGTCTGGGTCTCCGATACCGGGCGCGGCATCGCCGAGGACGAACAGGAAAAGGTCTTCGCCAAGTTCCACCGCAGCGCGGAAGCCACCGCCAGCCAGCCCGGAACCGGCCTCGGCCTCGCGCTCGTCAAAAGCTTTGTCGAACTTCACGGCGGAACCGTCAAACTGACCTCCAAGCTTGGCGAAGGCACCAACGTGACCTGCGTGTTTCCCAACCACGACTCCGCGGGCGCCGCGGCCCTGGCAAAAGCGGGCTAGGGCGTTTCCGGTTCAGCAGGAGCCGCCCAAGGCCGCGAGGCGGCCCGCCGGTTATCCGGCGCGCCCGCGCAGGCGCGGACCGATCGGTCCGCAGCCGTGAGCGATAAAGAGCTAGAGTGGTTCCGGCTAAGCCGGAAAACACTCTAGTTGATTAGTCCCGGTTGCGGCCCCCGGGCGCGCACGGTACAAAAATGGGATGGCGCTTCCGCCCCCGCCCCAAATCGAATGTTTTGGGCCCGCTGAATTCGACATCACCGACCTTCTCCGCATGGCGGCGTTGGCGCGCGCGGTGGCCGGCCATGCGGGAACCGGCGACTTCATCGGCCTGATCGGCGAACTCGGCAGCGGCAAGACGGCCTTTGCACGGGAATTCATCCGGGCCCGCGGCGATCCCCGTGAGGAGGTGGCGAGCCCGA
>JADFIH010000154.1 GCA_022566715.1 Pseudomonadota bacterium | reverse complement strand
GGCGGGTTCTCGGAGGGCTCGGCGCCCGACCCCCTGCGAACCGCGCGGGCCGAGGCCGCCGGGTCCGGAACACGCCGGAACCAGGACGACACCGCCGCCGCCGCGCTCGCCGCGGCCGGCAAGCCGGGGGCCCCAGAGTCCATGGAACCGGGGAAGGTCATTCATCTTTTCGACTCGGCGAGCGTCAGCGTCGAGGACCTCGAGGATACCCGCCGCACGCGCGTGGAAGCCCCGCCCCTGTCCGTGCGGGAGGGGCAAATCGTCGACTCCCTGCGGCGGAACGATATCCGCTAGGGGAGCGGCGCTTCGGGCGGGCCCGGTAGGCGGTACGCTTACTCCGCCGGCGGGCGGATGACGTAATTCACCGACACGCTTTGCTGAATGTTGGAGTTGATCCCGGTGTTCACGATGATGTTCGTGATGCCCTGGACGTTCTCTAGGTGGATATCCTGAATGGGCCCCGTGCCGATCGTGCCGGCGCCCGCGCCAAACACCCTGTTGCGCACGAAAACGCCGGCGTTGACCGCGGACAGGGTGGTCGTGTTGACCTGGGTGAGCCGGAGAAAGAAATCCCCGTCAAGGGAGCCCCCGGCGCCCCCGGCGCCAACGTTCTGCAATTGCACCGGAGCCAAACCTCCGAGCGCCAAATTTCCGGCTGGAAGGCTCTCACCGGCCTGGCTGGGCAGGACGGACATCGCAAGCGCCGCCGAAACCATTGTTCCGGCCGCCAAGATTTTGGTCAGCATCAATGTACCTCTAAATCGCGAGCGCCCACTACTTTCTAGGTACTACTATTGATGCCAAATGTTAACGGTTTTGATGCGCCTCGCGATTTTTGACGGAGTTCAAGGCCTCCGAGTTCAAGGCGGCGACGTTCAAGGCCAGGGGCGCGCCGGCACCTGGGGGCGCGTCGTGGGCGCCCTGACGCCCACCCGTGATGGGGGATTTTTTTAGGGGTCTAGCCCGAGCCGCTTCAGGTCGGCTTGGGCGACGCCGTCGTCCGGATCGATGATCAGAAGCGCGCGGTAATCGTCGGCCGCGCGCTCCGGCACTCCCAATTCCTCCCACGTCGCCGCGCGATTGTAATAGGCCGACGCGTAGGCCGGTTCGAGGCGCAGGGCTTGCGTGAAGTCGAAGACCGCTTCGTCGAGTTGGCCAAGCTTGTAATAGATCGTGCCGCGGTCGTTGAAGGCGATGGCGTCCTCCGGATTGAGGTGGAGCGCCCGCCCGAAGGCGGCCAAGGCCTTGATGTCGCGTCCCGCGAACGCGTGCACGACGGCCAGGCTGCGGTGCCCGAGGGAAAAATCGGGCCGCAGTTTGACCGCCCGGGTAAAGTCGTTCGCCGCGCCGACGAGATTATCGAGTTTTGCGTGGAGTGCGCCCCGGTTGTAAAGCGTATTGGCCTGGCTGATGGGGTCGAGGTCGCCCGACGCGATGGCGCGGCCATAGAGGTACAGCGCCTGCCCGTGCTCACCCACGGCCTCCGCCTCGCTGGCGCTCCGGGCATCATCGAAACCGTCCGCCGCCGCGCCGGACACGCTCAGCGCCGCAAGACAGGCCAACACCGCGAATAACGCGGCCATGCGCGCGATAAGCCGCCGTGCGCCGCGGGACCGAAGGTGGACTGTCCGCATCACACCAACAAGATCATGGCGTGAACCTCACTTCGCCCACAATAGATAGTGGGTGTGGACAACATTGTGGAAAACTTGTTTGTGCCGTGTGAAGTAAATCACCAGTTTTACACAACTTTTTTCCAGATGAGGCGTTATTTTTATTGCACTTTTACTTGGAGTTCATCAATATTCGGAGTGCACGCGCAAGCGTGATGGTTCCTTAGGCGGTCGGGTTGTTGGTTGGACCTTCGGGCGAAATCGCGGTCAGGCTGGCGAAGGAAGCCCCGGCCAGGGGGCAGGTTCGCCGCAAGGTGGAAGGCTTTTTGGCAGGGGTGGCGGGTTCTTATCCGGTGGACGCCGCCGAACTGAATGCTCATGGCCTTCGGGCGTGGGTCTTCGGGGAGGAGGCGATCATCGGGCCGGGACCGGGGACCAGGATCGGCTGGATCTTCCTTCGGGAGGGGAACGTGGGTTCCGGGCCTCAGTTTCGGGGGTTGGTGGGTCGCGCTCGATGGTGCTTCCTCGGAAGCCATCACTGAGCGAAATCCATAAACCCTCCCCCAGGTCGGCATCGCCGTACCGCTGCGGGTTTCTTTCGGGAAATTTCGTGGCGGGGCAGCGGGCCCCTCGGAGGGGAGGCAGGTTCGATGGTGATTGGTTGCTGCGCTTGCGTGGCGCCAGCCGTCGCCGGACCAGCCACCGGGAGCCCACAAAAAACCCCGTCAACGCGAGGGCGTGCCGGGGGCTTGAGCGGCTCCTGGGCGTCAGGGACGTCTCTCGCGGGAGACAAGGCATAGGCCCCATTCCTATGCTTCCCTGGCGCTCATTATGTGCACCAGATGTGCACCGGCTGTATAGCAAAGGCATTTTCGGCCCGCAACTAAATTTTGTGCGGGCCATCGTTTTTTTGACCATATCTTGTGTCATGTCCCGATTTTGGCCCTGATTTTGGCTTTGTTCATGCCGGCCGTTCCCCTTAGCCCGGTTGTTCCCCTTAAAAGAGACCTCTGCGAAGTCCCGCGATCAGCGCGTTGAAAAAGAACCCCTCCCCCTTTTTTCGAGGGGGAGGTTAGGGAGGGGGTGTTTTGTATTTCCCCTCCCCCTGCCATTCGATCGGCTTACGCGGCCCCACCGGGCCACGGTCCAATCTCAGCCCCAATAGGGGGAGGGGGCATTTCAAAGAACGCGTTTCGCAGAGCTCCCTTAGAAGTCGAGGCGCAGCCGTACGCCCGTGCCAAATGAGGCCGGGGACGCGCCGTTGTGCCCCGGCTCGAGGGTCACCGCCGCAAATCCGTCGACCGAGGCCCCGCCGCCGAGGCGCAGGCCGCCGAGGTCCGCCCCCCCGATGTCCAACCCATAGGCCACCTGCAGCCTGGTTTCCCTGCCCCTTGGCGCCAGGTCGACACGCCGGGTCCGGTATTGGACGTTGCCGTCGGCATCACGGCCGACGGGCAGGGTGAGGCCAGCTTGGGCGCGGTAGACGCGAAGCGGTTGGCTCACCATGAGCCCGAAACGGTCGCCCGGTTTCGCGACGCCCCGCGCCACGGCGCCGACGGCGAATGCGTTAGCGCGCACACCGCTCCAGTCGGAGAGGAGCCCGCCGCCCGCCTGATCGACGCGCGCGCGGCCCTCGGTGTAGCTCGCAAAAGCGCTGATGCGGCCCAGGACGGGAGCGCTGGCGAAGGCCGTGAGAAAACCGCTGGACGAACCCTCGAGCCCGCGAAAGGCTCCCGACGTTCCGGTCAGAAAAAGGGCGCGCTCCTCACGTACACTGCTGATCCCGAGGCCAAACAGGGGGCCGCCCGGCCGCCTGTGAGTGATTTGGGCCTGCGCGATCCGGCTGGCGCCCGCCCCGGTTTCCGGTACGCCGCCGGTTCCTAGTACGCGGCCGCCGGCGGCCATGACGCCAAAACTAAGACGCGTGCGGCCGTCCGGTTCATAGGCGACGGTTCCGCCATTGCCGCGGCCAACCAGCATGAGCTGGGGGGTTACCGCGCCCGCAATGCCGGCAAAGGGCGCCGTGCGGACGGTTGGATCCACGAAATCCCCGAAGATGGCCGATGGCGCCGCGTTGATCCCCAAAGCCAGGCGCGTGGCGGGCGCGATGTCCGCCGACAGATATACCGACTCGATATCTTCGCGCGGTTCCGCCGCGCCGCCGCCGCCGCCCCGGCCCAGTGCGGCGGAGCCGGCCGAGAACCGGTCCTGACTTTGCGCCAAACCGAGGGTTATCGCCAAACCGAGGGGTGTTGACGCGCCGCCGGGGGCCGGGCCTCGGGGGGTAAGCAAGGGAATGGTCCGGCTCGTGGCCGAGCCGCCCTGGCGTGAGCCGACGAAACGCGCCACCAGGGATTGGGGCTTGGCCGTTAGGACGCGCGCGCGCAGATCGACCACATAGGCCCGCTGATAGGCATCGAGAACGATGACGTTCGCGAGGAAGCTTTCATTCCGCAGGGCATCGCCGAAAGCGGGTCCAAGGGCGACCAAGGTTCCTTCGAGGCTCTCGCGGTCGCCGTCGACCGTTTGGCCGAGCGGCAGGCTGAGCACCCCCTGGGCGCGAAAGGCTTCCTGGAGGTTCAAGAGGCCCCGCCCGTAGATCGCGTCGGTCCCGGCGGCGCCCAGGTCGGTGGCTGTGGTGAACAGCAAGTCGACGACTTGGGCGGCGGTCAGCCCGGGGAAGCGCTGCAACAGCACGGCGATGGCCCCGGTGATGTGCGGTGCGGAATAGGATGTACCGCTTCCGGCCGCGGTGCCGCCGCCGAGGTTCGTGGATACAACGGCAACGCCCGGCGCCACCAGGAACGCGGCCGCCGTGTTGCCGGCCCGGTTGCTGAATCCGGCGATGGTATTCCCGGTGTCGCTGGCCCCGGCCGCGATGCCCAGCCCGAGCGCCCCGGCATCCCTCGCGAATTGAGCCGGAAAGATGGGGTCGGGGTCGCCGGCGTTCCCAGCGGCGGCAACGAAGATGACGCCGGCGGCGGCGGCATTGGCCAGGGCCGTGTTGATGTCCGCCGATGCGGCGCCGCCCAGGCTGAGGTTGATGACGCGGGCGCCGTTCGCGACGGCGAAATCGATCGCCGTGGCCACGTCGGTCGAGCTGAACGAGCACGTAACGTCGCAGGAGCCGGCGGTATCGGCGCGCAGAGCCAGGATGGTGGACTGAAACGCCACGCCATGGGTGCCCGTGGAGTTGCGCCGGGCGCCGATGATCCCCGCGACGAAGGTTCCGTGGCCATCCGGGTCCTGCACGTCGGCCGCGAGCCCCGTAATGATGTTGCGCGAGAGACCGGAGATGGCGCCGGCAAACTCGGAGTGCGCAGTATCGATCCCGGTGTCGATCACCGCCACGACGATGCCGTTGCCGGTACCGTTGTTCTGGAAGGCGTGCAGCGCGCCGATGCTGGCGAGGCCCCAGTTGGCCTGAAATTCGGCGGTATCGAACGGCGCTGACGCGCCAGCGCCCGCGCCGCCTCCTCCTCCGCCCCCGCCGCCGCCGCCGCCGCCGCCGCTGCAAGCGGCGAGTGCGAGCGCCACGGCGGAAAGCGCCGCATATCGAAGGTGCGGGCCGCCCCGCCCATTAGGTGGGGCCTTGGAAGAATGTCCGTTGTGGTGCGGCGGTTGCCGCAAGAATGAACCAAGCAAGTTTTTCGCCCGATGGGCGGCGCGGCGCGGCTTCGTCACGAATCCTCCTGGGTTAGGGTGATTCTTCCTTTGCGAGTTGTGGGAGGACCTCACCAACGCGACAGGCGCCGCCAGGCTGCCGCTCCGTGACGCAACACGCGATCACGGTGGAAAGGCCGGGTCCCACAAGGAAAAATGTTTGTATGGTTTTGCGGAGTTTCCGGTGCTTGGCGTCCGGGGGCTTCTGTCGAGCCTGGACCGGATCGCGCACCGAGACCGATACAAGAATAACGAAGGCCCTAGAGCAGCAACCGTTCAAGTGGAATCGCCCCATTGAGATATCGAGGGGCGATCACTGAACGGATAAAGCTGCTCTATCATCTTGAAGCGTAGAGCAATTTCATCCGAAAAGTTTGAACCGTGCCGGTTCACCTTTTCGGATATTGCCTTAGGGCCGCGTTCTCTCACTTGAGATTTCTCCGCACGGGCGGAAAAATACAGAAATTTCGGGGTAATGCAACTGGGTACACGAAATCGTATGGAGGACCGCCCGAACGGATTGGCCGGCACAGGGGCGCGCCCACCGGGCGCTTCCCTTATTTTCTAAAAAGCCCCTATATTGTTCGAAGGGGAGACGCCCATGACGTGCAGGTTCATTTACAGACCGGTTGTCTCGGCGGCCATGGCGGTCCTGGCGTTTGTTCTATTGGCCACGCTGCCGGCGGCGCCGGCCGCGGCTCAAGGGGTTTCGCGCGATGAGTCGAGCCTCGCCGGCCGGCTCTTGGTCGCCACCCCCGGCCTGCGGGATCCGAACTTCAGCCACACCGTCATCTACATGGTCAGCCATGACGAAGACGGGGCCATGGGCATCGTCATAAATCGTCTCGCCGCGGTTGGCCCGATGGCGGACCTGATGGGCGCCTTCGGTATCGACGCACCCCCGGACGCCGGCGACATTCGTATCTTTTCCGGCGGGCCGGTGCAGCGCGGCGTCGGGGTCATTCTGCATTCCGCGGATTACGTGCTCGAGGACAGCCTCGTTGTGAACGACGAGATCGCCCTTACGGTCCACACGGATATCCTCGCTGCGATCTCGCGGGGCGAGGGGCCCGCCGAGAAGATTCTGGCTTTTGGCTACGCCGGCTGGGGGCCGGGCCAGCTCGAAGGCGAGCTTGCGGCGAACACCTGGTACACCGTCACCGCAAGCAGCCGGTTTGTGTTCGACAAGGAACTCGACACCAAATGGCAGCGCGCCGTCGATTTGCGGGGCCTGGACCTTTAAAGCGATTCCAGTTCGTCTGGAATCGCTCAAGGCCGCTAGAGCAGCATCCGTTCGGTTGGAAATGCCCCACTGAAATCCAAGCGGCCATCACCGAACGGATAAAGCTGCTCTAGAATCTTGAAAAGTAGAGCAATTTTATCCGAGTGATTGAACCGCACCGGTTCAATCAATTCGGATATTGCTCTATGCGGCCCGCCGGTTATCCGGCGCGCCCGCGCAGGCGCGGCCATCCTTAATTCATCCGAGATGGGCCGGTCCGCAGCCGTGAGCGACAAAAAGCTGGAGTGGTTCCGAG
>JADFIH010000153.1 GCA_022566715.1 Pseudomonadota bacterium | reverse complement strand
TCAAGCTCAAATTCAGCCCGGCCAATATCACTGTCCAGGTAGGGGACACGGTCGAGTGGCGCAACAAGTCGCTTTTCACGCATACTGTGACCGCCGATAAGAGCCTCGCCAAGAACCCCGAACACGTGGTCCTGCCCGTGGGGGCAGAGCCCTTTGACTCGGGCGACATTCCTCCAGGCGAGGTCTTTCGCCACACGTTCACTGTGTCGGGAGAATATGCCTACTTCTGCATTCCCCACGAGCGGCACAACATGTTGGGGAGGGTGACAGTTAACCCAGCCGCTTGATCGAGCGGCCCGTCTCAATACCCCCAGGCATCCGCCAGCATGTCAAGGGCACGGCATAGGTTCGCCCGGGTTTGCCTGGGGATGGCCTCCGACCCTCTCAGGTGCCCGCCAAACCACTTGGCGCAGTGTGCGGCTATGCTTTTCCGCCGGCGTGCCCAAGAGTTCGTAGGCATGATCCTGTACGGCCTCGGCAGGAAGGTCGGCCCAGTCGCAAACGAGGCTGAAATCCCGCCCGCCGGACTTGAACCAATCGCGGGCCGTTGCTCGGTCTCGGTCCCGTTCGCGGCTGGCCGGCGTCGGGTTCCGGTCCACGCCCGGGTTAGGGCGCAGTAGGCAAGCGTCGTTCAGGGCTTGCTCAAGGACTGCCCGCCATAGGGCAACCTCACCACTGCCGACAACGCTGGACTCGGAACCGATAAGCGTCACGGGCGCTGCATTAGCACAGCCCGGACCAAAGACGCAAACCACAGGCGCGTTATGTGGAACTGGTGCCGGATGTAGGACTCGAACCCACGACCTGCCGCTTTACCATCTGAGCTAATCCGGCATCCCTGAAATCGAATTGCAACCCCATTTGCTACCCCGGCCCGTTTTGAGCACCATGCCGAGCCACTGAATACCCTTGAATACTGCCATTTTCTGTGAATTACAGCGCAAACAACCACCTGGACCAGGGTTAACACATCGACCGCGGCGGCGCCGGCTTTGAGTAGGACCCGGGCACAGGCGGAAACGGTGGCGCCCGTCGTCATCACGTCGTCCACCAGGACCAGGCGGCGGCCCCCGACCTGCCCCTCTTGACCGGACCGGACCGCAAACGCGCCGCGCACATTCGCCCGCCGCTCGGCCGCATTCAGGCCTCCCTGGCTGGGCGTCGCCCGGGTGCGGACCAGCAACCGGGGCTGAACCGGCACGCCGGCCCGGCGGCCCGTCACCAGCGCCAGCATGGCCGCCTGATTGAAGCGCCGCGACAAAAGCCGCATCCGATGCAAGGGAACCGGCACGAGGGTATCGGCGCCGGACAGGATTTCTTCCCCAACGCGCGCCATCCAACCGCCGAAGGTCTTGGCGCGCTCGGTCCGGTCGCCATGCTTGAACCCGATCACCAGACCTCGCGACCGATCGCCATAGCGCATCACCGACCGGGCGCGGCCGTACGTGGGCTCCTCGGCGATGCAGGCGCCGCACAAGGCGCGCGGGCCGAGATCGTATTCGAAGGGGCGGCCGCAGGCAGCGCAGCGGGGGTCCGCGATAAAGTCGATTTCAGACCAGCAGGCGCCGCAAACCTGTCCATGGGTGTCGACGGGTGCGCGGCACGACAAGCACTGGGGCGGCAGGACCGCGTCGAGAACAACGCCCGCGGCGCGGCGCACGAAGTTCGGGGGACCTGGGTGGGCCAGCCGGTCTGGGGCAAGGACCATCGTCGAATGCCTTCGCGCTGATTGCGTCCCGGGCCCGCCTACACTTCCAGAATCACCTTGCCGAAGAAGTTGCGGCTTGCCAGCAGTTCATGCGCGGCGGCCATCTCCTTGAGCGGGAATATCTTTTCGACGACCGGGCGCAACTTCCCTTCGCCGACAAGTTTGAGGACGCGCTGGTTGGTCGAGACGGGCGCGAAGTGGGTGCTGGTCATGGTCAGCTGTTTGCGGAAAAACTCGATCATGTCGATGTCCACCACCTCGCCGGCATGGGCGCCGCAAGTGGAGAGCCGGCCATTGATGGCGAGCGCCGAAAGACTCTGCTTCAGGAGATCGCCGCCCACCATCTCGATCACCACGTCGACGCCGCGGCCGCCGGTCAGCTTCATGACTTCGTCGACGATTGAGTGTTTGTTGTAATTGATGCCGTCGGCGGCGCCGAGTTGCCGCGCGCGGTCGAGTTTGCCGTCGGACCCGGCGCTGGCGATCACGCGGGCCCCGGCAAGATGAGCGATCTGTACGGCGGCCGATCCGACGCCGGAGCCCGCGGCGTTGACCAGCACGTCCTCGCCCTGGCTCACCTTGCCCTTGGTGACGACAAGCTCCCAGGCCGTCGCCATCGCCACTTGCGTGGCGGCGGCGTCGAGGTCGGTCACCGCGTCGGGAATGCGGATGATATTGGGCGCAGTCACCTTCACGTATTCCGCGTAGGTGCCCCAGTGGGTGATGCCGAGCTTGGCGAAGTCGAGGCAGATGTTGTCCATGCCGAGCGCGCAGTTGCAGATCTGCCTGTTGCAGCGGCCGCTCGAGGTGGTGAGCTGGGGCATCACCCGGTCCCCAACCTTGAAGCCCTGGACGCCGGGGCCGATCTCGGCGATCACGCCCGCCCCTTCCACGCCAAGAATGTGCGGCATCTTGAGGTTGAGGTACCCCGACACGTCTCCGCGCACGTCGAGGTCGAAATGGTTAAGGCCGACGGTCTTCAGGTTTATCAGCACCTCGCCCGCGCCGGCGGTTGGCGTCTCGATGTCCTCGTAGATGAGCTTTTCCGGCCCACCGGTCTCGTGGATGACGACGGCCTTCATGTGAAACCTCCCCAAAATCGACGCGTTAACGGCCGCGGCCTTCTTTCCGGGCCCTCGCTTGGCGCGCGCCACTATCTCTCAAATCCACGCTCAGCGCCAGTTTCAGCCCGAATTCGGTTCGAGGTTAACCAAAGGTGGTACCCCCACCGATGCGGCCATTGCCACCCTTGGTGAAGGTACGGGCGCATTCGCGCGCCCTACGGTCGGGGCACTCACCAACAGGAGGGCGCCGTGGACGTTTCGATGTCGAACGCAATTCACTTCGGGCTGAGGTCGCTCAGCGCGAGCATCTATCTGCCGCCGAGCGCGATAGGAACCATTCCCGTGGCCGACCGGCCGAGCGTCGTGGAAACGGCGATGGACGAGGAGAACCGGGCCGAAATCCGCAAATCGCCGCTCATCGGCGATCAGATGATCGAGACCGCTTTGGGCGATCACCTGGGAAAAAACATCGACCTGCGGGTCTAGCTTCCTAATTACGCGCCCGGGCCTGGCGGTGGGTTCGCGAGGTGCCCACGCTTGACGTATAGGCGGCACCCGCCGCCGCTGCGCAGGGCCGGGGTCGCGCCGATCGGGCTCCGCAGCCAACAGCCTTCCGCGTAGGCTCCGTTCGCGTCCCGGCACGCGCCATCCAATACGAATATTTCCTCGCCCCCAGGCAATTCGCGCGCGGGCAGGGCCGCGTCCGCAGCCAGGCGGTACAGCATATCGGACCCACCCTCGAAGTGGTGTAAATCCATTACCTCGACGCCGGGAGCCTCCGCGGGCCGCCATAAGTCTTCGCGCGTCGTGTCGATGCGAACGAACGTCTGATCGTCCGGGTGCATCCACCAAAGCTTGACGAGGATGAGGCAGCCGTCCTCGGAATGGGGCGTGTGGCTCGACCCAACGGGATTGCGGACGTAGGCGCCAACCGGATAGTCGCCGTGGTTATCGGAAAAGGTGCCCTCGAGCACCAGGAATTCCTCGCCGCCGGTGTGCGTGTGGGTGGAGAAGCGGCTGGCGGGCGCGTAGCGCACGAGGCTGGTTACGCGCGCTACTTCGCCGCCGTCGCGTTCCAGCATGCGCCGTTCGACCCCCGGCAGCGGCGATGGCGACCAAGCGAGGGTCGCGCTGTCGACCGCGGCGCGCTTCGAGATGTCGGCGTTGATCTTCATCGTTTTCCGCTCGGTTCGACCGATCCTAGCATGCGAGCGAGCCCGGCGACGGGTCCGCGCGGCGAGTTGCATTATTGGCGGGGTCGGGCGCATGGTCCCCCCATGACGAGCGATGCTCCCGAAGGCATGCGGGTTTTTGACCGCCGGGCCGTTCTGCGCCACCGGGCGCGGGCGGCGCGCGGGAATGGCACGCACGATTTCCTGGTCCGGGAGGTCGCCGAACGGCTAGCCGACCGGCTCGCGGACGTGAAGCGCGATTTTCCCCTAGTGCTCGACCTGGCCTGCCGCGGCGGCGCTCTTTCGCGCGCCTTCGACTCCGCCGGAGTGCGCAAGGCCCGCGGCATCCAAACGATCATCCATGCCGACGGCGGGTTCGACCTTGCGGCGCGGGCGCCCGCGCCCAGGGTCGTTGCCGACGAGGAATTCCTGCCCTTCGCCGAAGGCAGCCTCGACCTGGTCCTGTCCAACCTTTCGCTCCATTGGGTCAACGACCTGCCCGGCGCCTTGGTGCAGATCAAGCGCGCCCTGCGGCCCGACGGATTGTTCCTGGCGGCCCTGCTGGGCGGGGAGACCCTGCACGAGTTGCGCGCCGCCTTCGAGGCGGCGGAGACGGACGTCGAGGGCGGCGTCAGCCCGCGTGTCTCGCCGTTGATCGATGTGCGCGATGCGGGCGGGTTGCTACAGCGCGCGGGCTTCGCCCTGCCGGTGACCGATGTCGATACGATCAACGTGACCTACGCGGACGCGGACGCGCTGATGCGGGACTTGCGCGGCATGGGCGAGACCAACGCGGTGAGACAGCGCCGCACCACGTTCCTGCGCCGCGACACCTTGGCGCGTGTGGCCGAAGTCTACCGCGAACGGTTCGCCGATGCCGGCGGGCGCATCCGCGCCACCTTCCAGGTGGTCTACCTTACGGGCTGGGCCCCGCATGAGTCCCAGCAAAAACCCTTGCGCCCCGGCAGCGCAAAGACGCGCCTCGCCGATGCGCTGGGCGCCGAGGAACTCCCCACCGGCGACAAGGCCGATCCCGGTGGTTGATACCGGTTCGGGCGGTGCGCGGTTAGCGCCCGCGCGATTGCTTCCACAGCGTGACCACATCCGAGAATTTGGAAATCGGCCGGCCTCGCGAGGCTTCAAGGTCGACGGCCTGCCGCAGGAAGAAATTTGGGCCGATCGAGGTCCCGGCGATTCCTTCCAGAACGAAGAATTCCGACTGCTCCGTGTACGAGAAGGAGCGGAGAAAGTCCTCATCGAGACACGTTTCATCGAACACGAGATCGTTGACGACAGTTTGACCGCCAATGCGGACGGTCAGCGCCACCGTAAACGCGCCCGAGCATGGTACCGCGAACGCCGGTTCAAACGAGATTTCAACGCTCTCGGTTGCCAATGCACATTCGATTCTTGTTCTCTGCCGGTCAGTGATGACCCGGCCTCCAGGCGCATCAGCAACTTCTCGGATCGAGAGTAGCGAGGCAATTTCATAATATCCGTATTTGCGCGCAACGAGGTCGCGGCGCGATTCCAAGGTCGCTAACGCCCTCTCTCCCCGCAGGAAAGTTGTCTCAATCTCAACTTGACCCAGTTCGGGTATGCAGCTCACCCGGACCACCGAGGTTGTAGCGTCGGCATGGGCTGCGTGGCTCGCAAGAAGCGTGTATCCGATCATGGTCAGGAAACCAAGAAAGCGAGCACCGCGACCCGAGAAAACGAACCCGCGTTCGAATGTTGAAGACTTCACGGTTGCAGGTCTACCGCAGAACCTACGCGTGTCAAAGTTTCATCAGATGGTCGAGTAACGATTCAAGCTTTGCTGGGGCGGTTGTGAAGTAGAAATCAAAGGCAAGCGCCTCCTGAAATTTTTGTTGCCTTGCCGCGTTTCGATTTGGGGTCTGCTTTGCGTTGGCCTCACGGCCCGCTCGAGACCAATCCCGGCGACGCAGAGCCCCTCCCAAATCCACGTATTCAGCGACCAATGCCGGGCCTCCCCTTTGGAAGGCCAAATCAAAGAGACCGATTTGCACGGGAGCGGGTAAGAATTCCATTGAGTAGAAGTTGTCAGCAGCCGAAAAGTGTACGATGAAATCCACTTCGAACAGGCGGTCCGCCTCGCCAGGACCTAGGCGTAGAATCGTGGGGTCCTCGTAGTCCGAAGCGAGTTCGCTGCCGAGCGTCCGTGCGATTTCGAAATCCCGCGCAACTTCGTCCGGCGTGGCCGGAACCCCTGTGAACTTGTTGATCAACGCGATGGCCTGCGCCGCTCCTAGGTCGGGAACGAGATGGCCGATGCCCACTGTGACGTTGCCACGGCTGTCGCCGTAGAGGTGTGGCACGTTCCCTTCGTTTTGCTCGACGAATGGTCGTACATCGGAACTTGTGATTCTTCGCACTGGATGCAGGAGCACCTTGCCGGGCCGAGTCACGGGCTTGCCCTTTGGATCGGCGAGAATGATTCCCTTGCCGGCGGCCACCAGAACCGACCCCGTTCCTTGTTTGGGTGGTGGCGCCCAGCCGTAGGCCCGACGGAACCTGACCGCCATTGCGTTGGCGATGACGAGTTGGGCGCTCGTGAACTTGGGCGTGATTTTGGGTTGCTGGCCGGGGCGGGTGGGAAAGCCGCCGAGGTAGTCCTGGACCACGGCGGGGCGGATGCCAAGGCGTTTCAATTTGGCGAGGAGCTTCTTGAGCATGGGGAAAGTCCGGCATGGAGGGGTGGGGACGACAGACGTGCGCGATGAAGCCCGAGGCATCACGAACCGCGGGCTGTCAGGAAACCCGAGCCGTCACGAAACACAGGCTGTGGGCAGGCTAAATCTGTCGGGGAGTAGAGGAGATTAATCCTAAATGGCGGCAGGTGTCAAGGACTATATTCCTCACTCATGATTTTGCGCCTGGC
>JADFIH010000016.1 GCA_022566715.1 Pseudomonadota bacterium | reverse complement strand
TGACCGCCGCACCCACAAGATTCTCGATCTCAAACCCCCTCTCCCCCGCCAACCTCACCGCGGCCATGGAGCGGTGACAAAACGCGGGGTCGGCTTCGAGGCACATGAGGCACGCGGGCGACGCGGCGGCGATCTCGGCGGCGCGGGCGAGCGCTTCACGCCCGGCTTCGCTGTCGAGGTGGGCCGTGTAGATGCGCCTGTAGTCATCGAGGCGGCCCGACTTCGCGGCGTCGCGCCCCTCTTTCGGATTGCCGAGGCCCACGAGGTGGACGTAGGCGAGCCCCGCCGCCTCCAGTGATGCGGCGAGACTGCGCTTGGAGAACTCGCGCCGGCGGCTCGCCGGTACCGCGCGCACGTCGATCAGGGTTTCGACGCCCGCGGCCTTGAGCGCCGCGATGAAGCCCTCGACCGAGGCGCCTTGATATCCGATGGTGTAGAGGCGGGTCATGGCGTGAGTGTAGCGGTTCGACGTGGCATGGGCCTTCCTTCGAGACTGCCCAAGGAGGCCTCCTCAGGATGAGGCCCAAACTAAAACCTCATGCCGAGGGCCGCCCCTTCGAGACGCCGCCTGGCGGCGGCTCCTCAGGATAAGGGCGGTGTCTCGAAGCATGCGGGCCGAGGGGCGAAACCAAGAACAGAACACCCCCACCCCTTCGCTCGGCTTACGCGGCTCCACCGGAGCCACGGTCCAAGCTCAACCCCCATCGAGGGGGAGGGGATTCATTTCAGGCTCCTGCCTCTACTGCTGCGCTTTCCAGGCGTCCATGATCTCGGAGCCGGTGGCGGACCAGACATCGGACTTGGAGGCGAGGTAATCGAGCGCCTCCTCCAAGAACCCGATGCGGTGGGCCTGGCCCGACATCCAGGGGTGGATGGTCAGCGCCATGATGCGGCCGCCGTGCTCGCCCGCCTCGGCATAAAGGGTGTCGAACTGGTCCTTGACCTGCTGCACGAAATCCGCGCCCGACTGCTTGTAGAAAAACAGGATCGTCGTATCGCTGATCCAGTGCTGGTGCGGCATTGCAACCACGTCGCCCGATTTGGTGTGGAAGGGATAGGGCATGTCGTCGTTGATCCAGTCGCACATGTACTCGACGCCCTCGGCCGCCACCAGATCGGGCGTGGCGAAACTTTCCGAGCGCGCGGGCGAAAGCCAACCGCGCACGGGCTGGCCCGACATCTCACGTAGGGTCGAGAGCGACTCTTGCACCTGCGCCTTCTCTTTGGCCTCGTCCAAACCAGAATAGTGCAGCTTCGCCATGTCGACGCCGTGCGCCATCACCTCCCAGTTGCGCCGCGTGACTTCCTCCATGAGGAAGGGATAGCGCCGGGCCACCTCCGAGTTGAAGGCGACGGTAGCCTTGATGTTGCGCTTATCCAGCGCCTCGAACACGCGGAACACGCCGACGCGGCTGCCGAACTCGCGCAGGGTGAAGTGGCGCAGGTCGGGGTACGGCGTGACCATGCCGCCCTGAGCCTTGAAGGGCTTGACCGGCGTATCGAGCGGGAAGAATTCGAGCGCCGGCACCACCCACAGCGCGATGCGCGCCTGGTTCGGCCATTCCACCGGCTTGCGCTTGACCAGCATGGACCACTCGTAACGGTCGTGATCCATGCCGTAGCGGCGGTGTTCGTAGCGCAGGTAGCTGTCGGGCAGCGAATGGGTGTGCTGGTCGTCGCTGGTGGCGTCGATCGGGGGCCGCATGGTTTAGCTCCCTCCCCCGGTTTCCACCCTTGGGGGATACTTTTTCTTATGATCGGCGATCGCGGCCACCGTCTCGTCGTAATAGTTGTCGTAGTAGTACTGCGCGATCTCGCGGCCCGTGGCGAGCCACACCTTGTCGTGGCCGGTGATGTATTTCAGCGCCTCCTCGAAGGCGGCGATGCGGTGCGCCTGCCCCACGGCGTAGGCGTGCAGCGGGATGCACATGACGGTGCCGGATTTCTTGCCCTCCTCGAAGAGGCGGTCGAAATTGAGCTTCAGCCAGTCGCGATAGACGCGCGGCGTCACGAAATGCTGGTTGTAGGCGATGATGTCGTTCATCTCGAGCGAATAGGGCACCGAGATGAGGCGGCCCTTTTTCACGTTGACCGGGAAGGGCTGGTCGTCGTGAAACAGATCGCAGGTGTAGAGGAAGTCGTACTCCGCCATCAGGTCCATGGTGCGTTCGGTGTGGGTGAGCGCGGGCGCAAGGTACCCGGCGATGCGCTGGCCCGTGTGCTTCTGCACCGTGTCGATGGCATCCTGCAGGATGGCGCGCTCCTGCGCCTCGTTCATGTTGTAGGAATAGCGCGTGTTGTAAATCCCGTGGGAGAAGAACTCCCAGTCTCGCTTCTTGCATTCCTCGATCAACTCGGGGTGGTGATCGCACAAGGCGACCGACAACGAGACCGAGCCGCGCACGCCGCAGCGGTCCATCGCCTCCATCATGCGGAAGTGGCCGACGCGGTTGCCGAAGTCGCGTTCCGAATAGGGCACGAGGTCGGGCCGCGGCTTGGGCCAGGGCTGGCGCGCCGGGTTCGACGGCCCGTCGAGTTCGTAATACTCGACGTTGGGCGCGACCCAAAAGGCGATGTGCGCGCCGTTGGGCCATTCGATCTTCGGCCGCTGGGTGTATGGCAGATAGTCGTAGAGCCCGGGGTCGCTTTTCACCGGCCGCCCCTCCCCTTTTTGGTGTTGCCGTCGTTGGGCCGTCAGTTGACCGGTTGGTATTCGTTGAGATAGTTGCGCACGGACTCGAAGGACTCGATGTCGGCGTACTTGAGCTGCATGTCGCACAGGTTGGCGAAATGCGGGATCTCGTGCTTGTCGGCCACGGCCTCTTCGCAAACGATGGTGCGGTAGCCGTGCGAAACCGAATCGACGGAGGTGGCGCGCACGCAACCCGAGGTCGAGCCCCCGGTCAGGATCAGCGTATCGATCCGGTGCCAGACCAGCAGGGACGCAAGCGGAGTCTCGTAAAAGGCGCTGGGCATGCGCTTGGTGTAGATGACGTCGCGCACCTTGTCGATGTTCAGGCGGTCGTCGAACTCGTAGCGTTCCGACGCGTATTTGATGTTCTGGAGCGAATCGGGCGTATCGGTGCGGGTGCCCCAGATTCCGCAGTCTTCCGCCGATTCCATGTAGGCCACGTGGGTCCAGATGACGGGCAGGCCCTTGGAGCGGCAGAGTTCCGACAACTCGTTCACATAATCGAGCTGTTTGGGGTCGGTCTCGTAGGCCGTTTTGAACAGGTCGGTGCGCGTGTAGGCCTTCTGCAGGTCGATGTTGACCAGCGCCGCCTTGCGCCCGAAACCGAACTTGGCGCGGCTCGTGTTGGCCTTGATCTGCGCGTAATACTCGCGGGGGGTGATATCCGTTTCTTCCATGGTATCTCCTGCCCTCATTTGTTGTGCGGAATTTGGCCGTAGCATCGTGTTGCGCCCGCGCGTTGTCAACCGGCCCGCCCGCGCGCACCCGGCAGACGGGCAAATCGATTAACCGAATTTTGAACAGTTAAGGCGAGAGTCGGGGTGATGGGGGTATGTGCGGTTTTGAACCCTAAGGGCACGCCATGTCTTGCATCCTCGTCGCCGACGACGACCCCCTCATCATTCGGCTTCTCGAACACCGTCTGCGCCACCGCGGTTACGACGTCATCAGCGCCCCGGACGGAGAGACCGCGCTCGATCTCGCCATTCGCGAAAAACCGGACCTCATACTGCTCGACGGCATGATGCCGGGCCTCGACGGGTTCGAGGTGCTGCGCCGCCTGAAGGAAAACCCCGAGACGATCCAGATCCCGGTCGTGATGCTCACGGCCCGCAGCCAGGAAGGCGACATCGTGAACGGCCTCACGTCGGGCGCCGCCGACTACATGGTGAAACCGTTCATCCCCGAGGAATTGATCGCCCGCATCCAACGAATCGTCGGCGACGGGACGCAAGTGCCCGGCGGCCCCCAGCGGAACGCGGGGTGATCATGCTGCGTTTTCGACCCGCGTCGCGCGCGCTTGCCCTGGCGATCGGGCTCCTTGCATGCGCCGCGAGCTTCTCCCTGAACGGCGCGTCGGCGCAAGACCTGGGGCGGCTTTTGGACGACGGACGGGCGGCTCGGGCAAGCGGCGACCATGCCCTTGCCCTTCGGCGGTTCGAGGCCGCACGGACGCTTGCCCCCGGCAATGCCGAGGTCCTCTACTTCGTCGGCACCACGCTTGGGTTTCTCGAGCGTTTTCCCGAAGCGCGGCTGGTGCTGGAGAGTGCCCGCGCGAAGGATCCCGCGAACCTCGATGTGCGCCTGGCGCTTGCCCGCGTCATGTCCTGGCAGGAGGACTTCGCGGCGGCGCAGGCCGAGGCCGGCGTTGTCCTGCGGGCGGAACCCGATAACCTCGACGCGTTGCTGTTGAGCGCGCAGATCGCTTTTTTCGATGGCCGGCGGGAGGACGCCGAGGACGGGTACCGCGCGGTGCTGGCGCGCGATCCCGGCAACGTCGACGCCCTCGCCCGGCTCGGCGACATAAGCATGGAGCGGGGCGACACGGACGCCGCGGCGCGGCATTACCGGCGGGCGGCGGAACTGGCCCCGGATCGGGCCGATATCGCCCAGAGGCTCCGCGGCACGCAAGTGCAGCGCTGGCGTCTCGACACCACCACCACGTACAGCCGTTTCTCCCGCAGTCAGAACAGCGCCTGGCGCGAGGTCTCCAACCGCGTGACGTATCAGGCCACGCCACGAACCTCGGTGAACGTCCGCATGGACCTGAGCGAACGCTTCGATCAGACCGACACCTTCATGGAGGCCGGGCTCACCCGGCGCATCGGCGAACGCGCGAGCGTCTATGCGGCATTCGGCGCGACCCCGGACGCCGACTTTCTCGCCCGCCAGACCTACTCGGCCGGGGGCGAAGCGGCGCTCCCGCCGATTCCGGGCCTGCCCGGAGCGACACAGCTTACCGCCGATCTCAAACACGCCAACTACGGCACGGGGAGCGTGCGTACCGTCAATCCGGGCCTGCGGCAGTACTTTGGCGAGCGCCTGTGGCTGACGGGACGCTGGATCAACGTCTTCGGATCCGGCACGCGGGCCGCGGGTTGGCTTGGCCGGGCCGACTGGCAGGCGACCTCGTCGGCGCGGCTCTACGCGGGCCTCGCCGATGCGCCGGAAACGGTGAGCGGCCGGACGATTTCCACGCGTTCGTACTTCACGGGGGTGGAGCTCGATTTGGGCGGCCGCATCACGGGACGCCTGGGCTACACCCGCGACGACCGGTCGAACTCATACATCCGCAACGCGGTGACGGCAGGCCTCACCCTGCGTTTCTAACATGGCGGACTCGCCTTTTCTCGCGAGCATCGTCTTGGTTTCGCTCGCTCTGGCAGGCGTGTCGCCCCTCATGATGATGGGCCTTGTCATTAACCGGGTTGTCTCGGACCGGCGCGGGCGCCGCCGGGATGCGAGACGCGAGGTTCTGATTGGCCGGATGCTCGATTTCACCAGTGGCGTGGGCACCATGGATGGTCTGCGCGAGGTACTGCTGCCCAAGGACAAGGCACTGCTCGGCGAGGCGGCCGGCGACCTGATGCGCCTCGTCCGGGGGGTGGAACGCGAGCGGCTCACCGGGGCGCTTCAGGACCTTGGCATCATCGCGACGCTTCTTGCCCAGCTAAAGGGGGGTGACAGAAAGCATCGCGCGGCGGCGTGCGCGAACCTGTCCTTCTCGCCCGACCCCGCCGTGATCGGCGCGCTCGAAAAGACGCTCGGCGACCCGAACTACGAAGTTCGCCTGGCCGCGGCACGCGCCCTGGCGGACCTTGGCGAGATCAAATCCCTGTCGCGCTTCATCGAGGGGCTGGAAATAGGCGCCGGTCTGGAGTCGCGCGCGATCATGAGCATCCTGCGCGATCTCGGGGCGAATGCGGTTCCGCAACTGTTGAACGAGCTCGACAGGACGCACGCGGACGCCTTTAAGCTGCACCTGATCGAGGCGCTGGGACGGATAGGCGATCTTCGCGCGGTCGCCCCCATCGTCCCTTTCGTCTCGCACGCCTCGGTCGAATTTCGCGCGACCGCCTTGCGCGCGCTTGGGTTCCTTGGCGACAACGAGGCGCTGCCCGCCGTCTTGCGCGGTCTCGGCGACGAACGCTGGGAAGTCCGCACGCAGGCCGCGACCTGCGCCGGCCGCATCGGCGCGGTCCTCTGCGTCTCGCCCCTCAAGAGCCTTCTGGATGACGCGGAATGGTGGGTGCGGCTTCGCGCCGCCGAGGCCCTGTACATGCTGGGGGACCGCGGTCAGGAAACCTTGTTGACGCTCGCCCGGGATCCCGATCCCGGACCGGCCGGAAAAACGGCGCGGCATGTCTTGGCGGAACGGAACAAGGCCGCCTGATGCCCGGCGTCGCTGATTTTTGGGCGCTTATCGAGCTCTACACCTACGTCCTTTGGGTGTACGTCGCGTCCTACGCCTCAGAGTTCTGGACGTACGTCGCGCTCTCTGTCTCAGGAATTTGGGCGTACATTCTTCCGGGGGTTGAGCCATTCATCGTCTATCTGTCCGCGACGATCATCGGGTTGGGGGTCCTGCAAAACCTCGTGTACCTCTTCCAGCTCTTTCTCGCCTACGCCGAACTGCGGATCAACACGCCGCTTCAAATGGATTCGGCCTTGTGGCGGCTTCTCAAGAGCGACGTCACCATGCCCATATCCCTTCTCGTCCCGGCCTACAACGAAGAGACGACGATTGTCGACAGTGTTACCTCGCTGATGGCCTTGCACTATCCGAATTTCGAGATCATCGTCGTCAACGACGGATCGTCGGACGGAACCTTGGCGAAGATGCTCGAGGCCTTCGACCTCAAGCCCACCAGCCGCTCGTTCCCCGAATCGGTATCGCACAAACCCATCCGCGGTCTTTACGCCTCGCCGCGCTACCCCAAGCTTTTTGTCGTGGACAAGGCGAACGGCGGAAAATCGGACGCGCTCAACGCGGGGATCAATCTCTCCCGCTTCCCCCTGTTCTGCACCATCGATGCCGATTCGATCCTGGAGGCCGACGCGCTGCTGCGCGCCGTTCAGCCCTTCGTGGACGATCCCAAGGTCGTTGCCGTTGGCGGCACCATCCGAATCGCCAACGGTTGCCGCATTCATGCCGGTGCGGTCACCGAAATCGCACTGCCCCGCCAGATCCTACCCCTGTTTCAAACCGTCGAGTACTTGCGCGCTTTCCTCATCGCGCGTCTGGCGTGGAGCCGCCTTAAGACCCTGCTGATCATCTCGGGCGCCTTCGGCGTGTTCAAACGGCAGATCGTGGTGGAGGTGGGGGGCTATAGCCACGGCACGGTCGGCGAGGACATCGAAATCATCGTGAAGATTCACCGCCACATGCGCGAGACCAAGACGGAATACCGGATGCATTTTCTTCCCGAACCGGTGTGCTGGACCGAAGCGCCCACCACCCTTCGCGCATTGGGGCGTCAACGGTCGCGTTGGCAGCGTGGCGCACTGGAAACCTTCTTCAAGCACAAGCGCATGGCGCTCAACCCGCGCTACGGCGTCGTCGGCCTGTTGGGTTTCGGTAACTCGCTGCTGGTCGACGTGCTGGGACCGCCGCTGGAGGTATTGGGGCTCATCATGTTGCCCATTTTTTGGTCCTTGGGGTTGCTAAGCGCCACATATGTCGCGGCGTTTTATTCCCTTTCGTTCGTATTCGGGGTTTTCATCAGCGTCGGTTCCCTTTTTCTGGAGGAGCTCGAACTGCGGCGCTACCCGCGGGCACGCGACCTGATCATCCTAACGCTCGCGGCGGTGGCCGAAAATTTTGGTTACCGGCAGATGAACAACCTATGGCGCATCCGCGGGTATTGGCAGTTCCTTACCGGCGCCAAGAGCTGGGGCCATATGACGCGCGCCGGTTTCTCCAAAACGTAGAAGAACTCGTATATGGGGTAGTGTTTAACCGATTCGTAGCACGTTCCAAGCAACATGGAGCGTGGTGCATGCCTCAAGTGCTACTACTGGTATTTTGGGGGTAACGGGCGCGCACTCGAGTTCATGGACGTGTGCCGGCCGGTTGCGGCGTCGTCCTAGACATCGGGAACCGCAAAAGCCGCGCCTGACATGCCAGAGTCAACGACATCCGCCGACCCCGAGACTCCGCGCGCGCCGGAGCCGACGTCCGAGCTCCGGCCTCGCTGGCGGCGCTGGCTTCCGGTGGGCCTCACCCTCGTCACGGGTGGCTGTTTGTCCCTATTGGCGTTTTCCTTCGCCGCGGGAGTTGAAGAAAATCGGGCGATCGCGGTTTTCCGGCTGGCGGCCGATGAAAGGCTTTTCGCGGTCGAAGAGAATATCCGGAGCAACATTGAATCCCTTGAGGCCCTGGCCGCTTTTTACGCCGGTTCGGACTCGGTGGAACGCAACGTGTTCGCCGCTTTCACGGCGCCCATTCTTGCCCGGCACCCTGGCATTCGCGCGTTGGAGTGGGCGCCGCGCGTTCGGCTCGAGGACCGGGCGGCCTTTGAACGAGAGATCCGTCAAAGTGGGCTGCCGGAGTTCCAAATCACGGAACGGGCCGAGACCAACGAAATGGTGAGAGCTTCTAGCCGGAAAGAGTATTTCCCGGTGCTTTACGTCGAGCCGCTAGAGGACAACCTGTCTGCCTTGGGCTTCGACCTAGGCTCCGTGGCGAACCGGAAGGCCACGATCGAGCGAGCCGCGAAATCGGGTCTTGCGATGGCGACCGGCCGGATACGCCTTGTGCAGGAACCCGGCGGCTTCAGTACGTTGGTCTTGTCCCCCGTTTACCGCGCCGGGGCTAGCCTGGACACCGACATCGAGAGGCGTGACGCTCTGAAGGGATTTGTTATTGGCGTCTTCAGCCTCAATAAGATGCTGGGAGCGCCGTCGGCCGACGTATCCGAGGGGCTCTCGCCATTCGCACTTGACCTACACATTGTCGACGAACAGGCCTCGGCTGGCGAGCGGTTACTACATTTCGATAATTCGGAGCATAGCGGCGCCTTAAACATCGGCGACGAAGAAGCTGCCGAAGCGGCCTTGCTGTCGGGCGTCCGCAAGACCCACAAAATCTTCCTGGCCGGACGAAATTGGTCGCTGGTCGCCACTCCAACCCGCGAGCCCTACCGCGTGGGTACCCAATGGCTGCCCTGGGGCGTTCTATTCGCCGGCATGGCCTTCACCATACTGGCGGCCGTCTACCTCATATTCATCCTCAACCGCACGCACACGATCGCGCGCCTGGTGGGCCAGCGCACCAGGGAACTGGTTTTGTCGAACGAAAACCTGGCCGCCGAGGTCCGGATTCGGACAGAGGCTCAGGATCGCCTGGCCCGAAGCGAACACCACATCCGCACGATTATCGACGCCGTCGGCGACGGGATCGTCACCTTGAGTTCCGAAGGCACCGTCGAAACCGTCAACAAAGCCGCCTGCAAGATGTTCGGCCGCGAACCGCAGGAGATCACGGGCCAATATCTCAAAATTCTGATCGCCGATGAAAAAGAGTTGCGGCCGTTCTTGACCGGCGACGTGTCCGCCGATCGCGGAAGCATTAGCGCCGAAATCACCGGCCGCCGGCGAGACGGTACGACGTTTCCGATGGAGGTCTCGCTCACGGCCATGCGTTTCGATCAAGAAAAAAAATACGTTGCGACCTTGCGCGACATTACAGAACGCAAGAAGATTGATCGCCTCAAGAACGAGTTCGTGTCCACCGTTAGTCACGAGTTACGGACCCCACTGACATCGATCAACGGCGCGCTGGGCCTCATCGACGGTGGCCTGGCAGGCGAAATCCCCGAGAAGGCCAGAGAACTCATCGACATCGCGCGGCGAAACGGCGACCGCCTAGTCCGCCTGATCAACGACATCCTGGACATCGAAAAGATGGAGTCCGGCGAAGCGGAAATCGACTTCCGGCCGCTTCCCGTCATGGAGGTTATTGAACGCGCGATCCGCGCGAACGTTGGCTTTGCCGCCCAGTTCGGCGTCGAACTCCGAATCACCGAGTCCCTGCCGGGCGTCGAAGTTTATGCGGGACGGGATCAGCTCATGCAAATCCTCACCAACCTGATTTCGAATGCGGCCAAATTCTCGCCCCGAAGCGGGACCGTCGAGTTGGCGGTTGTCCGCGCCGGCCCTTGGGTCAGGTTCTCCGTAACGGACCACGGCGAGGGCATCTCTCCCGAGTTTCAGCCGCGCGTTTTCAGCAAGTTCAGCCAAGCCGATTCCTCCAACACGCGGCAGGCGGGCGGAACCGGCCTTGGACTGAACATTTGCAAGACGCTGGTGGAACTGCACGGCGGGCGCATCGATTTCACGACCCAAGCCGGGAAGGGGACGACTTTCCATTTCGATCTGCCCGAATGGACGCCCGAGTCGATGCCGGCAAGTCAACGGGCGGCAAGTCAATGACCGAAAAGCGAAAAAAGGTCATGCTTGAAGATGTTGCGAATTCCGCCGTGGAAGCCGACCGGCCCCCGGCCCGGGTCAATCCGTGGGAACGGGACCGGACACGGAGCCGGGCCGTCACCTATGCTGTCTTCTGCGTTGTGCTGGTGGTCGGGTTCCTCGCGGTGCGCGATTCGACCTGGCAGTCGGGGCCCATGTTTCACACCTTGCTGGAGTCGCTGGCGACGCTCCTCGCGCTGATTGTCGGTGTGTTGGCGTTGATTCGCTTTTACAGCAAGAAAACCAACACCTTTCTGTTCATCGGGTCCGCGTTCCTCGGCACGGCGTTTCTCGACGGCTATCACACCATCGTCACGTCGGTACCCGTCGCCAGCATGTTGCCTTCGACCCTTCCCTCCCTGATCCCGTGGAGTTGGGTCGCCTCGCGCATGCTGCTTTCGTTCCTGTTGTTCGCGAGTTGGGTCGCCTGGCGCCGCGAAGCGGTTCATGGCGCGAAGGGCAGGATCTCCGAACGAACGGTTTACGCTTCCGTCGCTCTGCTCACGTTGTTGAGTTTCGTCTTCTTCGCTCTGGCGCCGCTACCGCCCGCGTACTACCCCAACTTTTTTTTCCATCGCCCGGAGGAATTCCTTCCCGCCCTGTTCTTCTTGCTCGCCACGATCGGTTATCTCACGAAGGGCGATTGGCGCCACGATCCGTTCGAGCACTGGCTCGTTCTCTCCTTGATCCTTGGTTTCGTCAGTCAAGCGATGTTCATGTCATTTTCCGGTCAGCTCTTCGACATGATGTTCGACGTCGCGCACACCCTGAAAAAGGTGAGCTACGCCCTCGTTCTCGTGGGCCTTACCATCAGCATGTTCCGCCTGTTCCAGCGGGCGGAACAGAGCGCGGATAATCTGCGCCTCGCCAACCTGAGCCTACAAAACGAGATCGCCGGGCGGGAACGGGTCGAAGCAGATTTACGCGAAAGCGAGCTGCGCACGAGCACGATCATCGACAGCGTCATCGACGCAATTATCACCATTAGCCCGGACGGCACTGTCGAATCCTACAACAAGGCGGCGATGACCATATTTGGGCATGTGGAAGACGAGGTGCTCGGCAAAAACGTGAAAATGCTGATGCCGGAGGGGACCGCCACGCAACACGACGGGTTCCTGACAAACTACGTGGAGACCGGGGAAGGGGGCATCATCGGCGTGCCACGCGAAGTCGTCGGCCAGCGAAAGAATGGAACGACCTTCCCCATGGAGCTTGCGGTAATCGACATGCAATTGGACGACGGCGTCGTCTTCGTGGGCATGATCCGGGACATCACCGAGCGCAAGAAAGTGGAGCGCATGAAAAACGAGTTCGTGTCCACGGTGAGCCACGAATTAAGAACGCCGCTCACGTCCATCATCGGCGCGCTAGGGCTCGTCGAAGGCGGCTTGGCGGGAGAAATTTCAGAAAAAACACGGGACCTCATTGGTATTGCCGCAAGGAACAGCGCGCGCCTGGTGCGCTTGATCGGTGACATTCTCGATATCGAGAAAATCGAGTCCGGGGAGATCGAGATCGACTTCCAGCCAATCGATCTGGCGCAATTGGTCGACCGGGCGATCATGGAGAACACCAGCTATGCGGCGGACTTCGACGTGCAAATCAGCGCCGCGGAAATCGCCGAGGGCGCCATCATCCATGGCGGAGAGGACCAGATACTTCAGGTGCTGACGAACTTGATCTCGAACGCCGCCAAATTCGCGCCACGGCACAGCACCATAGAGATCTCAACGCAGCGCCTCCGCGGCGCCATACGCACCTCGGTGACCGACCACGGGCCAGGCATTCCCGACGAGTTCCGTTCCCGTATCTTCGGCAAATTCACCCAAGCCGATTCTTCCGACACACGTCGGCCGGGTGGAACCGGGCTTGGCCTCAGTATTTGCAAGGCACTGGTCGAGAAAATGGATGGCACCATCGGCTTTCGCAGCGAGACCGGTAGTGGAGCGACCTTCTATTTCGACCTGCCCGAGTGGGAGTCGAGCCGGCAAGGCGCGCGCGGAGCCGCGTGATGGCGCCGGCGTGGCCCGCACCCGCCCAACGGGCGCTACATCTATCCCTGGGTGTGAATCGCTTAACAGAAAGTCAAACGCTACGAGCTATTAATTGTATGCAGAGGTCGCCGCGGGCGGCCGAGATGCCGCAGAAATAGGCTTTGAGGCGCACGGTAACAAAGGTAGTGTGATCATGGTCAGGCGTGGGGGGCCAGACCGCACAGGCAAAAAAGCCTGGTTGTAAATAGGGAGCCCCCCGATGACGACGATCCCAGATCTCAGAAAAATTCTCTACGTGGAGGACGAGCCCGACATCCAAGAGATTGCCCGGCTTGCCCTGGAGTTAGCCGGCGGCTTTGAAGTCGAGGTCTGCGGTTCCGGCGAAGAGGCGCTTCGTGTGGCGCCGGTATTCGAGCCGGACCTCGTCCTCCTCGACGTCATGATGCCGCACATGGACGGGCCAACCACGTTCCAGGAGTTGCGCAAGGACTCGCGCATGGCGAGCACGCCAATCATATTCATGACAGCCAAGGTTCAGGCGCACGAGATCGCCCAGTACATGGAGCTTGGCGCGCTCGACGTGATCTCGAAGCCGATCGACCCCATGGCCTTGCCCGACACCGTGAGATCGATCTGGAGCCGCAATATGAGCACCGGACCGGAAATCGAGCTCGACGACGAACTCGAAGCCCTGCGCACCAGATTTGCCGAGGGTTTGCCGGAGCGCCTCGAGGCCATCGAACAGGCGTGGGCGGCGGTCGAGGGGGCCGATTGGTCGGGTGACGCCTTGATGCCGCTCTTCCGCGCCGCTCACAGCCTGGCGGGGGCGGGGGCGACCTTCGGTTTTCCCGAAGTCGGCTCCGAGGCGCGCCGCCTGGCCGACGAAGTACTGATCTACCTCAAGGGCCGGCAACTCAAATCCCCGGACGGTCGGGCCCGTATTGCGCCGCTCATCGCGGCCGTGGGCGAGTGCCTGCCGCCGGAGAACCGGTCTCGCCCGGCGGGCTGACGCAACGTCAAAGCCGGCCTGAAGGACGTTTAGCGGATCATTGCTTCGGCGCGCCGTTCGCCTTCCGAAATATCCTCGGGCCGCAACCGGCGGGCGACCCGGTCGCGGTTCGCCGCCGCCCCGGGATATTGATCCAGCGCCAGCAGCGCGAACCACTTATAGGCCTCGATGACGTCCTCGCGATCATCGCTGTTGCCGAGCAGGAATCCCAGATTGTACCGGGCGCCGGGGACACCCTTGCGGGCCGCGCCGGTGGCTAGGCGAATCGCCCTGTCGAAATCGCGGGCGACCCCCTCGCCGCGCATGTACATGTTCGAGAGTATGTACTGCGCCTCGCCGATACCCGAGGCGGCCGCGCGGGTCAGCCAGCCCGCCGCTTCGGCGAAATTCTGGGCCACGGGATCGTCTTCTTCGCCCGACCCATTGTAATACATGAACCCGAGACTGAACTGGGCGCCCGAGTGCCCTTGCTCGGCGGCGCGCTCGTACCATTGGGCCGCCGTCCGGTAGCTCCGCTCGACCGACTGGCCGTGGTCGTACATGACGCCGACTTGGTATTGCGCCTCGGCGATCCCCTGATCGGCCAGGGGCTTGAGCTCGCTCCAGGCCGCGCCGTAGGCGCCGCGCAGGTACGCCGCCTGGCCCGACGCGAGATCGGCCCAGGCCGGCGCCGTAAGGCCCACAAAGAGGCCCCCAACAAGGCCGGCCGCTATCGCCATCTTCTTGATCATGTCGCTCCCCTTCCTGCGTCCACCGGGCGTGCCGGCGGGTTCGAAACTTTCGGTCGTGCGATCTTAACCAAAAACACGGGGCCAAAACACGGGCAATCAGAAATGCATGGGCAACGGCAAAACCTTACCGCGAGGTGTGCGAAGTCCTCAGCTCGAGGGCGCTAGTTCTGTACCGTCCAGGTGTAGCCCTGGCGCAGCAAACCTTCGATATTGGCGCCGGGGCGGGCGGCGACGGCCTCATCCATCTGTTCCCGGGCCAGAACCTCATAGGTTGGGCCGGGCTGGCAGTAGAGCACCCCGAGGGCCACGGGCATGTCCGGCGTCTGCATCGAGGCCAGGAGCAGCGCCAAATCCCTATTCCTCTCGTCGTGCACCACGAGGTCGTCCTCGCCGACGCCGTTTTCACCGATGGTAACGGCCTCTAGCCCCACGGAGCCCAACTTCATCCGGATTCCCCGGTTGCGGTCCTTGCCATAGATCAGCGGCTTGCCGTGCTCGAGAAGGAGCTGCATATCGGCAGCGGCCTTGCGGTTGGTGAAGCTGTCGAAGACATCGTCGTTGTAGACGATGCAGTTCTGGTAAATCTCGACAAAGGAGGTTCCGTGATGCCCGCGGGCGCGCCGGAAAACCTCCGCAAGATGCTTCATGGTCGTATCGATCGAGCGCGCGACGAAGCCGGCCCCACAACCAAGCGCGAAGCTGCCCACGCCCACCGGGTTGTCGATGGAGCCGGCCGGCGTCGAGGGAGACTTTGTTCCACGCCGCGACGTCGGCGAGTACTGCCCCTTGGTCAAGCCATAAATCTCATTGTTGAACAGGATGATCTGCAGATCGACGTTGCGGCGCAGCGCATGATAGAGGTGGTTCCCGCCGATCGAGAGCCCGTCCCCGTCCCCCGTGATCACCCAGACATCGAGGTCCGGATTGGCAAGCTTGATGCCCGTGGCAAAGGCGGGCGCGCGGCCGTGAATGGTGTGAAAGCCATAGGTCGCCATGTAATAGGGGAAGCGCGAGGAACAGCCGATGCCGGAGACGAACACCGTCTTTTCGGGCGGCGCCCGCATTTCGGCCATGGTCTTTTGCATCGCCTTGAGAATGGCGTAGTCGCCGCAGCCCGGGCACCAGCGCACCTCCTGGTCGGTGGCGTAGTCCTTGGGCGAGAGCGCCTCCGGGTTCTTAACGACGTTCATGTCAGCCCCCTAGCCTGTCGCGGATGGCCTGCTCGATCTCGGAAATCTTGAAGGGCTGACCCGACACCTTGTTCAACCCCTCCGCGTCGACGAGATACTGGCTCCGCAGAACGACGGAAAGCTGACCCGTGTTCATCTCGGGTATCAGGACCCGGTCAAAGCCCTTCAGGAGCTCCCCGAGGTTGTCCGGCAACGGCCAAATATGACGCAGGTGGACATGGGCCACGTCGTAGCCTTCGCCGATCAGGTGACTGACCGCGCGGTTGATGGGTCCATAGGTCGAGCCCCACCCGACCACCACCAGCGCCGCCTCCGCCCGCCCCTGATCCACCTCCTGCAAGGGGATGTCCTTCGCGATGCCATCGATCTTGGCCCGGCGAACGTCGGTCATGCGCTGATGATTGGCGGCATCGTAGGAGATATGGCCCGTATCGTAGTCGCGCTCGATGCCGCCGATCCGATGCTCCAACCCCGGAGTCCCGGGAATGGCCCAGACCCGCGCCAAGGTCTCCTCGTCCCGGGCAAACGGCTGGAACCCCTCGGGATCGGTCCGGAACCGCACCGGGAACTCCTCCCGCGCGCTGAAATCGGGAATCCGCCAGGGCTCGGCCGCATTGGCGATATAACCGTCCGTCAGCAGGATAACCGGCGTCATGTACTTGGTGGCCAGGCGCACCGCCTCGATGGCGACATCGAAGCAATCGGATGGCGACCGGCTCGCCAACACTACGACGGGTGAATCGGCGTTGCGCCCGTAGACCGCCTGGAAAAGATCGGATTGCTCGGTCTTGGTCGGCAGGCCGGTGGAGGGGCCCGCCCGCTGCGAATTGACGACGATCAGCGGCAACTCGGTGCCGACGGCGAGTCCGATCGCTTCACCCTTGAGGGCGATTCCGGGCCCCGAACTGGAGGTGACCCCGAGGGAGCCGGCATAGGACGCGCCGATGGCGGAACAGACCGCCGCGATCTCGTCCTCGGCCTGGAAGGTGGTAACGCCGTATTCCTTGAGGCCGGCCAGGATGTGCAATAGGGGCGAGGCCGGCGTGATCGGGTAGGACCCGAGAAAGAGCGGCAGGCCGGCGAGCTTGGCGCCCGCGACCAATCCCCAAGCCAGGGCGTGGCCGCCGGTAACGGTGCGGTACAGGCCCGGCGTGATCTCGGCCGGGCGAACGTGGAAGCCGGTGACGCCTTCGGGCAACTCCGCGGTCTCGGCGAACGCATGACCGGCGTTGAGCGCGGCGATGTTGGAGTCGGCGATGTCCGGGCGCTTGGCGAACTTGCTCTTCAGCCAGTCGACCGTGGGCTGGCGGTCGCGTTCGTACATCCAGTACACCAGCCCCAAGGTCCAAATGTTCTTGCAGCGCAGCCCGTCCTTCTTGGACAGGCCGAACTCGGCCACCGCCTCCATGGTCAGGCGCGAGATATCGATCTCGATGACGCGGTATTTGTCCAGGCTGCCGTCGTTCAGGGGATTGGCGTCGAATCCAGCCTTGCGCAGATTGCGGTCCGTGAAGGATCCCTGGTCCACGACGACGATGCCGCCCGCGCGAAGGCCATTCAACTCGACCTTCAGCGCCGCCGGATTCATGGCGACGAGCATGTCGAGCGCATCGCCCGAGGTCTTTATCTCGCCCGAACCAAAATTGATCTGAAACGCGGAGACGCCGAAGGTGGTCCCGAGCGGGGCCCTGATCTCGGCCGGAAAGTCCGGAAACGTGGCAAGGTCATTGCCCGCCAGCGCCGCGCTTTGAGTGAACTGCGAGCCGGTGAGCTGCATCCCGTCCCCCGAATCGCCGGCAAAACGGACCACGGCCGATTCGAGTTCCTGGCGCGGAAGTGGAGGCTCCTTGAGAGCGGCGGAGGACATAGATACTCTTGGGTACTCTTGAACTTGGTTAACGCGGAATTCATCTTCGGCCCCAACTCCGGCGCCGCTTCGTCCCGGCAATTAGGTCCCAGATGGCGAAAAAATCAAGAGAATATCGTCACACCCGCAGGTAACGACTTCGCGCGCAGGCGTTCAATCCTGGCCCAGAACCGCGAGCATCTCATCGATCGTCGCAAGCTTGCGGCGCGGCGCGGGCGGCGTCGCGGCCTCGATCTCCGCCCGCTCGATGGTCTTCCAATCGTCGAACGAGACGGCGCGAACGCCACGTTCTTGCAAAAGGACCATGAGCGTCTCGCGGCCCGGTTTCGATCCCTCGGGAAAGTCCGCCGCCACGTGTTTCGCAACGACGACCCCGTCCGGCCGGTTGGTCGCGATAACGCCGGTCGGTCCGCGCTTGATCCAGCCCACCGCGTAGAGCCCATCGCCGACGCGCCCGTCTTCGTTGACGACGATTCCCCGCTTGTCGTCGAAGGGCGCGCCCGGCACGGGGTCCGACCGGTATCCGACGGCCGGAATCACCAGGCCGCATTTGATGTCGTAGAACTCGCCGGCGCCGACGGCCCGTCCGTCCTCCAGTTTCGTGCGTTCGAATCGCACACCCTCGACCGACTCGCCGCCCAGAACTTCGACGGGCTGTGCGAAAAACTGGAAGCGCACGCGCTTTGGTTTCTCGTCCGGCTGGTGCTCCGCAAACTCCTTCAGGGTCGCAAGAATTTTCGGTTTGATACGGCGCTCGCGTTCGTCCTCGAGGTCGCCCACATCGGCCGGCAGCTGGGCCGGATCGGCCAGGGCGACCGCGTTCTCGAGACGCCCCATCTCGCGCAGCTCCTTGTTGGTGAATTTCGCCTGAATGGGGCCGCGCCGCCCCACCAAATAGACGTCCGTGATCGCGGACGCTCGAATCGCGGCGCCGGCGTAGTCCGGCAGGTCGGAGTCCGCCATCTCCCCGGGCGTCTTGACGAGCACGCGCGCAACGTCGATCGCCACGTTGCCGTGGCCGATGACGACCGCCGCCTCCGTTCCAAGCGGCGGGTCGAGGCCGCGCAAGTCGGGATGGGCGTTGTACCAGCCCACGAAGGCGGCCGAGCCGATCACGCCCCGCTTGTCCTCGCCCGGAATGCCGAGCGCACGGTCGGCCCCGGCGCCGACAGCCAGGATCACCGCATCAAAAAGGCCGCGCAGTTCGTCCAACGACACATCGCGCCCAATCTCGACGTTGCCAAGGAAGCAAACCTCATCCCGTGCCGCGGTACGCTCGAAGCTGTTGGAGACGTTCTTCGTCGTCTGGTGATCGGGCGCCACTCCGAAACGGATCAGTCCGTAGGGGGTCGGCAACCGGTCGATCAGGTCGATCCGGTAATCGGCGTCCTGTTTGAGCAGAGCGTCGGCGGCGTAGAATCCGGCCGGCCCGGTGCCCACGATCGCTATGGAAACAGACATGACATCGCTCAACCCAGATGGCCCGGACGCGGCATATTGACCGGGAGCGCCGACCCATCACACCCGTTGGCAACTCCAAAAGGGGCGCGGGCGGCACGCCGCCACAACTAATAAGAATTCTCGGAGGATCCCGCTAACCGGCGCGAACGCTAGTGGTTTTGCCGGCGCTGGTCAACGGCGTGGGTGCCCGTACCGGTCAACGGCGCGCCGTGGGCGGCTTATTAGGCCAGGTTGATGCGCATGTTCTCGCGGGCCACCAGGGTGCGGTCCCACATCAAACGGGCCGCCGCCTCGACACGTTCCATGAACATATCCTCGTGGTCGGGATCGTGATGGAAGATCGCCAGGGACTTGACGTTCGCCGCCTTGCACAACCGAACCCCCTCCTCCCAGGTCGAATGCCCCCAGCCGATGCGGTTGGGGAATTCCTTATCGGTGTAGGTACAGTCGTAGATCACGAGGTCCGCGCCCTCGATCAGCCCGAGGATCGTTTGATCCGGCTGACCGATAACATGCTCGGTATCGGTGACGTAGCACAGGCTCTTTCCCATGTGCTCGATGCGGTACCCCGTGGCCCCATTCGGATGGTTCAGGGGTACGGTCACGACGGTGGTGCCCGGGTAGGGCGAAAACGTATCCCCCGCCGCGAAATCCTCGAACTCCATCTTGGCGCTCATGAATTCCAAAGGGACCGGAAACACCGGCTGAGACATCTGGCCCGCGATCACCTTCTCGACGCCCCCATGATCGGAGAGGTGCCCCGCCATGACCAGGAAATGCTTGGCCGAATTGAAGGCCGGGGAGAAGAAGGGAAACCCGTTGATGTGGTCCCAATGGGTGTGGGACAGGAAAATCTTGGCGTGGTTGACCTGTTTGCGCTGGAACCAGTGGCCCAGGTTGCGGATACCCGTACCCGCATCGAGGATGATCCTGTTCCCCGAGACCGACACCTCGATGCACGAGGTGTTCCCTCCGAACGCCATGTGGCGTGCCGACGGGCAGGCGATGCTGCCGCGCACGCCCCAGAACTTGACCTTGAAGCTCATGACCTATTGCCGCCCTTGAGAGAAGGTCCGATTGCGCCCGCATAAAGAAGGGGCGGAGCCAACGACCGACACGGCGTCCGCCAAGGAACGATTCAACGGCCAAAACCTTACCAAACCCTGACCGAACCCCCGGTGGGAGTGCGCCCCTGGCATGGAAAGCCTGGCAATCGTATGGTTCGGCTGGACCGCGCTCAAGGGCGCGAATCGCCGCACGCCACGCGGCGGCCGCCGCGCCGCGCCCCTGTTAGACCATCTCGAGCCAGGCCTTTTTAGACCATCTCGAGCCAGACCTTCTTAGACCATCTCGAGATGAACCGGCTCGCGCCGTCTTACTGGGTGCTCCTGGGTTGAACGCCGTTGGGCCGGCTCGCGCGTGGCCGCCTCCAGGCCGCTGTCCGTCAGGCGGCACACCAGCCAGTCCCGCTTGATCGGATTATTGAACCAGGGCTCCGCCCAACCTTGACGGATGCACGAGCGCACGGTTTTTGCGACGATCTGCTGGCCCACCTCGTCGAACAAAGGCAGCTTATGGCCCGGTTGCGCCAAGCCACGCCGTAAATAGCGCAACTGGGCCTCCGTCGGCCTCACTTCCGTCATGATACCCCTCCCCTGATATCCTCCCTTCACTACCCTAGCGAAAGTTTGGTCCTGACGCCATGGCGGGTTCGCCCGGCAATCGGATCAACCGCAACCTCATCAAGACCGGCGCGGCCGGGGCGGGCCTCGACGCGGTCTTCATCAATACGGTGGGGCCCAGGAGTTTGAGGGTTGGGCGGCCCGCGAGACTATTGGCTGCGCACGCGGGGCGGCCGCGTGTTGGCCGTGGTGAGGGTCCATTCGACCAACCGCTTCAGGACCTTGCCAAGGGCCTCGTCGAAAGCCTCGATGATGGCCTCCATCGATGCGTTACGCGCCGGAAAGACCGCCTCGAAGTTCTTCGAGGCCATGATTTCCCGGCGCGGCTGTTTGATGATCTTGGCGTTGAGGCGCACGCGCACGCTGGGCGCCGCGTTGGCCCCATTAAGGTACTCCGCCTGAAATTCCCGGAGCTCGCTCTTGAGATTGAAATCAGAGCGCAACCCGATCGATTGGCGGCCGACCGCGACGATCTTTCCCGTGTTTTCAAAGGACTCGACAAGCAGCGTTTGAACGAGACGCGGCGCCCCCTCGGTCCAGCGCGAACCGGCGAAGTACTGCAACTCCAGCAAATTCGTGCGCAGCGCAATGCTTTGGGTCGCCAATCCGCCGGCGGCGCTCGGTTCCTCGACGACAAGCTGCCAACTGACGTTGGGCAAGTCCTCGCTAAAGGTCGTTTTGGGCGAAAGCGTGTACAGGTTTGGCGGCGGCCCGCCGCCCGGAAGAAGGCCGGAGCAGGCGCTCAACCCGAACAAGACGGCCGCCATCAACGTGAACCGTTTGCGGCGGCTCGGCGGTTGACGCTCCAAGGTGCCGGACACGGTCATGGCGTTGGTGTTTCAAACCCCTGTTGCTGGTTCCCGAACAGGAACTGCGCGGGATCCGATTCAAGCCGCAAACTGAGCCGCGACAGGTTGCCGATCAACTGGCGCATATCCGTCAGGAGATTGGCGAACTCATAGAGCCCCTCGGCGGTGAAATCAGCGATCGGGCCGCGCGTCTCTTCAATGATCTCCGTCACGTTGCGCGCACTCTTGGTTATCTCGGCGACGAGCTGGCGGATGTCGTTATCGACCAGGGAGTCCATGCCCGACAGAGTACCGCGCAATGTCCCCATTGTCGCCTCCGCGCTTTCCGAGAGCACGGCGATCTGGGTATCGAGGCTGATGATCAGGTCGTTCATGGCCACCGCCGCGTCGCGCATCTCGAACGAGGTCTCACCGATATTCGCGAGAATGGCGTCAAAATCGTCGGTCCGCGCCGCGAAGTCCGAGATCAGGCTCTGGGCATCGCCAATGAGCAGGCCGAACGCCTCCAGGTTGTCCTCGTCAAAAAGCCGCGTGACCTGCTCGATGAGAAGGATGGCGCGGTTGATTAATTCGGGCGCCCCGGCGAACAGCCGCTGTATTTGCGACCGCCGCGAATCGATAACGGGAAGGTCCTGGCCCGGAAGGGCCACAAGGGCCGGGCTGCTCGCGCTGCCCCCGGAGATCTGCACCAGCGACACGCCGGTGATGCCCTGCAGCTCGAGTGTCGCGACCGAATCCGTCCGTACCGGCGTGGTTGCGTCCACCTCGATGACGACCCGCACGCGGCTCGGGTCCCGCGGGTCGAGGTCGATCTCCTGAACCGATCCGACGGGAATGCCGTTGTACATGACGTTGCTCGACGTACTCAGACCCGACACGGCGCCCTCGAAAAAGATGATGTAGCGGGAGACATCCCGATCGAGGTCGATGCGCGCCAGCCAGATGACGAACGTGAAGAGGCCGAGGACAACGAGGAGTACGAAGCCCCCGATGAGAACATGGTGCGCGCGGGTCTCCATGGGACGTCAGCCCGCCAACGCGGCCCGCCCGCGGGGTCCATGGAAATACTCCCGGATCCACGGGTGTTCGCTTCGCAGCATCACGTCCATCGGCCCCACGGCCTCGAGCTTCCGGTCCGCAAGAACGGCAATGCGGTCGCAAATCGTGTGCAGGCTGTCCAGGTCGTGGGTCACCATGAATACGGTCAGGCCGAGCGAGTCGTGGAGTTGCCGGATCAGCCGGTCGAAGGCCGCCGCGCCGATGGGGTCGAGCCCCGCCGTCGGCTCATCCAAGAAGAGAATTTCGGGATCGAGCGCGAGCGCGCGGGCAAGCCCCGCGCGTTTGCGCATGCCACCCGACAGTTGCGCCGGATATTTGTGGCAGGCGTCCGGCGCGAGACCCACCATCGCCACCTTCAGCGCCGCGATCTCATCCAACATCCGCGGCCCCAACGTGCTGTGTTCCTTCAACGGCACCTGAATGTTCTCATCGACCGTCAGCGAACTAAACAGGGCGCCATCTTGAAAAAGAACGCCCCAGCGCGCCTCCAAGGCCACGACGTCGCGGCGGCTGGCCAGGTCATGCCCCAGGACCTCAATCGTCCCCGCCCTGGGCCGGTTCAGTCCGACAATGGTGCGCAGCAGCACCGACTTCCCCGAACCGGAGCCGCCGACCACGCCGAGTATTTCGCCGCGGTGAACGTCGAGGTCGAGCCCGTCATGGATGATCTGGTCGCCAAAACCCGTCCGCAGGCCACGGATTCTGATGGCGAGTTCGGGAGTGGGGGCCATGCGCGGCCTAAATGCCGATGACCTGAAAGAAGACCGAGAAGAAGGCGTCGGCCACGATCACCAGGAAAATGGCCTCGACGACGGCGCGGGTGGTGCGCTGGCCCACGCTCTCGGCGCTGCCGACGACCTGGAATCCCTCGTAACAGCCGATCATCGCGATGAGAAAGGCGAACACCGGCGCCTTCATGATGCCGACCCAGAAGGACCACATGCTGACCGCCGTGTTCAGGCGCTCGACGAAAGCTGCCGGCGGGATGCCCAAGGCGATCCACGCCGTCAGACCACCGCCCAGCAAGCCCATGATGTCGGCGAGGAACGCGAGCAGCGGCAGGGTAATGACGAGCGCCAACAAACGGGGCAGAACCAGCACCTCGATCGGATCGAGGCCCAATGTCTGCATGGCGTCTATTTCCTCGTGCACTTTCATGGCGCCGATCTGCGCGGTGAAAGCGCTGCCCGACCGGCCGGCGATGACGATGGCGGTGAGCAGGATGCCAAGCTCACGCAGGACCGAGACGGCGACCAGATTGACGACGAAAATCTCGGCGCCGAAACGCTGGAGCTGGCTCGAACCCTGAAAGGCGAGCACCACCCCGATGAGAAACGAGATGAGCGCGACGATCGGCAGGGCATTCAGCCCCACCTCCTCCATGTGATAGATCAACGATGTGACGCGCAGCCTGCGGGGGTGCCGCGCGGTTCGAAGCAGGGTGCTCACGACGAGGCCGAAAAACCCGATCAGGGCGACGGTTTCGCGCGCGATATCCTCAACCGCGGCGCCCACGTGGGCCACGATCCGAATAACCCCGAACCCCTCTGGCACTGTCGGCTCGAAAGGCTTGTCGTTGGCGCGCACGGTTTCGAGGAGCGCGACCTGCTCGGCGTTGCCCCCTTCGATACTGACCCGGGCGCCCGCGGCCTCCCAATCGCGCGCGGTACGGTACAGCGTCCACGCACCGGCGGTATCGAGAAGCTTGACCTTCGTGATGTCGAAGTGTACGGGCCGCGTCCCCGGCGCGGGCACCTGACGAATCTCGGCGTCAAGGCGCGCCGCGTTGGCCAGGTTCCAGAGGCCGCCCGCCTCGACGACCAACGTACCGTCACGCTCCATGATTTCGAGCCAGCCCTGATCTGCCGCCATTGCTCAGGCCAGTTCTTCCAACATATTTTCTCCGTTCGCTCCAAGACGTTACCACCTTCGAGCGGACATTTTGTACAAGCAATAGACGGCGAGCCCCGGACAAGCAATCAAGAAATCCGGGCCGCGGGGCCAGGAGATGGCTGGCCGGAAGTCCGGATCGCCCCCTTGCGTGGAGCCCGCCACCGACCTTATATTCGGCATAGCGTGTCACACGCCGCAGCGTATTGCGGGGGGCCACGGCCCACATCGAGGAGAGATTAATGAGTAAAGCGACGCTTTTCGCAATTGGTGTAACGATGGCTTTAGGCTTCGCGGCCGCACCGGCGGTTGCGCAGGATGCCGCCAAGGGCGAAAAACTCTTCAAACGCTGCACGGCTTGCCACACCGTGGAAGCCGGCGGGAGAAACAAAGTGGGGCCCAACCTGAACGGAATTTTCGGCCGCAAGATCGCCTCTCTCGAGAGCTACCGTGGCTACTCCAAGGCGTTCAAGGCTTCGGACATCGTCTGGGACGAAGAGAATATGAATGGCTTTATAGAAGCCCCGAGGAAGTTCATCCCGAAGACCAAGATGAGTTTCGGCGGGCTGCGCAAGGAGAAGGACCGCGCGAACCTGATCGCTTACCTCAAGGAGGCGACGAAGTAGCGGCGCTCCCCAAGGACGACCATGAAAAGCGGCGCGTAATGCGCCGCTTTTTCATTCGAGTGACCTTAAGGCCTATTCCCGGCCACAGGGCTAGAGTCGTTCCGGCTTGGCCGGAACCACACTAGCTTTTTATCGCTCACGGCGGCGGACCGGCCCATCTCGGATGAATTAAGGATGGCCGCGCCTGCGCGGGCGCGCCGGATAACCGGCGGGCCGCCTTGCGGCCTTGAGCGATTCCAGCAGCCTTGAGCGATTCCTGATGAACTGGAAACGCTCTAATCCGGGTTGACCAGAATCGCCGACGGCGATCCGTCATCCCGGCAAATTTGCCCTAACTTATTGATGTAAATCCGCTTCTCGCCGCCCGGCTTCGACGGTCTACCCCTGGCGCGCCCCTCGTTCGCCTTATGCCCCGGTGAAGGCGCCCGCTTCCGATCTATGAACTTTGACTGGCAGGGAAATTGGCCGGAATTCCTCGGTGAATCTAGCAGACGTATTGGAACAGCACGCGCGGGCGCGGCCGGCGCACCCGGCGATCGAGCAAGGCGATCATACGACCACGTATGCCGCTCTGCTCCGCTTCGTCCTCGCCGCCGAGGCGAACCTGCGTAACGCAGGGGTCAAGCCGGGCGAGACCGTCGTGATCATGCTCCCAGGACGCATCGCGCATCTAATTTGTATGTTTGCCTTGGCCAGGCTTGGCGCGATCGTCCACGCCGTCGATGCCTCCGAAACGGAGGCTGAAAAGTCACGCGCCATCGAGGGGCTCGGCGTACGGCACGTGATCGCCGCAGCGGACGAAAAGCCTTTGCCCGGGACCCAGGTTATCGATTACGCCTCCACCCGTCCGGGCAGTGTAGAGCCCACGCCGGCGTTCGCCACGATGTTCGACGGACGGCGCCCTTTGATCGTTGTTCAGTCGTCGGGCACCACCGGCGCACCGAAGACCGTGATCCTGAGCCACGATGACATGTGGGCGCGTACATTGAAAAATGAAAGAGACGTTGGGCTCGACGCGTCGGACCGTTATCTCAGCTGCTTGGACATCAACTACTTTGCCGAACGCCGCCGCTGCCTGGCGGCCCTCTGTCTCGGCGGTACCGTCATATTCAACGACACGAGTACCCCTAGGGACTTGGCCGACGAAGCGCGCGATCGGAACGCGACTTGGATGTCGGTCACCCCGGCATTGGTCCGGCAGTTTCTCTCGGACTCGAGTGTGCCGGAGCCGATGTTCCCTTCGCTGAAAAGACTGTGCGTCTCGAGCTCGTTCTTGGGGCCCGGCGAACGCACGCTGGCGAGGAAACGCCTGTGCCCGAACCTGGTGGAGCGCTACGGCATCAATGAGGCGGGCCTTGTGACAATCGCCTATCCCGAGGATCAGGAGGCCTTTCCGGAATCAGTGGGCCGCCCGATCGATGCGATCGAGGCGCAAGTCGTGGATGACGACGATCGTACCCTGCCGCCGGGAGAGGTCGGGCGCTTTCGATTCCGGGCGTCCTACATTCCAACCAGGTACCTGGACGACCCGGAAGCCTCGGCCAAGGCTTTTCGCGGCGGCTGGTACTATCCGGGCGACCTCGCGGCCATCAACGAACAGGGATACCTGTTCCTCAAGGGACGCTCCGACGACGTCATCAACGCGGGCGGGGCCAAGCTCTACCCCGTCGAAATCGAGGCGGCCCTCCTCGATCATCCGGCGGTTTTGGAGGCCGCCGTCGTGAGCGGGCCACACCCCGTGACAGGCGAGGCGCCCATCGCCTTCGTTGTAACGGCAAGCGCCGTCAGCGCGCGCGAACTCGCGAAGCACTGCTCTCGGCGCATATCTCGGTACAAGGTGCCCTACCGCTTCGAATTCGTCGATGAGCTGCCGAAAAACCCTATGGGGAAGATCTTAAAGACCGAGCTTAGAGCGCGTACCGGTGCGCCGGCGACCCCGCCCGGTGGTTAAGGCGTCAGCATGAACCTGCAACACGTTTAGCCGCGAACGACCAATACCGAACGTTTCGTATACCGCACCACGCGCGCCGCGCCCGCGCCCATGAACTGCTGTGTTCGAGATCAAAGGGGAGAAGCGATCTCCGGACCATCATTGATCCCCTTGCCGCCCCGCGCCGCCGGGGGGCCAAAACCTTACGGGCATTCCCATCCGCGCCCTCTGCATAAGGTAAATACCCCAATAGGCGGCGAAGCCGGCAACCTGCACGATCTCCCTGGCAATGGGCGCGAAATCGCTAACGATATCGGGCTGGAACATGAGGATGCAGATGGCCAGCAGGCCCAGGCGCTCGTAAATCCGGCACTTGCAGGCGAAGTAGCCCTGCATGAACGCGGCGAAGGCGAACATGGCGAACAGCGCCATGACGAAGACGAAGGCGACGCGGACGAGGCTGTCGATCCAGATGATCTCACCGCCCTCGCCGACGCCCGAAATCATCAGCAACTCCGTGTTGAACAGGAACACGAACGGCAGGATGGCCGTACGCAGGTCATAGGCGAATCCCTGGATGCCGGTGCGGATCGGATCGGACCTGGCGATCGCCGCGGCGGCGTAAGCCGCAAGCCCGACGGGCGGTGTGTCGTCGGCCAGGATGCCGTAATAGAAAACGAACAGGTGCGCCGCCAGCAACGGGAATATCAGGCCCGCGTCACCGCCGAGCGAAACGATGACCGGCGCCGTCAATGTCGCCATGACGATGTAGTTGGCCGTCGTCGGCAGGCCCATGCCCAACAGCATGCTGGTCATGGCCGTCAGGATCAACATCAGGTAGACGTTTCCGAAGGAGAGCGTGTTGATGACGGTGACGAAACGGCCCACCAGGCCGGTGATCGTCACCACCCCGACAATGATGCCGGCGGCGGCCGTCGCCACCCCGACGGCGATCATGTTGCGCGCGCCGGCGATCAGTCCGTGCCAGATATCGAGCAGGCCCTCGCCGAAGGCGTGAACGATGACCCCGAAGATGTCGGCCTCGGCGCCGATGTTGCCGGCCCGGCGGTGCGCGCCGATGGCCAGATAGGCGATGATCGGCCGTTGCACGATCATCAGAACGGCCAGGGACTCGATGGCCGTGAGCGCCGAGGTGATGGCCGAACGGCGCAAAACGACAAGGTAAAGGATGAGAACGCCGAGCGGCACGAGGTAGTGCAGGCCGCGCAGGATCGTCTTGCCGAGCCGCGGCAGGTCCTCCTTGGCGACGGCGGTGATGCCGAGCTTCAACGCTTCGAGGTGCACTACATAGAAAAGCGCCAGGTAGGAAATGATCGCCGGGATGAATGCCGCGCGAACCACATCGAGGTAGGGGACGCCGATAATCTCCGCCATGATGAAAGCGGCCGCGCCCATGATCGGCGGCATGAGCTGCCCGTTGGTCGAGGCCGCGACCTCCACGGCGGCCGCCTTGTACGCCGGCAGGCCCACCTTTTTCATCAACGGGATGGTGAAGGTGCCGGTCGTCACGACGTTGGCAATGGACGATCCCGAGACCATGCCCGTCATGCCCGAGGCGACGATCGCCGCCTTGGCCGGGCCGCCGCGAAAGCCGCCGAGACCGGCGAACGCCACGTCGATGAAGTATTTGCCCGCGCCCGCCCGGTCGAGCAGCGAGCCGAACAGCACGAATAGAAACACGAAGCTTGCCGACACGCCGAGGGGCACGCCGAATATTCCGGTATCGGCGAGATACATATCCGCGACGAAAAAATCCAACGGCATGCTTTTCGTGCGCAGGAAGGGGGGCATCCATGGCCCGACAAAGGTGTAGGTGATGAAGATCGCCGCCAGCGCGCTGAGGGCGGGTCCGAGCGCGCGCCGCGCCGCCTCGAGCAACAGAATCACCATGATCACGCCCACGGTGACGTCGAGCACGGTCGGCAGGCCGGCGCGCTGAATGATGTTCTCGAAATCGAACCAAATGTAGAGAGCGGCGCCGGAAGCGATGAGGGATAAAACGATGTCGTAAACCGGAATCGCCGTGCGGCGCGATTCGCCGGGCCCGGGCCCACAAAGGATGCTGCGCCAGCGGCCCCGTATGAGGCCCGGCGACAGGGCGTGAACCAGGGCGGCCGCGCGCCGCGCCGCCTCGGCGAAGCAGGCCACAACGGTGAAGATGAGCAGGACCTCCATGAGGGGCCCGACCCCCTCGTCCCGAATCGCCCCGTAATTCGACAGGATGTAGATGGCCAAGGCCGCCAAGCCGGCACCGAGAATCAACTCGTTGACCAGGACGAAGCCCT
>JADFIH010000152.1 GCA_022566715.1 Pseudomonadota bacterium | reverse complement strand
ATCCCGACGGGGGGCGGCTCCATGCCTGAGCGCGGGCAACGCCAATCCGCGCTCGATCCCCTGCACCTCGCGGGCCGCGCGGCCGCCGCATCGGACGGGGCGGCCGTCGTCATGGGGGAGCGCCGATTCATCGGCAAGATCAACCTGCGTGTTGAGCCTACCAATCGTGATGCGATGGAGGCGGCGCGCGGCGAGCTCGGCTTCGACCTTCCGACAGAGCCCAACGCGGTGGCGGGCGGCGAGGGCGTATGCGCCCTGTGGCTCGGTCCCGACGAATGGCTTATCACGACGGCGGATACCGAGGCCGCGGGCCTGCTGGCTCGGCTGGACGGGGCCCTGGCCGGGCACCACGCCTCGGCCGTCGATGTGAGCGATGCGCGCACCGTGATCGTGCTGCGGGGCGCGCGCGCCCGGGACGTGCTCGCCAAGGGATGCAGCCTCGATCTGCACCCGCGGCAATTCAGGCCGGGGCGCTGCGCGCAAACGGCGCTGGCGCGCGCCGGTGTTCTCATTCATCAGACAGTCGCGGAGCCCGTCTACGACATCTACGTGGACCGCAGTTTCGCCCAGTACCTTTGGACCTGGCTGGAAGACGCCGCCGCCGAGTACGGCTTCGTCGTTGTCGAGGTTTAAGGGGCGGAGGTTTAGGCTTCGGGACGCACGCCCTATCGCAAACCACGGGCCTCTACTTCGAGACGGTCCTTCGGACCTCCTCAGCATGAGGCCCGTTAGTCGAGGAATGGGTGCTCCTCGGCTTGAGGCCCTGCGCGCGCCATAGACCTCATCCTGAGGAAGCCCGGAGGGCTGTCTCGAAGGATGCTCGAAAACCCTACGGCGAATTGCGCAGGGGGAAGGGGTCGATCTTCTCGAGATAGTCCAGCACGGTGTCCAGGGGTTCCACGTCGCCGAATTTCGCGTCGATATCGAACAGGTTCCATTCGACCACGCCGGGAACGCGGTCGCCCACGCACTCGCGCACCACGATGGGGCGGAAGCCTTCGGCGATCGCGTCCTCGCAGGTGTGCCGTACGCAGCCCGCCATGGTGACGCCGGTGAGGATCACGGTGTCGACATCGGCCGCATTGAGGAAACTCGTAAGGTAGGTGCCGTGGAAGGCGCTGGCGCGCTTCTTGACGATGACCTGTTCGTCGGCTTGCGGTGCGATGCGCTCGTCGATCGCCACGGCTTCGGTGTCGTCGAGGTTGAGCACCTCGATCGGGATCTTAAGGTGCCAGAGTCCCATGTCGGTATTGTTGCCGGTGGTGACGTTGTAGGCGGTGGTGGTGTAGACGACGGGAATCCGCTTGGCGCGTCCCGCCGTCAGCAGCTTTTGGACGCCCGGAATGATCGTCTCCATGCCGTCGCAGGAAAAGGTGTGGCCGGGCCGCGTCCAGGCGTTCGCGAGATCGATGTTGATCAGGGCGGGCCGCTTGCCGAATCCGATACGGCGCTGAAACCCGCGGCTCCGGTAGAGCTCCGAATCGCGGGAAAAAATCTTCTCCAGGGCCTCCTGGATTTCATCGCTCATGTCCTGTTCTCCCCGATGCTCGCGCCCATCCGCGATTTGTGACTTGGAATCCCACGGATGATTCCACAAATGAGTCCTATTAAGAAGCGCCGCCGTTTGTGGCCGCGCTCCCCGGGGGGATCTTTTTGTGAGCACCGACAAGCTTGACCTGGCGGATTGGCGCCGCCGGGTGGCCGAAATATACGCCGCCGTGCGCGCGAGCGCCTATCCGGAGGCGGCCTGGCATCTGTGGCGGGCCGAACGGGATGCGTTGCTCAAGAAGCACCCTCAATCGCCCCTGCCGCCGGAGGAACGAGCCGATTTTGACGGCCTGCCTTATTTCGATTACGACGCGGCGTTTCGATTCGAGGCGGAACTCGAACGCCTGCCCGGCGGGACGGTCTCGACCACCGACCTCGGCGCCGACGGCATCATCAGTATGGCCTCCTGCGGCCGCACCACGAACCTGACCGGGCCCTTGGGCGGCGAACTCACCGTATATTGGATCGCCGGTTATGGCGGTGGCTTGTTCCTGCCCTTCAGCGATTCGACCGCCGGCGCCAACACCTTCGGGGGCGGGCGCTATCTCCTGGATTCCATAAAGGCCGCGGACCTCGGCATGGTGGGCGGAAAGCTCATCCTCGATTTCAACTTCGCCTACAATCCCTCCTGTTCCTATTCGGCGGCCTGGAGTTGCCCGTTGGCCCCACCCGAAAACCACCTCCCGACGCCAATCCGGGCGGGCGAACTCGCCGTGCGGCTTCCGGTGGGCGCTGCCCCCGTCTTCGCCGAATGTTGACGGAGCCATGAGTACGAACGGAATGAACGGAAAGACCTGCCTCGTGACCGGGGCGACCTCGGGCATCGGCCTCAAAACGGCGGAAGGCCTGGCCGCGGCGGGCGCGCGCGTCGTCGTCGCCGGTCGAAACGAGCAAAAGGTCGCCGCTTTGGCGGCGAGGCTGGGTGCCGGGACCGGCTCTCATGTGGCCGACCTGTCGAAACAGGATGACGTGCGCCGCCTCGCTCACGAGGTGCAGGAGCGCTACGACAGGATCGACGTTCTAATCAACAATGCGGGCGCCTTTTACCAGCGGCGCCAGGAAAGCGAGGACGGCGTCGAGATGACCTTCGCGCTCAACCATCTCGCGCCCTTCCTTCTGACCAACCTACTCTTGGATTATCTCAAGGCGGGCGGACCGGCGCGCATCGTTACGGTCGCCTCCTTCGCCCACAAGGGGCAGAAGCTCGACTTCGATGATCTCGAAGGGAAACGCAAATACGGCGGCTGGAAGGCCTATAGCCGGTCCAAGCTCGCCAACATCTTGTTCACCTACGAATTGGCGCGCCGGTTGGAGGGAACGGGCGTGACGGCGAATTGCCTGCACCCCGGTTTCGTCGCCTCCAAGTTCGGCCACAACAATGGCGGATTCGTCAAGGTCGTGGGTGGCCTTCTTCAGCGGCTGTTCGCGATCAGCGAGGAAAAAGGCGCCCTGACCAGCCTCCACCTCGCAACCTCTCCCGAAGTGGAGGGCGTGAGCGGCAAGTACTTCGCGAAATCGAAGCCCGCCGCATCCTCGGCCGCGTCGCACGACGAAGACGCGCAAGCCCGCCTGTGGGAGATCAGCGCCGAAATGGTGGGGTTGACCTGAGGGTGATTGAGCCCCGGAAGAGAGGACGCTAGACTCGGGGTATGGTTTCGTTTGCACCCGTTCTAAAAAAGGCGGCCAAGCGCGCGGGCGGCGGCGCGGCGCTGGAAGAAATGCTGCCCAAGCCCGAGCCCGCCAGGAAGATCAAGGGCGTGCCCGACGACCGTTATTTGTCGCAGATGTCCTTGCGCATCTTTCAGGCCGGCCTGAAGCACAGCATGGTAGCGGCCAAGTGGCCCGTATTTGAAGAGGTTTTCCAAGCCTTCGAGCCTAGGCGCGTGCGTTCCATGAACGACGAAGACCTCGAGGCGCTGATGGGGGATGCGCGCATCATCCGGCATTGGGGCAAGATCAAATCCGTACGCCACAACGCCGCCGCCATGTGCGGCCTGGCCGGCGAGTTCGGCGGTTTCGGCGGCTGGCTCGCCCAATGGCCGGAGACCGACATCGCCGGCCTGTGGGCCGACCTGACGAAGCGCTTCAAGCAGCTCGGCGGATCGTCCGGGCCTTACTTCCTGCGCGTGGTGGGTAAGGACACCTTCATACTGACGCCGGACGTAATCCGCGCGCTCAACGGCCTTGGCGTAGCCAAGGGCAAAATCTCCGGCAAGCGCGACCGCGCCGCGGTGCAAGAGGTGTTCAACGGCTGGGCCGATGAAACCGGACGGCCGCTTTGCCAATTGAGCCGCATCCTCGCCCTATCGGTGGGTTGATGACGGGCCCGGTGAAACTCGACCGGCGTATTTGCGTGGCGCCGATGATGGATTGGACCGACCGCCACTGCCGGTATTTTCTACGCCTGATCAGCCGGCGCGCGCTGCTCTACACCGAGATGGTGACGACGGGCGCCATTCTGTTCGGCGACAAGGACCGGCACCTCGCGTTCGATCCGGCCGAGCATCCGGTGGCCCTGCAACTGGGAGGCGCCGACCCGGCCGACCTCGCCGAATGCGCGCGGATCGGCGAGGGCTATGGTTACGACGAAATCAATCTGAACGTGGGCTGCCCGAGCAGCCGCGTTCAGAACGGCCGTTTCGGCGCCTGCCTGATGGGCGAACCCGACCTCGTCGCCGCGTGCGTCGCGGCGATGGCGAACGCGGTGCGCATTCCCGTCACGGTGAAGTGCCGCATCGGTATCGACGACCGAGACCGCTACGAGGATTTGCGCGGCTTCATTGACTGCGTTGCCGGCGCCGGTTGCCGCACCTTCATCGTGCATGCGCGTAAGGCGGTGCTCGCCGGTTTGAGCCCGAAGCAGAACCGTGACGTTCCCCCGCTGCGCTACGATTACATCTATCGCCTGAAGGCGGAGCGGCCCGGTCTCGAGATCATCCTCAACGGTGGCGTGCCCGGCCTGGACGCGGCGGCGCAGCATCTCGACCACGCCGACGGGGTAATGTTCGGCCGCGCCGCCTACCAGAACCCCTACATGCTGGCCCGCGTCGACGCCGAGTTTTTCGGGGATGCCCGGACCCCGCCGACGCGCTTCGATGTGCTCGATGCACTGATGCCGTACGTTGCGCGCAAACGCGGCGAGGGCGTGCCCCTCCGGCGTATGACGCGGCATGTCCTGGGCCTGTTTCAGGGCCAGCCGGGCGCGCGCGCCTGGCGGCGCCATCTGTCCGAAAACGCCTATCGCGAAGGCGCCGGGATCGAGACGCTCCGAGCGGCCGCGTCCTTCGTCCGCCCGGCCAATGAAGACGCGGCGAACGGTTTGCGCCGCGCATCCATGCGTTGAGAGAGGCCCTCCCCCTAAACTTCGATCGGCTTGCGCCGCGCCCCAAAGGCCGACGCTTTACGTTCGGACAGTCGGGACTTCCACTGGAAGTCCCTTGGTGTCCTCTACATCACGGTCCGATCTCAGCCCACCAGGGGAGTGGGGAGTCAAAAAGGTCCATCCTTGTTGGAGCCTCGGCCCTACAAGAACAACGCCAGCACGCCGGTCTGAGTGTACAGGCGGTCGTGAGAGATTTCACCGCTGCCGTAAAAGCCGATCAACGGCAGATCGCCGAACTCCTCGGCGATCATGCTGGGTTCCACCGCGCCCGGTCCGAACAGGTGGGGCCCGCGCGCCACGCAACTGCAATAGATGCCGCCCCGGGGGGCGCCGCCGGCGCGCCCGCGCAACTCGCTCAGCATGCGCCGGAGATCGCTGCGCGCCGAGTCGGCGTCGCGCCGGCAGAACATCATCCTCTGTCCCCGTTCGAGCGGCGCGCCGATGCCGACCAGCGCGCGCGTCTCGTCGATGCCGACGAGGTTGCGCACCACGTAGTCTGCGCGGTCCGAACCCTCGACCAGGAAGGCCACGAAGATCGCATCGCCGATTTGCCGCAGATCCTGGGGTGCATCGCTTTCGGCGTCGCGGCGTAGGGCGTCGAGCGCGGGTTCGCCGTCGATCTTGACGGCGATGTTGGAGCGGCATTCCGTGATCTCCCGCACCGGCCCGATGGGCTGGCAGCCCTGCGACAAAGCCGTGGCGACCGGGACCGCATCCGAGAACAGAACCCCGGAGAGCCCGCCCCCCGTCACGGCGCCGGCCACCTGGGACTGCGCCGCCTCGGGTGAGGAGAGGCCGCCCACGAGGAAGCTTTGCGTCGCCTCGGCGAAATGGGGCAGAACGCGGAGGATATCCGCGCCGCCCGGATCACCGTGAACGACACCGAAATGAGGCCCCTCGACGCCGCTCAACTTGGCCGGCGAAACGCCGGTCTGGTCCTTCTCGCCACGCTCCGTGTCGAAGATGCCAAAGGAGCCTTCGGGGAAGCGGCCCGTCAGTATGGCGACCGCCGGCTCGTCGAAATAATCGTGGCCCGAGGCGCAAATGCCGAATCCCGCCGCCCCGACGCAGCTTTCAATGCCCGTTTCAGATTTCAGCAGGTCGAGAACGTCGCCCAGGTCATTGCCCAACTCGTGCGTGACGTACACGAAGCCGAGGTTCGCCTCGGCGCTGCCCGCGGAAAGGTTTTTGACGGCGGCATTGGCCGCCCCGCGCCAATCCGCGCCGGACGCGTGGCCGACCGAGAAGCGTTCCATGCGCCTAGAGACGGGTCAGGCCGCCGCGGGGCGCTCGCCGAAGCCCAGGCGCTTGCAAATCCCCCGCCGACGATAGAGCCCCGATTCGTTCATGATCGCTTCCCAATCTCAAACACGCTCAAGATGAATCAGTAGACCTTGCGCCGAGGCGGGTCAAACGCGGCCGGAAAACCCACCGGAATCTCACTCGAAACTTCACTGGAAATCTCAGGAGAACCGACCGGGCGCCAAGTCCTTCGCGTGAACCCCAAGGGCCGTGAGGTCGGCCGGAACATCGCCGCCCCTGGCCAGGGACGCGGTGATGCGGCTTATCGCCGGTGAGGTCATGATACCGTAGCCGCCCTGGCCCGCCAGCCAGAAGAACCCCTCCGCGCCCGGATCGAACCCCGCCACCAGCGATTTGTCGGGTGCGAAGGTCCGCAGGCCGGCCCATTTGTGCTCGATCCGCGTGATCTTCATCGTCGTCGCCCGCTCGATGCGGTCGATGGCAAGCGCGATGTCGAGCTCCTCCGGTTGAGCGTCGCACGGCGGCGACGGCGTCTCGTCGGCGGGCGACGCCAGGATGAGTCCGGCGTCGGGCTTGAAGTAGAATTTTTCCTCGATGTCGATCACGGCGGGCCAGGGGCCGGGGTCGGTCCCTTCAGGCGCGCGGAAGGTCATCGCCGTTCGGCGCTTCGGAACGAGACCGAGCGGCGCGAGACCGGCGAGTTTGGCGACCTCATCGGCCC
>JADFIH010000151.1 GCA_022566715.1 Pseudomonadota bacterium | reverse complement strand
GTCTTCGATCCGGTCGGGGGCGAGGCGACCACCGAATCCGTGCGGGCGCTGGCCTGGCGGGGGCGGCTCCTGGTCATCGGATTTGCCTCCGGCCACATCCCGGAGATCGCCGCGAACCGCCTTTTGCTCAAGGAGGCGCAGGCGGTGGGCGTCTACTGGGGCGCGTTTGCAACCCGGGAGCCCGCGAAAAACCGCGCCAACATCGAGGACCTGTTGCGCTGGTACGGCGAGGGGAAGATCAAGCCCCTGGTGTCGGCGACTTTTGGCTTGGCCCAGGCGGGCGAGGCTCTGACCGCGTTGATCGAACGCAAGGTGACGGGAAAAGTCGTGCTGCGGGTTCGCGAGCAGCCCTAGGTTGGTTACGATTCGGTCGGAACCGCTCTAGCTTTTTGTCGCTCACGGCTGCGGACCGGCCCATCTCGGATGAATTAAGGATGGCCGCGCCTGCGCGGGCGCGCCGGATAACCGGCGGGCCGCCTTGCGGTCCCGCGCGATTCCAGCAATGAGCGATTCCAGCAGCCATGAGCGATTCCTAGTGAACTGGAACCGCTCTATCGTCCGCCCGAGATCGTGACGACGTCGCCGGCGACGTAGGACGCCGCCTCGGACAAGAGCCAGACGATCGCCTCGGCCACTTCCTCCGGCTGCCCGACCCGCCCCATGGGGACGGTTGGACCGAGGCGCTCGAGCCGGTCGGGGTCCGAGGGTTGGTGGTTCATGTCGGTGTCGATGAGTCCCGGCCGGACGGCATTGACGCGGATGCCGTCCTTCGCCACTTCCCGTCCCAGGCCCACGGTGAAGCTGTCGATGGCGCCCTTCGATGCGGCGTAGTGGACGGCCGCGCCCGGGCCGCCGAGTTTGGCCGCCACCGAGGAGAGGTTGACGATGGCGCCGCCGCGCCCGCCCTTACTCAGCGCCATGCGGCGCACCGCCTCGCGGGAGCAAAGGAACGCGCCGATGACATTGATCTCGAAGACCCTGCGCAACATCGCCACGTCGATGCCGGCGACCTCGCACTTATCGCCGACGATACCGGCGCTGTTGACGAGTCCGTCGAGCGGCCCGAGCGTTTGTTCCACGGTGTCGAACATCGCCCTGACCGCGTCCTCGTCCGATACGTCGGCGCGCACGGCGGCGGCGCGGCCCCCGGCGGCTTCAACCGCGCCGACCACTTCTTGGGCCTTACCCTCGTCATTCACATAGTTGACGCCGACGGCGTGGCCGCCGCGCCCGAGAAGGCGCGCCGTCGCGGCGCCGATTCCCCGGCTGCCTCCGGTCACGAGGATCACTTGCGCCATTGATTGGGTCCCTGATTTCTGTGCGTTGGCCGGCGCGGCCCCGCTCAGTCTTCCTGCGCGAGGGGGGAGTCCTGCCCGATGAGGGCCTCTTGGGCGATGGGGAGTTCCTGCCCGAACGGGCGGTCCCAGATCTCGGGCAGGGGTTCCGGCGCCACGGGGGCGGATTGACCGCAGATCCGGTCCGCCTGCGCCGTGATGGCGCGGAGTTGAAACTCGAGAGCGTCGCGCGCGGCGCGGACTTCGTCTCGGCTGGCCCGCCGGCGCACATGGATGGGCCGCCCCCATATAATGACGCCCCGGGTGAAAAGCCTGGGAAGGACGAGGCGGTCCCAACCCTTGAGTCTCACGCAATTCACCGCCGAAAAGGAAATCGGCAGGATGGGTACGCCGCTCATGCGAGCCACCGAAATGATGCCCTCGGCGGCCCGCATGGCCGGGCCATGGGGTCCGTCCGGCGTTATCGTCGCGCAGGCGCCGCGTTTGATCGCCTTGACCATGGTCCGCACCGCCGTGGCGCCCCCCTCCGTGGTCGACCCCCGCACGTTGCCCAAACCAAAATGGCCGATGAGATCGGTGATCAATGGACCCTCGCCGTGCTCCGAGACGAGGACGCGGTTGGGCACGCCCTGGCGCCAGCAGCAGGGCATCATCAACAAGCGGCCGTGCCAGAACGCCGTCAGGAATGGTTTTCCACGGTCCCAGAACCAGTCCGGAACCTCGCCATTGATGGTCCGCCAGTCGCCCGAGCGGTAGACCAGGCGAATATACGAAGCGGCGAGTCGGCTGATCGGACGGCGCAGCCAGCCATGGTTCGAAATCGCCCGGACGTCTCCCATGGGACTTAGGCCGCGGCCCGCGTGACCGCGCCGACATACGCCCGCAATTTGGCCTTGTCGAGGCGGCCGCGGCTGCGTACTCCGGTGCAGAGATCGACGCCGAAGGGTGAGGTCTCGCGAATGGCTTGGCCGACGTTTTCGGCGTTGAGGCCGCCGGCCAGATACACGGGCGCACTGCTTTGCTCGACGATGGCGCGGCTGTGCCGCCAGTCGTGGGTGCGGCCGGTGCCGCCAAGCTCCTTGACCGGCAGGTCGGGCCTCCCTGAATCGAGCAGGATGGCGTCGACAAAGCCGGCGGCGGCGCGTGCCGCCTTGACCGAATCGGGCCCGCTGACGTGGATGACCTGGATCAGGGAAATGCCAGGCAGGGCGCGGCGTAGCCTGCCATAGGTCACGGTTTCCACGGCGTCACAGAGTTGGATCGCGTTGACGCCGCAGCGGCGTTGTTGACCGATAATTCCTTCAGCATCGACTCGGCTGGTCAGCAGAAACGTGGCGACACCGGGCGGGGCCGCCGCCGCGATTTCCGCGATCAGGCCCTCGTCGATAACGCCGGGGCCGCTCGGCATGTTGGAAACCAGGCCCAGTGCGTCGGCGCCATGGTCTATGGCAAGCCACGCCTCCTCGACGCTGGAAATACAGCAAACCTTAATTCTGGTGCGGCGAACCCCACCCATGCCGAGCCTCCTCCCCCCGTAAACCCGGGGATATTATCCGGGCCGCCCCGGAACCGCCAGAGGACAATAGTTAATGGCCGGACCGGGACAAGTGTGACTCCCGACACTCGGCGGGTGAAGCGCCTCCGGCGTTAAGGAGTCGTTCACTTCCAGGGCCTAGATTCGATGCTCGTATGCCGCGAGAGGCGCGCTACTGTACTAGCAGTAGTAGTCTTGGCGGGGCACGGGGGGAGTCAGCCACTTGAACGTATCGACAAGCCACGCGGTGGGCGCGGAGCCCGCTGCCGCGAGCACCGGGGGCGCCACCGGCGATTGGAAGAGGGTATACGGCGGCCTCAGCAACGTTGGGGACGTGAGGATCACCTTGTGCGAGCCCAACTCACAGCTCCGCATGAGCCTGAGAATGGCGTTCCAGGGCATCGGATTTCGCAAACTCAGCGACGGCGATTCCCTGCGCGGCGTCGAAACCGTGGTCGAGCAGGGTGAAGTGGACCTGCTCATTTGGGACACCTCGTGCGCCGGCGGCGACGTCTGCCAACTCACGCACGATATTCGCCACCACCGCCTCGGCAAGAACCCCTTTCTGCCCATTATCACGATGATCACCGATGCGACCCCGGCGAACATCCGGAAGGTGATGGAGTCGGGACCGGACGATCTGGTGGTCAAGCCCATCTCCACCGGCTTTCTCTTCAACCGGATCATGAGCATCGTCGAGCGCAAGCGGTTGTTCGTCGTGACGAGCGACTACATCGGACCCGAGCGCCGCAATAAGAACCGGCAACCCCAGGGTTCATCCCAAGATTCCCCCCAGATCATGGAGGTCCCAAATCCCTTGCGCGATCGGGCGACGGGCGTGGAGAACACGCGCGAACTTCAGATCGCCATCGATCAAGCGACCCGGAACCTGAACGACCGCAAGATGAGCCAGCATGCGATCCGCATCTCCGATCAAGTCGAATTGATTGTGCCGATTTACAAAAAGGGCGGCGCGGACGAAAGCGTCCTGACCCACCTCGACCGGCTGCAATACGCCTCGGAGGACTTGGCCCGCCGGGTCAACGGGACCTCGTATGAGTTCATCGGCGAACTGACCATGGCGATGGTGGATCTCGTGGGCCGCATCAAGGCCCAACACCTGACGCCGGACTCGAAGGAGGTCGATCTCCTGCCCGAGCTTTCACGCGCCATCAAGGCCGCGTTCGATGAAGACGAAGGGGCCGCGGAGCTGGCCCAACGTATTTCGCAATCCATCCGCCAGCGTTAGGGCGATTTCCCGCCGGCGCCCGCGTCGAGCCGCGCCAATAACGTCTCGCGGGTCGGTTCGTCGACGAAGGCGGCCTTCAGGGCGTTGCGGGTGAACCCGGCCAAGCCGTCGTCGTCAAGTTCGAGATGTTCGGCGGCCTCGTCGTACTCCCGGCCTACGGACGTCGCGAAGTAGGGCGGGTCGTCGGAGTTCAAGGTCGTCTTGACGCCGTCCGCCCGTAGGCGCGCAAGAGGATGGTCGCTGAAATCGCGGTATATACCGGTCGCGAAGTTGCTGCCGGGGCAGACCTCCAGCGTGATCCCGCGCGCGACGATCTCTTGCACCAGGGCCGGGTCCTCGGCGGCGCGCACGCCGTGGCCCAGGCGCTGCACGGGAAGGGTTTCAATGGCCTCGCGGACGCGGTCCGGTCCGGCCCATTCGCCGGCGTGGACGGTACAGGGCAAGCCGCTGTCGGCGACGTATTTGAAGGCGCGCGCGAATTGCGCCGGCGGGAACCCCGCCTCGTCGCCGCCCATGCCGAACCCGCTCACCAGGGGATGGGGACGGGCCGCCACCTGACGGGCCACCTCCATGGCCTGCTCGGCGCCGAAGTGGCGGACGCAGGTGACGATGCAGCGGCCTTCGATGCCGTGGTCCGCGCGCGCGTCCTCGATGCCCGCCACGATGCCTTCCTGGTGATTGGCGTAGCTCATGCCGTTCGCCGCCGAGTGGTCTGGCGAGGACATGACCTCGACGTAGATCGCGCCTTCCTCGGCGCAGCCGGCGAGGTATTCGTAGGTCACGTCGCGGTAGTCCTCGGGCGTGCGGATGGTGGCCGCGGTGGCGTCGTAGACCTTGAGGAAATGCAGGAAGTCGGTCCAATGATAGTTCCCGTCGTCCCCGAAGATTTCTTCCGGAAGGTCCATGCGGTTGCGTTTGGCGAGACGGCGCACGAGCTCAGGCGGGGCCGTCCCCTCCAGATGCACGTGAAGTTCGGCTTTCGGAATCATTCGCGGTTCCCGGTGTGGAAGGACGTACCGTGGGGCAGGGGCGCGAGCCCGAGATGCGCCGCCAGGGTCTGGCCGATGTCGGCGAAGCTTTCGCGCAGGCCCAGGGGACCGGGCGCCACGCCGCCGCCGAAGGCAAGGACGGGCACGTTCTCGCGCGTGTGATCGGTGCCGGTCCAGGTCGGGTCGCAGCCGTGGTCGGCGGTGATGATGGCGAGATCGCCGGGCCGCAACGCCTTTTCAAATACAGGTAAACGTGCGTCGAAGGCTTCCAACGCGGCGGCGTAGCCCGCGACGTTCCGGCGGTGTCCGTAGAGCGTGTCGAAGTCCACGAAGTTGGTGAAGATCAGGCTGCGTTCCGGCGCTTCGCTCAGCGCCGCCAGGGTCGCGTCCCACAGGGCCGCGTTGCCGTTCGCCTTCACGGTGCGGCCGGTGCCCTGGTGCGCGAAAATGTCGGCCACCTTGCCGACCGAGATCACCTCGCCGCCGTCGGCGCAAAGCCGGTCGAGCAGGGTCGGCTCGGGCGGGGGCGTGGTGTAGTCGCGCCGGTTGCCGGTGCGCTCAAAGGCGCCGCTTGCGCCGACGAAGGGCCGGGCGATGACGCGGCCAATGCCGTAGCCGTCGACCAGCTTGCGCGCGACGGCGCACACGCCGTAGAGCCGTTCGAGACCGAAGCTGTCCTCGTGGGCGGCGATCTGAAAAACCGAATCGGCGGAGGTGTAGACGATGGGCTTGCCGCTCGCCAGGTGCTCGCCGCCCAGATCCTCGAGGATCTGCGTTCCCGACGCGTGACGGTTACCCAGCAGACCGGGCAGGCCAGCCTGTTCAACCAGCGCCGAGGTCAGTGCGGCGGGAAAACAGGGCCGTTCGTTCGGGAAGTATCCCCAATCGAAGGTGACCGGCACGCCGGTCATCTCCCAATGGCCGCTCGGAGTGTCCTTGCCGCGGCTTTGTTCGCGCGCCGCGCCGTAGGCGGAATTTCGCGTGTCGCCAAAGGCCGTTAGCTCGCGCCGATCATCGACTCCCTCCCCCTTGATGGAGACGTCTGCGAAAGTCCCGCGACCGGCACGGCGAATAGATTCCCCTCCCCCTTGTTCGAGGGGGAGGGTAGGGAGGGGGTGTTTTGTTGTTTTCCCCCTCCCCCCTCCCACCAAGGGAGGGGGATTAGAAAGAACGCGTTCCGCAAAGGTCCCCTTACTGATGGCCGCGGCCTCGGCGAGGCCGAGCCGGGTGAGGTTGGGCAAGGTCAGGGGGCCGGAGCGAACGCCCGCCGCGTCGGCGCGGCCCGCCGCACATTCCTCCGCGATGTGGCCGTAGGTATCCGACCCCTCATCGCCGAAGCGCGCGGCGTCCCGCGCGCCGCCCAGCCCGAACGAATCCATGACCAGAATGAGCGCACGGCTCATACGTCGTCCGCGCCAATGCGCCGGTGGATCACGGGAGCGGGGTCCGGTTTGGCGGGCGCGATCTCGACCGCCGCCAGAACTTGCGAGGCGGCCGCGCGCGCGTCGTCGTCGTTGCGCGCGTCGATCACGCAAATGGGGGCGTCCGCGCCGACCTTCGACCCGATCCCCCGCATGGCGCTCATGCCGACGGCGAGGCTCTGAGGTGAAATCCGACCCGAGCCGGGCGATTTGAACAACTGCGATCGCATGGTGTGTGGCGGCTGATCCGCGGCCATCCCGCCGGACCGGGTGTAGACGTTGGCTTGTGTGGCCAGGACTACGGCGCGGCCGTCCTGCCGGCAGAGTTGCACCAAGTAGTCCAGGTGTGACTCGAAGGAACTCACCGTCTCAAAACGCTGCGGGCCGATGTCGGACTTGTCGTGGGTACCGGCGGCGGCCGGAGTGACC
>JADFIH010000150.1 GCA_022566715.1 Pseudomonadota bacterium | reverse complement strand
CCGCTCTCGCAAATCAAGGGAATAGGGACGTGCCATGGATGCTGGCCTCCTTTCCAGCAGCCATCTTGAATCACATTCCCACCAAAAAGGGAATCCCAAGATTCAACCCCATACGGAAAGACTCTAGGCCGCGAGGCGGCCCGCCGGTTATCCGGCGCGCCCGCGCAGGCGCGGACGTTAAGTCCGCAGCCGTGAGCGACAAAAAGCTAGAGTGGTCCCGGCCAAGCCGGGACGACTCTAGAGAATCGACAAACTCGAGACGCTCTGGAAGTTGATCGGATCACGGGTGATGAACCCAACCAACAGCGAGTCGTACTGGTAACCCACGGTGATCGTGACGGTGCCGCCCGGGTTGCTGTCCGGGCTCCATACGACCGAAACGGACATATTCGCCGGGTCGACGCCGATGGCGCGGTCGACGACGAAGGCCTGCACCTCGGCGTCGCTGGTGGGCTGGACGCTTTGCGCCCCACGGACGGTGGCGTAGCGCGCACCCTCGCGGGCCGCGTGGTCCAAGGTCGCAGCCGTCCACATCATGCGGCCGACATCGATGATGCCGACCGTGAGCAGGAACAGCGCCGGTGCGATCAAGGCGAATTCCAAGGCCGCGACGCCGCGCCGGTCGCGCCACAATCTTACCGGGCCCGCCGGGCCGAAAGCCTTCCCGAGGCCGAAACGTTTTCCTAAAAATGTCACCATCCCCTCCGTCTATCGGTAGCGCAATTGGTTCGTCGAGCTGAGGCTGATCGACTGCGGTACGCCCGGGTAGCTGAACATGAAGTCGAGCGTGTCCTGCACGGTCACTTCGACATAAACCGGCGCCGGCAGCCCGTCGCCGCAGGCGCCCCCGCACGGGACCTCTCCGCCGGCCGCGCAAATGCAGACTTGCCGGGAGCTGACCGAAAGCGCGCCATCGCCGGCGTCGACGCGCGCGGCCTGCGCGATACCGGCCGCGTCGGTCGACGTGCTCAGATCCTGAATCCCATAGATCGCGCCGGCGCGGGAGGCGCTGGAAAGGCTCGCTTTGGCCATCGCAAAGCGGCCGAAGTCGTACGACCCCACGGCGAGAACCAGAAGGAAGGTCACCGCGAGCGCCATTTCGACGCTCAGCGAGCCCGACCTGGCGCGCCGCATGACGCCGATCCCGCGGGCAATCCGGCGCATGGCGGTCCCGGCGGTTTTGCGGGTCTTGTGCCTCTGGCCCAGGTCCACGCCGGTCACTCGATCAACGAGGTGGAGACGAGGTACTGGTTCGATGCGGCGGCGGAATTGTCGAAGTCGCCGACGAAACTATTGCCGGTGAAGGTGACCGAGTTGGCGATCAGCATGGACGAGCTCGCATCCAGGGCCGCGCCGCCGGAAAAGGTCAGATCGTTGTTGGGAAAATAGAGGATTCCGTCGAGGTCCATGGTCGACCCGCCGGTCAGGTTGTGGGTGATGGACGAAGATGAATTGCGGTCCTGGTAGAACAGCACGCCGGCCAGGTCGCCCTCGGTGGGCGCCGAAAGCTGTACAGAGGCGCCGCCGGCGATGCTGATGTTGTTGCTCGTGTTGTTGTTCTCCGACAGATAGAAGGTGACGCCGTTGCCGGTGACCGTCGCCTGGGCCGAAATATTCAGGCCGGCGCGGTCCAGGATGTACACGCCGGGCAGAAACTCGACCTGTCCGTCCGACAAGATGCTGATGTCGTTGCAGTAAACTCCGGGGCTCAGGGTGAGGGTTTCGCCGGCATTGACCACGATCTTGGCGTCGTAGTCGCAGGCGCCCTGGAGGTAGCTCGGCTTTGGCAGGGCCGCCAGCGGGTCGGCGATTTGGTTGACCCCGGTGAGGGGCGTCGGGTTCAGGCAGTCGCCGGTGAAGCCGCCGGCCACCTTGAGGCGCGAGGCGCTCAGGCACGAGGTGCCGCTTTGCGTCAGCGCCTCCAGATCGCTGGAGTTGACCAGGATGCCGCAGCCCAGTTGAACCTGGGCGCCGCCGGCGATCTTGATGGCGCCCCGCATGGTCGGATTGAGCGACCACAGGCAGGTGTCGTCGATATCGAACCGGGCAACGGCCCGGGCGCTGATGGTCACCGCATTGGGCATGAACAGCCGGCTGAACATCGTCGCCGTGGAGCGCTGAATGATCACCTCGACGGCGGACGTGTCGCCGATGGCCACCCCGGTTTGCGGCGGGTAGCGGAAGATAAGAACGTCCCCGCCATCCGCGTTAAAGCCGTTCGCCGCCGCGTCGCGTTCGGCGGCTCCTTGAATCAGCCCGTTGCCGTTGGTGCGCTTGACCTCGAGCGCGCCGGCGATCGCGGCGGCGTCGACCGCGGCCTGAACCACCCGTTTGTTTGCCTGCCACAGGCCGACGTCGATCGACAGGCCGGCAAAGCCAAGAAGCGTCGGGGTCACGATCGCCGTGTATATGAGGACGCCGCCCCTGCGGTCGCCCGCAAGCGCGCCCATCCAGCGGCGCAGCGCCTGGCCGAACTTCCTGACTTTCATCCCTTCACCTCCAACCCGCACCCTCCGGGGCGCGGTCTCACAAGAATTTACTTGGGGGAGATGAAGATGAATTCAAGGAACGTAAGTCGTAACCTAATAACTACAAGTAAAACTCAGCGTTAAATCAAGATGTATACGATGGTTAATTTGTTTGTCATTTTAGACGAATTGCGGGAACGCGACCCGGAACTTGTCCCGCCCGTGGCTGCCACTTTATTCCCAGACCCTTATTCCCAAATCTTTATTCAAAGACGATCTTCGTGGTGGTCCGGGCCGAGATGGCCGCGTCCCGCGGCTTCATGAGGTTCACAAAGGCCTCGAAGACGGGCCGTTCCTTGCCCTGGCAGTAGGGCAGGTGGAGCAGCTCCTGTAGGGCCCCGCTGATGCGCCAGGGGGCGCCCTTATAGACCTTGGGCGCGGTCAGGGCGTCGTAAATATCGGCCGCAACGAGGATTTCCTGCATAACATCGTATTCACCCTCGGCGCCCTTCTGACGCTCGAATCGGTAAAGGGCCTCGATCGGCCCGGCCAGGCCAGGCGCCGCGACCTGGTCAAGCACCTTGAGGGTGTTGTCGAGAAGGTCCCGGCGCAGGGCCTCGCGGTCCTGCTCGCTGATCCCGGGATCGTTGAGTCGCGCCGGGCTGAGGGCGTGTTTGCCCACATCGTGGAGCAGCGCGCTCCGCATCAATTCGGCCTCATCCAAGCCATCGAGCCCGTCAAGCGCGGCGCCGCCCGATTTAAGGTGGCGCAGCAGGGCGACCGCATAGGTGGCCACGGCTTCATTGTGGTGGATGGCGCCGTCGCGCGACTGGACGCTCAGGAAGTCGATCATGGCGAGGTCGCGCTGCTTGAGGCTGTCGACTTCCTTGGCGATCTCCGCCGCAACAGTGGCGAATTCGCTTGTCGGGTCGACGCGGCGAACATCGTCGGCAAGCGCGCGCAATCCCTTCACTTCGAAGCAGGCGATGCCGCTCAATCCCTTGACCTCGCGCTCGCCAAGGGATTCGATCTCGAAGTAGGGCTTTACGAGATCGTAGGTGTTGCTTGAGATCGTGATTTCGCCCGGGCGTCCGACCGCCTCCATGCGGCTCGCCAGGTTGACCGAATCGCCCAGCACGTCGTAGAGGCTCTTATTGGCCGGTCCCAGCATGCCCGCCGTGATCAGGCCCGAGTTGATCCCGAGCCGCATGTCGAGCGGGAACTCCTCGCGCAGGTCCGCCTTCAGGCGCAGCGCGGCGAGCACGGCATCGACCGGGTGGGTTTGGCTCTGCTCGGGCACGCCGAACAGGGCCATCAGGCCGTCGCCGTTGGTCTTGTTGACATAACCGCGATAGCGAGTGATCACACCGCCCGCGGTGCTGAAGAAGTGATTCAGGCGCGCGAATATCTCGTCCGGCTCCATGCCGGCGCTGAACTCCGTAAAGCCCACAAGATCGGTAAACAGAATGGACGTGCTCAGCTTTTTGGCCACCAACTGGTCGTCCCGCATCAGGGGGATGACCTCGGGCGGGGCCATTCGCTCCAGCAGCGCCTCGCTGAGCTCTTTCTCTTGCCTGACATCGTCCAGCGCATGGGACAGCTCGGCCGTCCTTTCGGCGACGCTGGCCTCGAGGCGCTCATTCAACGCCGATAACTCGTCGACCGCTTTGTCCAGTTGCTCGGATCGCTCAACGGTCGCGCGGTGGAGGCGCGCGTTGTCGATTGCGCTCGCCACCTGGTTCGCGACGATCGAAAGAAGCAATTCATCGAGCTCGTTAAAGGCGTTGGGCTTGTCGCTCTCGACCGCGAAAACCCCGACCAGGCGGTCCTGGACGACGAGGGGGATCGCGATCTGGCTCTGCACTTTCGGCAAGCCCGGAAGCTCGGCCGCTTCAACAAGATTTCCGCCTTCGCCGGCGGCTTCCATCCGGGCGCGCACCGTGCTCAGGTAGGCCATCTGCGCCTGGATGTTGCCCATACGCATAAGACGCCGCCGCTTGGCGGAAACACCGATAACACCCTTTCCGACGGCGACCTCGGCGCCGGTGCCCGCATTTTCATAGCCCCGGCTGGCGGCAAGAGTGAGCACTTGACCGTCCGCGTCGGCCAGCAGAACCATCGCGTGCCTGAATCCCAGCACCGCGTCCATGGAATGAAGGATTATCTTTAGGATCTCCTCGAGGTCGAGTGTCGAATTCAGCTCGGCCGAGGTCTGCTGGATGATCCGGATTTCTTCCGTCTTACGCGCCAGATTGGCGTTCAGCCCGTCGATGATTTTCTGATTCGCAAGGACAATGTCGCGCAGGGACTGGTCGCTGTTATCCGGTTCCGTCCCATCCGGTTCCGTCATTGACCCTTCCCCGCACCTTTCCCTGCGTCCATCCGGGACCCGTCGTGGCGGACCCGGAAGCGGGTCGAATTCGGCCGCAAAACCGGACCCGATATCTCCACTTGGCGGCCGCCGCCGCGCCGCGCCATCATACCTCCTGCCCCGAGGCGGGGGAACCGGACAGCGCGGGCATTCCCCCAAGGCCCGTCCCCGGCGGCTTCTAGAATCGTACCGACTTGGTCGGAACGACTCCAGTTTTTGTCGCTCACGGCTGTGGACCTACAGGTCCGCGCCTGCGCGGGCGCGCCGGATAACCGGCGGGCCGCCTCGCGGCCTTGGGCGATTCCAGCGGCCTTGGGCGATTCCAGCGGCCTTGGGCGATTCCAGCGGCCTTGGGCGATTCCAGCGGCCTTGAGCGAATCTAGTTGAACCGGAAACGCCCTAATGATCACCGGACGACCGGCGAACGGCGTAGACGGCGCCGTCAACAATGCGCCCGGAATTCGAGTCCGATGCGATTACTTTCGACTTGTTGCTTGATGATCACTAATGGGCGCTACCACGATCGAAGTAGGCGCAAATCATTATCCACAAAACATGCACGCTATCCACAGGTGGGCGGCGGTGGTGAGGTTGGGTACCCGGCGAAGGGCCACAAGTCAGGGTTAGAGCCGACGCGTGAGATGCACTGGCTCGGAATTCGGGTGCGGGTCGTCGCAAAATTGCCGACGCGGGGCACGACGAGTTACACCGGTCGGCATCTCTAATTCCAATGTGCGCGGCGTCGCTCCATCGTTCGGCGTATTCTTGTCTATAAAGTTGTTGTCCACTTTCGATTTATGAGGATCGCCTCGGCCTCCTGTAATGTCGGCCTACTTCGATAGCGCTGCGTGACACCCGCAAGTTTCCTGTATCCTTCGCTCTCATTGGTTAATGGATTTCGCTTGATGCCCATTTTGACTTCCATGTCAGCATCGCAATCGAGGGATTTGAACTCCGGCCTGCGGGGGCGCCGAGTCCCCGCCATCGCCGCCATCCGCGGGCGGGCCGGCCTTAAACTCAGTAGAGAACCGGCCAGCGGAAAATTGGCCGGAAGAAAATTCGAACGCGCGAAATCTCCGAATGGGGCGGCGTCAGAACGCGTGCGGGCCGTGGCCGGTGTGGGCCGCCCCGCAAGTCGATCCACCACCAATCAGAGGACTGAAACGTGAAAGTCGTCGTTGCAGAGTCGGATCCGGAGACCGGAAAATCGTTGCGCCAAGCGTTGGAAGACTCGGGGCACATCGTCACCGCCGTGCTTAACTCAGAAGTCGAGTGCCTCGACGAGGCGATCTTCACCACCGTGGACGTCGCGATCATCGATTTGGAAATCGTTCTTCTGATGAAGCGTTATCATTCGAGCTTTCTCGACGAGCTCGCCAAGATTTGCTCCGTCGTGGTGTCTCTTGAAACCGCGCGTCTGTTTGACGCGATTTTTCCCCGGCTACCCATTAGCGGCTTGCTCTTCCGCGACACCTTCCGGGAGCGCTGTAGCGACGTCGTCGAATTGGCGCGGCACGGCCTGTGCGTGGTCCCGGCCGAACTCGTTCCGGCGATCGCCACCAACCGGCTGCGCTTGGAAGCCCTTGCATGTTTGCCCGCGCCCGAACACAAGGTGCTCGAGTTGTTGGGGAGAGCAAAGGCGAACAAGGAGATCGCCGAGGAGCTGACGTTGCCCGAGTCCATGGTGAAGGCGCTCGTCCGGTCGGTGCTCTACAAGCTGCGCTTGCGCAACCGTACGGAGGCCGCGGTGTTCGCGGCGCGCTACGGTATTTCAGAGGGAGGGCCAGCGCGGCGGATCGAGCAGGATGAGCCGCCCGCCCATCATTCAGCCGCCGGCGAAACCTCGTTCATCAACTAGAGTCGTTCCGACTTGGTCGGAACCACTCTAGTTTTTATTGCTCACGGCTGCGGACCGGCCCATCTCGGATGAATTAAGGATGGCCGCGCCTGCGCGGGCGCGCCGGATAACCGGCGGGCCGCATAGAGCAATATCCGAAGTGCCAACGTTATTGAACCGGTGCGGTTCAAAAACGTCGGCACTCGGATAAAATTGCTCTACTTTTCAAGATTCTAGAGCAGCTTTATCCGTTCGGTGATGGCCGCTTGGATTTCAGTGGGGCATTTCCAACCGAACGGATGCTGCTCT
>JADFIH010000149.1 GCA_022566715.1 Pseudomonadota bacterium | reverse complement strand
TGTGGCGATTATCGCCGGTTTCAGGCCAATATTGCTACCCCATTTGCTACCCCAAGGCCGTTCGGTCGGGTGCGCTGCCCCTGTATACCGCAGAAATTATGGTTTTTCTGGCCGGCGATCACGGGAATAGTCCTGATCCGCAGCGAGAACGTGGGGCCCATCACCTTCTTCGAGCTGTTGCGCCACTTCGGCGGCGCATCGGCGGCCTTGGCGGCCATCCCGGAGCTCTCGCGCCGGGGCGGGCGTTCGCGCGCCCTGCGCATCGCGTCGCGGGCCTCGGCCCAAGAGGAAATGGAGCGGATCGAAGCCGCCGGCGCCCGGCTGATCGCTCATGGCGAAGCCGATTACCCGCCTGCCCTGGCGCACATCCCCGATGCACCGCCCGTCCTCGTGGTCGTGGGGCATGGCCACCTGCTGCGGCGCCCAACCATCGCCATCGTCGGCGCCCGCAACGCCTCGGCCAACGGCGTCCGCTTCGCGCGCGAACTGGCCGCCGCCCTGGGCCGGGAAAACCTGGTGATCGCGTCGGGCCTGGCGCGCGGGATTGACGCGGCGGCGCACCAGGGCGCCCTCTCCAGCGGCACCGTCGCCGTCATGGCGGGCGGGATCGACGTGATCTACCCTCCCGAACACGAGGATCTGTTCGGGGAAATCGTCGAGACCGGCGCCGCCATATCCGAAATGCCGATGGGCGCCGTCCCCCAGGCGCGGCACTTTCCACGCCGCAACCGCCTGGTTTCGGGCATGGCCTACGGCACCGTCGTGATCGAAGCGGCGCCGCGTTCGGGCTCGTTGATCACCGCGCGGCTCGCCAACGAGCAAGGCCGCGAGGTCTTCGCCGTTCCGGGCTCGCCGCTCGACCCGCGTTGCCGTGGCACCAACAATCTAATTCGCAGCGGCGCCACCCTGTGCGAGGGCGCCGACGACGTCATGCGCGTGCTGACGCCTCTCCTCGCCAAGCCCCTGACCGAGCCCGGGGAGGCCGGGTTCACGCCGCCGCCGTCCCCGTCCGCCGGCGAACTCGGCCGCGCGCGGCCCCTCGTGCTGGAGAAACTGAGCCCCTCGCCGGTCGAGATCGACGAGTTAATCCGCCAGACCGGACTCAGCCCGTCGGTCGTCCTGACCGTGTTGCTCGAACTGGAACTGGCGGGCCGCGCCCGCCGCCTGCCCGGCAATCAGGTTCAGACCATCTAGGACGAATATACTTATCCTTTAATATTAGTTGGTTATGCAGCTAACCTCATATGCGAGCATAACCCGGCACTCAGCTTCTTTAATGGACTCTTTACCCAACTCGCGCTACGGGTTGACGGAACTCGTGAGGATGCCATTTGACTCGCAACATCCTTTTGACCAATTTCGGGCGCTCCCAGGTCCCGATGCGGCGCCAAATGAGCCGATCGGAGCCGTCGACGCGGCGGCGCCGCGAATTTTGAAGTAGGTAAATCGACCCCGTAATGGACGTCGTCGTCGTCGAATCCCCGGCCAAAGCCAAGACGATCAACAAGTACCTGGGCAAGGACTTCGTTGTCCTGGCGAGCTATGGCCATGTGCGCGACCTGCCGGCCAAGAACGGCTCGGTGCGGCCCGACGAAGACTTCGCCATGACCTACGTGATCGACCCCAAGTCGGCGGAGCGCATCAAGGCCATCGCCAAGGCGTGCAAGGGCGCCGACCACCTTTATCTGGCGACGGACCCCGACCGCGAGGGCGAGGCCATCTCGTGGCACGTCTTGAAAGCACTGGAAGAGCAGAACGCCTGCACGGGACTCGAGGTCAAGCGCATCGTCTTCAACGAGGTCACGAAGCGCGCCGTCCAGGCGGCGCTCGCCAACCCGCGCGACATCGACATGGACCTGGTGTACGCGCAGCAGGCGCGGCGCGCGTTGGACTATCTGGTCGGCTTCACCCTGTCGCCCGTCCTGTGGCGCAAGCTGCCCGGCGCACGCTCGGCCGGCCGCGTGCAATCGGTGGCGCTCCGCCTCATCTGCGAGCGCGATCTCGAGATCGACGCCTTCAAGCCGCGCGAATATTGGTCGATCGAAGCAGATTTCCTGACCGCCAATGGGAAGAAGCTGCTCGGCCGGCTGGTCGCCCTGCGGGGTGAAAAGCTCGATAAGTTCTCCATGCCGGGGGAGGCCGAGGCCAAGGCGGCCCTGGCGCTGATCGAGGCCGCGGCCTCGTTTTCGGTCGCCAACGTGGAGGCCAAGCAAAGCAACCGCAACCCGGCCCCGCCCTTCACCACCTCGACCCTGCAACAGGAAGCGTCGCGCAAGCTGCGCTTCGCCGCGCGCCGCACCATGCAGGTGGCGCAGCGCCTGTACGAGGGCGTGACCCTGGGCGGCGAGACGGTCGGGCTCATTACGTATATGCGGACCGACGGCGTGCAGATGGCCGGCGAGGCGATCAGCGCCTGCCGGGAGGTCATCGCTTCCACCTACGGCGCCGCATACGTCCCGGAAAAACCTCGCGTTTACAAGGTGAAGGCGAAGAATGCTCAAGAAGCGCACGAGGCCATCCGGCCGACCGACCTGCACCGCTCGCCCAAGGAGGTTTCGGCCTACCTGGACGGCGATCAGGCCAGGCTCTACGAGCTGATCTGGAAGCGTGCGATGGCGAGCCAAATGGCGGGCGCCCGTATCGAAAAGGCGGCCATCGACATCGCCGCGGCGGACGGCGGCTCGGCCTTCCGCGCCACCGGCTCGGTCATTCTGTTCGACGGCTTCCTGCGGCTCTATCAGGAGGGCCGCGACGACGGCGCCGGGGACGAAAACGGCCTCGCGCTACCCAAGGTTTCCCAGAACGAGGCCCTGACGCGCGAGGAGGCGCGGCCCGCGCAGCACTTCACGGAGCCGCCGCCCCGCTTCACCGAGGCGACCCTGGTCAAGCGCCTCGAGGAGCTCGGCATCGGCCGCCCCTCGACCTACGCAAGTATTATTTCGGTGCTCCAGGACCGCGACTACGTGAAGCTCGACAAGGGCCGCTTTTTCGCCGACGACCGGGGCCAGCTCGTGACCGCGTTCCTGGTCAGCTTTTTCAAGCAGTACGTCGAATACGACTTCACCGCCGACCTGGAAGCAAAGCTGGACGAGATTTCCGCCGGCGAAGTCGAATGGACCCAGGTCCTGCGCGAATTTTGGGACGCCTTCGAGAAAGCGGTCCAGGACACCGAGGGCCTGCGCGTCCGCGATGTCCTTGACGCCCTGAACGACATGCTGGAGCCGCACGTCTTTCGCTCGGACGACCCGGCGCGCGACGGCCGCAAGTGCCGCTCGTGCGAGGACGGCCAACTCAGTATCAAGATCGGAAAGTTCGGCGCCTTCGTGGGCTGCTCCAACTATCCGGACTGCCGTTTCACCCGCTCGCTGACCAACGGCAACAGCGAGGACGGCGACGAGGGCGACGCCGGTCCGCGCGAGCTGGGCCCGCATCCGGACAGTGACTTGATGGTCACGGTCCGCAAGGGGCCCTACGGTCATTACATCCAGCTTGGCGAACCCGAGGGCGACACCAAACCCAAGCGGGTCTCCATCCCCAAGGATATCAAGGCGGTGGACCTGACCCTGCAAGACGCCTTGTCGTTTTTACAACTGCCGCGCGAGATCGGCAAGCATCCGGAAACCAACAAGAAGATCGTCGCCGGCATTGGGCGCTTCGGACCCTATATCCGGCACGACGGCGAGTACCGTTCGCTAGGCGCCGACGAAGACGTGCGGACCGTCGGCATGAACCGCGCCGTGGCGTTGATCGCCGAGCCCAAGCAACGGCGCGGCCCGAAGGTCCTGCGTACGGTTGGCGAGCATCCCGACGACGGACGCGCCATCAACATTCTGGATGGCCGCTACGGTCCCTACGTGAGCCACGATAAGATCAACGCGAGTTTACCGGCGGGGGTGGAACCCGCGGACCTCACCCTCGACGCCGCGCTGACGCTGTTGCGCGAACGCGCCGCCAAGGGGACAAAGAAGAGGCCCGCGAAGAAAAAGACCGCCGCCAAGAAACCCACGGCGAAAAAGAAGACCACGAAGAAGACGGCGGCGGCCAAGGCCAGAAAGCCGGCGGCAGCCAAGAAATCAACAAAAACGAAGACCCCTACGCGGGCGGCAGGAAAGAGTGGATCAAGAAAAAAGGTGGCCGATAGCGCGGGTGCGCCCGGCGACTAGAGCGGGTTCCGGTTCGATCGGAACCACTCTAGCTTTTTATCGCTCACGGCGGCGGCTCCGTGCCTGCGTGGGCGCGCCGGATAACCTGCGGGCCGCCTTGCGGCCAGGAGCGTCACCAGCAGCCTTGAGCGATTCCAGATGAACTTGAATCGCTCTAGCAGAACCGCGGCATGAGCAGGCGGCCCGCGCGACCGGCCGCTTTTCCCAGCCGGGACGAAATTCTAAAGTTTGTTCAGGATAGCCCGGGCCGCCTCACGCGGCGCGATATCGCACGCGCCTTCCGCATCCGCGGTGACGCGCGGGCCGAACTGCGCGCCGTCCTGCGCGGCCTGAGCGAAGAAGGATTGATCGAGAAGGAACGTGGCGGCGCCCTTGCCGCGGGCCGGCTGCCGAGCGTCCTGCCCATCGAAGTCAGCGAAATCGACGCGGATGGTGAACTCTGGGCCAAGCCCCTGAGCTGGAAAGGCGATGCGCCGCCGCCGCGTATCCTCCTTGTCCCCGACCAGCGGCGGACCCGCGTGGCGGCCCTGGGCGTCGGCGACCGCGTACTGGCGCGCCTGCGCGCCGTCGAGGACGGGGTCTACGAAGCACGGGTCATGCGCGCCATCGGCAACGAGCCGGACCGCGTCATCGGCATCTTCGATCTGGTCGAGGGCCAGGGCCGCATCCGCCCGACGCAACGGCGCCATAAGGCCGAATACGCCGTGACCGGGGCCGACAGCATGGGGGCCGCGCCCGGCGAACTTGTCGCCGCCCAGGTTCTGCCGTCGCGGCGGTTGGGCTTGCGGCAGGCCCGGATCGAGGAGCGCCTGGGGAAGATCGGCGGCGCCAAATCCCTCAGCCTGATCGCCATCCACAATCACGGCATCCGCACCGAGTTCGACCGGGCGGTCCTCGCCGAGGCCGAAGGCGCGCGGGTTCCGGGCCTGGACAAGCGCACCGACCTGCGCAAGGTGCCGCTCATCACCATCGACCCGGAGGATGCGCGGGATTTCGACGACGCCGTATGGGCCGCGCCCGACGACGATCCGGCCAATGCCGGGGGTTGGAACATCATCGTCGCCATCGCCGACGTGGCGCACTACGTCCGGCCGGGAAATGCGCTCGACCGCGAGGCGTTTCAGCGCGGCAACTCGGTGTACTTCCCCGACCGCGTGGAGCCGATGCTGCCCGAGGCGCTGTCGGCCGGGGTTTGCTCCCTGCGGCCGGATGTGGTGCGCGCCTGCCTCGCGGTGCGCATCCGCATCGATGCCGAGGGAAACAAACTGGGACATGAGTTCGTGCGCGGGCTCATGCGCTCGGCTGGCCGCCTCACCTACCGCCAGGCGCAGGACGCCAAGGATGGGCGCCCCACGGACGTTTCGTCCCAACTGACCGGGTCGGTCCTCGCCCCCCTGTATGCGGCCCATGGCGCCCTTGCCAAGGCGCGCAAGACGCGCGGGCCCCTCGACCTGGAGCTTCCGGAGCGCCGCGCGCGCTTCGGCGATGACGGCGAAGTCCTGGCCATCGAGCTGCGCGAGCACCTGCACAGCCACCGCCTCATCGAGGATTTCATGATCCTGGCGAACGTCTGCGCCGCGGAAACCCTCGAGCGCCAGAAAACGGCGTGCATGTACCGGGTTCACGACGAACCGGGCAGGGAAAAGCTGTCGGCCCTGGGCGAGTTCCTCGGCACCCTGGGCTACAACCTCGCCAAGGGGCAGGTGATGAAACCCGCCGCCCTCAACGGCATCCTTCGCAAGGCCAAGGGATCGCCCCACGAGACCGTCGTCAATCAGGTCATCCTGCGCGCCCAGGCCCAGGCCCTCTACAGCCCGGACAATCACGGCCATTTCGGCCTGGCGCTGCGGCGCTACGCGCACTTCACCTCGCCGATCCGGCGCTATGCCGATCTGTTGATCCACCGGGCGCTGATCAGCGGCGGGCGCCTTGGCGCCGGTGGGTTGGACGCGGCGCAGGCGCAGGACTTTGCCGCCATCGGCGAAAAGATCTCGGGGCTGGAACGGACGGCCATGGCGGCCGAACGCGAGGCCATGGACCGCTTTAGCGCGGCCTTCATGGTGAGCAAGGTCGGCACCGAGCTCAAGGGCGCCATTTCGGGCGTATCGCGCTTCGGCCTGTTCATCACCCTGGACGATTCGGGGGCCGATGGCCTTATTCCGTTGCGCACCCTGGGCCGCGAGTATTTCCGCCACGAGGAGCACCTGCATTCCCTGGTCGGTGAAGAAACGGGCGTGACGTACCGCCTGGGCGATCGGGTCGATGTGCGCCTAGCCGAAGCGGACGCGGTTTCCGGGCGGCTTCGGCTCGAGATGCTCTCGGACGACGCGCCGCGGGGACGCGCAAACGTGCGGGGCCGCCGGCACCAGCGCCAACGGGGCCGGCGCAAGCGGCGGAATTAAGTGATGCTGAGTTTCGCGAGCGCGATGGCGAGGTCCTCGCCGAATTGGTCGCCCTTTTGGATCACGGGCACGTTGTGCGGCAGCGCGCGAAGCTGGACATCCGCCGCATCGAGGCTCGTCAGCAGGGCAATTGGAATCGCCCGGGTCGCCGGCATGGCGTCGAGCGCGCAGGCAAGGTCGATTCCGCTCATCCCCGCCATGACGGCGGTGGCGATCACGAGATCGGGCTTGGTGCGAATGACGGTGCCGATGGCCGACAACGTCGAGGGCTCCGTCACCACCCGGAATCCGCAGGCCCGCAGCTCTAGCTCGACGATGTGCGCGCCCGCCCCGCGCGGCATGACGAGAAGCACCCCGACCTCGCTCGCGGTGACGGCGTCCACCCCGCACGGGTGGCGCACCGGGAGCTGCCGGACGATCAGC
>JADFIH010000148.1 GCA_022566715.1 Pseudomonadota bacterium | reverse complement strand
GCAGCGGACCGGCCAATCTCGGATGAATTAAGGATGGCCGCGCCTGCGCGGGCGCGCCGGATAACCAGCGGGCCGCATAGAGCAATATTCGAAGTGCCAACGTAATTGAGCCGGTGCGGTTCAAAAACGTCGGCACTCGGATAAAATTGCTCTACTTTTCAAGATTCTAGAGCAGCTTTATCCGTTCGGTGATGGCCGCCTGGATTTCAGTGGGGCATTTCCAACCGAACGGATGCTGCTCTAGCGGCCTTGGGCGATTCCAGCAGCCTTGGGCGATTCCAGCAGCCCTGAGCGGTTCCTGTTGAACCGGAACGACTCTGGCGCGGCGTTAGGGGCGTTTGACCCCTTATACGCCCCGCTATACCCTTGGCGGCACGCATACCGCCGCCTGGCCGGCGGCTTCCGCCCTTTCGCCGAGATTCCATGCCCGACACCACGAGCGCGCCCGCGAAGCGGAACCTGACCGTGCCCATCCTGCTGCTTCTGGGCGGGGGGACGTTTTACGGAAGTTTTTTCTCGGCGATCCGCGTTGCGTCCGATGCGGGCGTTCCACCAATGGCGCTCGCTTTCTGGCAGGCATTTTTCGGAGGCGTCGGTCTCCTTATTTTTTCCGCGGTCATCCGACAGCTTCCGGGAACGGGCTTCGCCCACCTGCGCCAATACACGGTGACGGCGTTTATCGGGTTCAGTCTCCCGTTGATCGCGCTAACCGTGGTGAGCGCCAAGCTTCCCGTCGGGGTTCTGACGCTGGTTGTCACCCTGACGCCGGCGCTGACCTACATTTTTGCCTATCTTGCTCGACTCGACCGCCTGAACGTGTGGAGCGTTGGCGGCATCGTGTTGGGGCTTGCGGGTGTTCTGCTCATCGTGCTGCCGGCGGGTAGCCTGGGCGAGGGCTTCTCGCCCGCCTGGCTCCTGCTCGGTCTCATCGCGCCGCTCGGCTATGCCATGAACAACATCGCCGTCGTCTTCCTGCGGCCGGCGCAAACGACGTCGCTGCACCTCTCCACCGGCGTTCTCCTCGTGGCAACCGTTGTTCTTCTGCCCGTCATGCTCGTGGTCGATGGCGCGTTCGTGTTTTCGGGCCTGGAAGCGAAGGCCGTGTGGTCGACGGCCTGGGCCGGTTTCACCAACGTCGTGATTTTCCTTTCCCTGTTCGAGATCATCCGCCGCGCCGGCCCGGTTTTTTTCGCGCAGTTTAATTATGTCGTCGTGGTCGCCTCGATCGTCTGGGCCCGCCTCATATTCTCGGAAACCTTCAGCGTGTGGGTCTGGGCGGCGATCGCGGTCATGGCGGTTGGTCTCGTCCTTGCGAACGCGGGCACGAACAAGTCGGCAAAAGCCACGGCAGCCGAGGCGGCTGAGGGCGAATAGCCGCCGGATGCCCGTAGCCGACCGCTCAGATGTTTCGCAAGGGCCCGGTGGTTCCGCCCCGCGGGTCTCGTTGGCCGTTCCCTGGCTGCTGCTCGTGGGCGGCGCCTCGATCTACGGCGGCATATTCGCGGCCAACAAGCTCGTGGCCGAGGCCGGGGTTCCCTTCATCGCCTACACCTTCTGGCAGACCCTGATCGCCGGCGTCGTCCTGTTCACCTTGAGTTTGATCACGCGCAACATGCCGCCCATTTCGTTCCGGCATCTGCGGCATTACACGATCATCTCGGCGCTCGGCGTCGTGCTTCCGGTTCTCGTGCTGACCTTCGTTGCGTCGAAGCTGCCCGCGGGCGTGGTCACGTTGCTGATTACACTCACGCCCGCGATGACTTACGTGTTCGCGCTGATGTTCCGGCTCGAACGGTTTCACTGGATCTCGATGGCTGGAGTCGCCGTGGGACTTGCCGGCGTTCTCCTGATCATCCTTCCCGACGGCAGCCTGCCCCAACCCGAAGACGTGGTGTGGGTTCTTTTACTCCTGGTCGTGCCCTTCATGTTCGCGACGAACAACATCATCGTCGCCATGATGCACCCGCCACGGACCACGTCGCTGATGCTGGCCACGGGGCTCGTCATCACCGCGGCGGTCATAACACTTCCGATCATGCTGATTTCCGAGGGCTTTTATGGATTTTGGCAGGCGACGCGGAGCGGGACCTGGGCCGTGCTCTGGGCCTCCGCCATAAATGTCGTCACCTTCCTGTGCTTCTTCGAGATCATTCGGCGCACGAGCCCGGTTTTTTTCGCGCAGTACAATTACGTCATCGTCATTTCGGGCGTCCTTTGGTCCATCGCCCTGTTCGACGAAAACCTGAGCCCTTGGATCTGGGCCGCGCTCGCCGTGATGATCGCCGGCATGCTGTTGGCCAACGAGGGCGCCCGCCGTTCGCTCCGGAAGGATGGGGCGGCCCAAGAGTCCGGCCAAGCCTAATGGGTTTGACGCCAAATCTGGATAGGGGCGGGACCGGCCGCACGGCGCCGGTGCTTCTGGTTCTGGCGGCGGGCGCGGGATATGGCAGCATCTTCGCCGCAAACAAGATCGTCGGCGAGGCGGGGTTTCCGCCCATTCCCTACGTTTTCTGGCAGACCTTCATCGGCGCGGCTTTCCTGCTCATCGTCAGTGTGGCAACCTCGCGCAGACCGCGCCTCGACCGCTTCAGCCTCGCCCATTACGCCGCCTCCGCCAGCTTCGGTCAGGTGATTCCGTTCCTGGTGCTCGCCTTCGTGGCCGTCAAGCTGCCCTCCGGCGTGATCACGCTCACCACGACGCTCATTCCGGCCTTCACCTACCTCTACGCCTTGACGCTGCGGATCGAGTCGTTCCGCGCACTCAGTCTCGCCGGAATCGCCTTGGGACTCATGGGCGTCCTGATGATCGTGCTGCCCGAGGGCGGCTTGTCGCGGACCGGTTCCGCCGCATGGGTTCTCGTGGCGCTTCTCTTTCCCATTAGCGCCGCCACCAACAACATGGTGGTCGCGAAGCTTAGACCGCCGGAGGCCACGTCCGCATCGCTCGCGGCTGGCGTGCTCACCACCGCTTCGCTCGTCCTTTTTGTTCTCATGCTGATCGTCAACGGGTTCACGCCCTTCTGGGATCGGGGTTGGGAGGTGATCGGCGGCGTGCTGTGGGCGACGGCCATTCAGGTCGTGGGCTACTTCGCGCTCTATGAAGTGATCCGCCGGGCGGGACCCGTTTTCTTTTCGCAAATGGCCTACCTGATCGTAATCGCGGGGCTGTTTTGGGCGCTGGTGCTGTTCGACGAACGCCTTGGCGCCTGGGTTTGGGGCGCGGTCGCCGTCATGGTGGCGGGATTGGTCCTCTCCAATTTCGGCGCACGCGGCGCGGCGCGGAGGGCAGCCGCTGGACAGAGCTAACTGGGCACCACTAGTTGGTCCATCCGGGTGCGCGCGATACACTCCCGGACAATAAAATTCACGGGGACAATTCAGGAGAAGATTAAGTCATGGACGTGCGCGCCGCCGTCGCCTTCGAGGCCGGAAAACCGCTGAGCATCGAGACGGTGCAACTCGAGGGGCCCCGCGACGGAGAGGTCTTGGTCGAGATCAAGGCCACGGGCATCTGCCACACCGACGAATTCACCTTGTCGGGCGGCGACCCCGAGGGACTTTTCCCATCAATTCTCGGCCATGAAGGCGCGGGCGTCGTGGTCGAGGTGGGCGCGGGCGTAACCAGCGTGAAGACGGGCGATCACGTCATTCCCCTCTACACGCCCGAATGCCGTGTCTGCGAGTTCTGCCTGTCGGGCAAGACCAACCTGTGCGGCGCCATCCGCGCCACCCAAGGCCAGGGCCTCATGCCCGACGGCACGAGCCGCTTCTCGCTCGGCGGTGACGCGCTGTACCACTACATGGGCACGTCCACCTTCGCGAATTACACGGTATTGCCCGAGATCGCGCTCGCGAAAATCCGCGAAGACGCACCCTTCGACAAGGTCTGCTACATCGGCTGCGGCGTCACCACCGGCATAGGCGCCGTCATCAACACGGCCAAGGTCGAGGCCGGCGCCAATGTCATCGTGTTCGGGCTCGGCGGGATCGGCCTCAACGTCGTTCAGGCCGCGCGCATGGTGGGCGCCGACATGATCGTCGGCGTCGACATCAATCCGGGACGCAAGGCCACGGCCGAGAAATTCGGCATGACGCACTTCGTCAACCCCGACGAGGTGGAAGGCGACCTGGTGCCCTACCTGGTCGACCTCACGAACGGCGGCGCCGATTACACCTTCGAATGCATCGGCAACGTGGAGGTGATGCGCCAGGCGCTCGAGTCCTGTCACAAGGGCTGGGGCGAGAGCATCATTATCGGCGTCGCGGGCGCGGGGCAGGAAATTTCGACGCGGCCCTTCCAGCTGGTGACCGGCCGGGTCTGGAGGGGGACCGCGTTCGGGGGCGCGAAGGGCCGCACCGATGTGCCAAAAATCGTCGATTGGTACATGGACGGGAAGATCAACATCGACGATTTGATCACGCACAAGTTGCCCCTGGAGGACATCAACCGCGCCTTCGACCTCATGCACGAGGGAAAATCGATCCGCAGCGTCGTCGAGTATTAGAGCGTTTCCAGTTCACCAGGAACCGCTCAAGGCTGCTGGAATCGCTCTAGGCCCGGCGGCCACGGTTTGCCGCGAGGTAAAGCCCGGGAAGGATGAGGGCCACGCCAACGGCGTGGAACCATTCGAGGGATTCGCCAAGGAATACGATCGCCATGGCCCCGCCGAAGACGGGCGTCAGATAGTTGAATTGCGCCGCGCGGCTTCCCCCCACGGCCGCGACGCCCTTATTGAAGAATATGAACGCCAGCACCGACGCGAAGATGCCGACATAGGCGATGCCAAAGACGGCACCGCGCGAAAGGACGAGCACGTCACCGGCGGCGAGCTCCCGGCCATAGAACGGCACAATGAAAACGAGCCCAATGATCGTAATCGCCTGCATGAATCCCACGGGGTGGAACTCGCGGGGCAGCTTTCGAAACAGGGTGGTGTAAAGCGCCCAGACGGCGACCGAGGCAAGTGCAAAGAGATCGCCTCGATTGAACCTGAGATCGAACAAGGCTCCGGGATCGCCTCGGACAATGATGGCAAACACACCGGCAAAGGCGACGAGCGATCCCGCGGCCATGCGCCAGCCGATGCGGTCGCGGAACAGCAGCCACGACGTCATGACGGTGGCCGCCGGAATGACCGATGTCACCAGGATCGCGTTCAGGGCAGGCGTGTATTGCACCGCGTGATAGAGGAACGAATTGAAGCCGGTGACGCCGAGGATCGCGAGCAGGGTCACGATCTTCCAATGCCGCAGGTAGAGCGCGCGTTGCTCCCACATTGGGCGCAATCCAAAAGGCAGGAGAACGGCGAGCGCGACCACCCAGCGCCAGAAGGACAGGTTCATCGGCGGCACCTCGGCGGCGATGCCGCGCGCCAATACCGCATTGCCGCCCCAGAACAACATGGTGAGGGTTAGGAGGACGTAAGGCGAAACGGAGCCGCCGCCCGCCCCGTCTACTTTGTCACTTGGAGACATTAGATGATGCGCACACTAAGCGTCGTCGTCCTCGAGCAAATTCTTCAGGCGGTAGAGCGCGTCGAGGGCCTCGCGCGGGCTCAGATCGTCGGGGCGGATATCCGCCAACGCCGTTTCCATGGCCGAAGTTTTTTGTGCCACTAACGGCCGCGGCTCAACGCTTGCCGAGAACAGCGGCAAGTCCTCCGCCAGACGCGCCGCGGCGTTCGCCTGCTCGCCCTTCTCCAGGGTCTCGAGCACGGTGGCCGCGCGCGCGATAACAGAGGCGGGCAGCCCGGCGAGCTTGGCCACCTGAATGCCATAGGAGCGGTCCGCCGCGCCCGGCACGACCTGGTGCAGGAACACCACCTCGCCCTTCCATTCCTTGACGCGCATGGTGTGATTGCGCAGGCGGGCGAGCTTTGCCGCGAGCATGGTGATCTCGTGGTAGTGGGTCGCGAACAACGTCCGGCTTCGGTTTACCTCGTGCAGATGCTCGACGGTGGCCCAGGCGATGGACAACCCGTCGAAGGTCGCGGTGCCGCGGCCGATCTCGTCGAGGATGACCAGGGAGCGCGGACCCGCCTGATTGAGGATGGCCGCCGTTTCCACCATCTCGACCATGAAGGTGGAGCGGCCACGCGCGAGGTCGTCGGCCGCGCCGACGCGGCTGAACAGGCGGTCGACCACGCCGATGTGCGCCGCATCCGCGGGTACGAAGGAGCCCATCTGCGCGAGGATGGCGATCAACGCGTTCTGGCGCAGGAATGTGCTTTTGCCAGCCATGTTCGGGCCCGTCACGAGCCACAGGTGCTGTTCCGCGCCGAGGTCGCTGTCGTTGGCCACGAACGGATGCTCCTGGGCTTTCGCAAGCGCGGCCTCGACCGCCGGATGGCGGCCTTGCGTGATCGAAAAGGCGGCGCTGTCGTCGATGACGGGCCGGACATAACCTTGCGCCGCGGCAAGATCGGCCAGCGCCACGGCCACGTCGATCCGCGCCAGGGCCGAGGCCGCCAGGACAATGGAGTCGCCGCGCTCCATGACTTCGGCGACGAGATCGTCGAACAGCCCGAGTTCGAGGGCAAGCGCCTTTTCCGCCGCCGTGCTGATGCGGCCTTCCAGCTCGCGCAGTTCGACGGTGTCGTAGCGCACCGCGCTTGCCAAGGTTTGACGGTGAATGAAGTCCACGCCGGACTCCGTGGGCGACTCCGTTGATGTCCCCGCGCTCAGCTTGTCGGCATGGAGGGGCGTGACCTCGACGAAGTAGCCGAGCACGTTGTTGTGCCGGATCTTCAGGGAAGTTATGCCGGTCAAGGCGGAATATTGGCGCTGCAAATCGCGAATTAGACGACGGTTTTCGTCGCGCAACTGACGCAGCTCGTCGAGCTCGGGCCGGTAGCCCGGCGCGACGAACCCGCCGTCACGCGTGAGCACCGGAAGGTCCGGCGCCAGCGCCCGCTGCAAACGGTCGATCAGGGTCGTGTGTTCGCCCATATCGCGCAGGCAGGTACCGATCGATTTCGGCGGCGGCGCCAGCCCATCGCTTTCGATCGCGACCCGTACCTC
>JADFIH010000147.1 GCA_022566715.1 Pseudomonadota bacterium | reverse complement strand
CGGACGGAAGTGGCGCTTGGTGCGGGCCGAGGCGGGGCCGCGGCTGATGGTGGTCAATGCCGATGAAGGCGAGCCCGGCACTTTCAAGGACCGCCACATTCTGGAGACCGGCCCGTTCCGCTTTCTCGAGGGCATGCTGATCGCCGCCTGGACCATCGAGGCGGAAGAGGTTTACATCTACCTGCGCGACGAATACCCACAGCTCCATCAAAGCCTCGCTGCGGCCATCGCCCAAATCGCCGATGCGGAGCCGCGGGCGCCGACGATCCATTTGCGGCGCGGCGCCGGCGCCTACATCTGCGGCGAGGAATCGGCGATGCTGGAAAGCCTCGAGGGCCGGCGTGGCCTGCCGCGGCACCGGCCGCCCTACGCCTCGCAGGTCGGCCTCTTCGGCCGCCCGACCTTGATCAACAATGTGGAGACCCTCTACTTCGTGCGCGACGTGCTCGAAAAGGGACCGGACTGGTACGCGGGCCACGGCCGGCGCGACCGCAAGGGCCTTCGGTTTTTTTCGCTGTCCGGCCGGGTGCGCGAGCCGGGCGTCAAGCTCGCGCCTGCGGGCGTCACGGTCCGCGAATTGATCGAGGAGTTCTCGGGCGGCATGGCGCCGGGCCATACCTTTCACGCCTACCTTCCGGGCGGCGCGTCGGGCGGCATCCTGCCCGCGTCCATGGGCGACATCCCCCTCGACTTCGGCACCTTGGAACCGCATGGTAGCTTCATCGGCTCGGCGGGGGTCGTCATCCTCTCCGACCAGGACGACGTGCCCGCGGCGGCGCTCAACCTCATGCATTTTTTCGCCGATGAAAGTTGCGGTCAATGCACGCCCTGCCGCGTCGGAACGGAGAAGGCGGCCCACCTGATGGCCGCCGAGAAATGGGATGCGGCGTTGCTCACCGACCTCTGTGACGTCATGGCCGACGCCTCGATCTGCGGTCTCGGTCAGGCCGCGCCCAACCCGGTGCGTATGGTGTTGAAGCATTTTCCGGAAGAGGTCTCGTGAGCACGGACGTCGTCTTTTCCCTCGACGGCGCGGACGTCGCGGCGCATCCGGGCGAAAGCATTTGGGACGTGACGGAGCGGCTTGGCGTTCACGTGCCGCACATGTGCTCCGGCCTGAACCCGCATTACCGCGCGGACGGCAATTGCCGCCTCTGCATGGTCGAGATCGAGGGCGAACGGACCTTGGCCGCCTCGTGCATCCGCAAGCCGGACCCCGGCATGGTGGTGCGCACGGCCACGCCAAGGGCCGAACGGGCGCGCAAGCTCGTGATGGAGCTTCTGCTGGCCGATCATCCTAGCCGCGCGGAAAGCCACGACGCGAATTCGCGCTTCTGGCGCATGGCCGAATTCCTGGGCCAGACCACCAGCCGTTTCCCGGCGCGCGAGCAACCCGCGCCCGACCTCAGCCATCCGGCAATGGCGGTGAATCTCGATGCCTGCATCCAGTGCACGAACTGCGTGCGCGCCTGCCGCGAGATTCAGATGAACGACGTGATCGGCATGGCCTATCGCGGCGCCCAAACGAAGGTCGTCTTCGACGTCGACGATGCCATGGGCGCGAGCACCTGCGTGGGCTGCGGCGAATGCGTGCAAGCCTGTCCCACCGGCGCGCTGATGCCGGCGGACGGCGTGGGCGAAATTACACCGGACCGCAGCGTAGACAGCGTCTGCCCCTACTGCGGCGTCGGCTGCCAGCTCACCTACCACATCAAGGACGACCAACTCCTGCACGTCAGCGGCCGGGACGGGCCCGCGAACCTCGGGCGGCTGTGCGTCAAGGGGCGGTACGGCTTCGACTACGTGAGCCACCCGCACCGCCTGACGAAGCCGCTGATCCGCAAGGACGGCGTGCCCAAGGCCGCCGAGCCCGACGTGGATCCGGCCAATCCTTTGACGCACTTCCGCGAGGCCACCTGGGAGGAAGCGCTCGATCGGGCGGCGGCTGGTCTGACGTCGATTCGCGACCACCAGGGCGGCGGCGCGCTCGCCGGCTTCGGCTCGGCCAAGGGCTCCAACGAGGAGGCGTACCTGTTCCAGAAACTGGTGCGCACGGGTTTTGGTTCCAACAACGTCGATCACTGTACGCGGCTCTGTCACGCCTCCTCCGTCGCGGCTCTTATGGAGACGATTGGATCGGGCGCCGTGACCGCGCCTTTCGCCGAGGTGAAGAACGCCGACGTGATCATGGTGATCGGAAGCAACACCTCATCCAACCATCCGGTCGCCGCCACCTTCTTCAAGAACGCGGTGCAGGCCGGCGCGCAACTGATCGTCCTCGATCCGCGCGGCGAGGCGCTGTCGCGTTACGCAACGCACACGATACGCTTCAAGTCCGGCACGGACGTGGCGCTCCTCAACGCCGTCATGAACGTCATCATCGCCGAGGACATGGTCGACCGGAATTACATCGAGGGGTTCACCGAGGGCTTTGCCGAGCTGAAGGAACACCTGAAAAGTTTCACGCCGGAGGCCATGGCGCCCGTTTGCGGCGTCGATCCCGACACCCTGCGGGAAATCGCGCGCCTGTACGGCAACGCGAAGTCGGCGTTGATTTTCTGGGGCATGGGCATCTCGCAACACATCCACGGGACCGACAACGCACGCTGCCTGATCTCGCTCGCCCTCATGTGCGGGCAGATCGGCCGCCCGGGAACGGGGCTCCACCCCTTGCGCGGTCAGAACAACGTGCAGGGCGCCTCGGACGTGGGGCTCATCCCCATGGTCTATCCCGACTACCAGGCGGTCGACGATCCCGCGGTCCACGCGAAGTTCGAGAAATTCTGGGGGACCGAACTCGATCCCAACCCGGGCCTGACGGTGGTCGAGATCACCGACGCGATCCACCAGGGCGCGATCAAGGGCATGTACATCATGGGCGAGAACCCGGCCATGTCGGACCCCAACCTGAGCCATGCCCGCGCGGCGCTGCAAAAGCTCGATCATCTGGTGGTGCAGGATATCTTCCTGACCGAAACCGCGTGTTATGCCGACGTGATACTGCCGGCGTCGGCGTTTCCGGAAAAGGACGGCACCTTCACCAACACCGACCGGCGCGTACAAATGGGCCGGACGGCGCTGCCCCTGCCAGGCGATGCACGCCAGGACCTGTGGATCACTCAGGAATTGGCGCGGCGCATGGGCCTCGACTGGAACTACACGCATCCCCGCGAGGTCTTCGAGGAAATGCGGGGCTGCATGCCGTCGATCAAGGGCATTACGTGGGAGCGTTTGCTGCGCGAAGACGCGGTCACCTACCCCTGCGATGCGGAGGACCAGCCGGGGCAGGAGATCATCTTCGGCGATGGCTTCCCGACGCTGTCGAAGCGCGGCAAGTTCGTTCCCTGCGCCGTCATCCCGCCCGACGAGCAGCCCGACGACGCCTATCCCATGATCCTGACCACCGGCCGTTTGCTGGAACATTGGCACACGGGCGCCATGACGCGGCGCTCGCGCGTGCTCGACGACATCGAGCCCGAGGCCGTCGCCCACCTCTCGCCCAATGACATCGAATCGATGAAGATCGAGGCGGGGGACCGGGTTCGCGTCTCGACACGGCGCGGCGCCATCGAATTGACAGTGCGCGTGGACGCCGGCGTGCCCGACGGCCTGATCTTCGCGCCCTTCTGTTTCACCGAAGCCGCCGCGAACCTGCTTACCAATCCGGCGCTCGATCCCTTCGGCAAAATTCCCGAGTTCAAATACTGCGCGGCGAACGTGGAGCCGGTCGGCCCAGCGGCCTCGGACTAGCCCGCGCCGCCACATATCAAGCCTCTACCGGCCAAGCGCCCGCCCCCACCCTCTCGTCCCCCACCTTTCGGTAAGTTCGCAGCCATGAAACCCGACATCGAGATTGCCCGCGCCGCCAGCTTGCGGCCCATCGTAGAGCTTGCCGGCGACCGCCTCGGCATCCCCGCCGACGCGCTCACGCCCTATGGCCACGACAAGGCCAAGGTGTCGCTCGACTACCTGGACGGTCTGGCCAACGGGAGCGACGGAAAGCTGATCCTCGTGACCGCCATCTCGCCCACCCGGGCGGGCGAAGGCAAGACGACCACGACGGTGGGGCTGGGCGACGCCCTCAACCGCATCGGCAAAAAGGCGGCGATCTGCCTGCGCGAACCGTCGTTGGGCCCGGTCTTCGGCGTCAAGGGCGGCGCCGCGGGCGGCGGTTATTCGCAGGTCGTGCCGATGGAGGACATCAACCTCCATTTCACGGGCGACATGCACGCGATCAGCACCGCGAACAATCTGCTCGCCGCCATGATCGATAACGACATCTACTGGAACGGCAAGGCGGGCATCGACCCGCGGCGTATCTCGTGGCGCCGGGTGCTCGACATGAACGACCGCGCCCTGCGGCACATCACCGTGGGCCTGGGCGGGCCGTCGAACGGGTTCCCGCGCGAGGACGGCTTCGACATCGCGGTCGCCTCCGAGGTCATGGCTATTTTCTGCCTGGCCGACGGACTCGATGATCTGCGCAGGCGCCTCGGAAATATCGTCGTCGGCGCGACGCGGGACCGCGAACCCGTCCGCGCCAGCGATCTTGGCGCCGAGGGCGCCATGACGGCGCTGCTCCTCGACGCGTTACAGCCCAACCTGGTACAGACCCTGGAAAACAACCCGGCGTTCGTGCACGGCGGGCCTTTCGCCAACATTGCGCACGGCTGCAACTCGGTGTTGGCGACCCGGGCCGCGCTCAAACTCGCGGACTACGTCGTGACCGAGGCCGGCTTCGGCGCCGACCTGGGCGCCGAGAAGTTCTTCAACATTAAGTGCCGCAAGGCCGGCCTGTCGCCCGACTGTGCCGTGCTGGTGGCCACAATCCGGGCGCTCAAGATGCACGGCGGCCTGGCCAAAACGGATTTGGAGCGCGAGGACCTGGGCGCATTGCGTGAGGGTGCGGCGAACCTTCGGCGCCATGTCGAAAACATCCGCAAGTTCGGCGTCCCCATCGTCGTCGCCATCAACCGGTTCGACGCGGACACGCCGGACGAGGTGCAACTCGTTCGGGACATCTGCGGCGAGATCGGCGTCGAGGCGATCCTTTGCAGTCACTGGGCCGACGGAAGCGCGGGCGCAGAGGACCTGGCCCACGCCGTCGTGCGGACGATCGAGGATACGCCGGCGAACTTCAGCCTGCTTTACGCCGACGGCGAGACCCTTTGGAACAAGACGCAGTTCATCGCGCGCAGCCTCTACGGCGCCGACGAGATCATCGCCGACAAGACCGTTCGCCGTCAGTTCCGCGACCTGGAAGAAAACGGCTTCGGCGCCTTCCCCATCTGCATGGCGAAAACCCAGTTCAGCTTCTCCACCGATCCCAACCTGATGGGTGCGCCGAGCAACCACGCGGTGCCGATTCGCGAACTTCGACTCGCCGCGGGCGCGGAGTTCCTCGTCGTGGTCTGCGGCGACATCATGCGCATGCCCGGCCTGCCCCGCGCGCCCGCCGCGCAGCGCATCGGCGTGGACGCCAAGGGCAACATCACCGGCTTGTCGTAAGGTCTCAGACAGTCCCTACCGCGACGTCCCAAACCTAATCTGTTTGCGGGTCACCCCCTCCCCGGCCCTCCCCCATCAAGGGGGAGGGGGATTTGCACTCCGCCCCTGTTCTAATTCCCTCCCTCCTTGTGGGCTGAGATGGGACCGTGGCCCCGGTGGGGCCGCGTAAGCCCATCGAAGGGTTAGGGAGGGGGGTACGAATCCGAAGCAAATGTTGCGAGGCATTCAAAATGCCCGGCCAACATGATTACGCGCGGTAGGATTTCCGCATCAACGACGCAAGGCCCTTCATGTCATGGGCGACACTTTGCGCGGCCTTCTGTTCCATGGCGCGGTAACGCTGAAGGACATCATGGCCGAACGCCGTGACCTGGGCGCCGCCGCCGCCGCTGCCGCCCGTCGAGGTGCGGACGACTTCGCTGCGGAAACATCGATTCATCGTATCCACCAACTCCCAGGCGCGCCGGTAGGACATTCCCATGTCCCGCGCCGCCGCCGAAATCGAGCCCGTGCGCCCGATGGCCTCGATCAGATCCGCCTTGCCCGGGCCGATGGCAACGGCCGATCCCAGGAGAACCCGGACCTGCGGCGCTGCATGCCGCTTCTTGCGCCGTTGCGTCATGCGGCGCTCCGCTTGAGATGGATTTCGGCTTCGGCCAAATCCTCCGGCGTGTTCACATTAAAGAACGGGTCGATGGCGCCCACGGCGAACTCCACCGTCACCAGGCGGTGGCGCGCCGTCCAGACATCGATCTTGCGCAAGCCTTCGCCCACCAGCGCCGCGCGTAAGTCGTCCTTCAGGCGCACGGGCCAGAGGCCGAACACGGGGTGGCTGCGCCCGGCCGACGCGGCGCAGGCGAGTTCGGCGCCGTCGCGGCGCAGCGCGTCCGCCAACCGGCCAACGAGATCGCCAGGAAAGAAGGGTGCGTCGGTCGGCATGGTGGCGACGTAAGCTACGTCCGGCCGCTCAGTGGCGGCCCACTCGAGCCCGCTGAGCACGCCCGCCAAGGGGCCCGCAAAACCTTCCACCACGTCGTGGATCACGGGCAGGCCGTAACCGGCGAAGCGGGACGGATCGCCATTGGCGTTGAGGACGAGCGTGCCGACCTGGGGCTCGGCACGGGCGACCGCCCGGGCCAGAAGGGTCTCCCCGCCCAGGGAGCGCAAACACTTGTCACCGCCGCCCATGCGGCGCGCCCGCCCCCCGGCCAACAGAACGCCAACGGCCGCGGTCATCGCGCTTCCACGCGGCATTTTGAATTAGGCGGGGGGCCTCGCCCTTCGACAAGCTCAGGCTGAGGCCTCATGCAGAGCTTGTCGAAGCATGAGGCCCAATCCAACAGGTCTGCCGACTCAGCCGGCATCGTCGGCCCGGCCGGCCTTGCGCTGCGCGCGGGCCGATTCCTCGGGAACCTTGGCGGGATCGGCGTCGTAGATGATGCGGTCTTCGCCCGACAGGGTGACGAAACGCTTGCCGCGGGCCCGGCCGATCAGCGTCAACCCTGCTTGGCGAGCCAGGTCGACGCCCCAGGCCGTGAAGCCCGAGCGCGAAATCAGGAACGGGACCCGCCTGGTCACGG
>JADFIH010000146.1 GCA_022566715.1 Pseudomonadota bacterium | reverse complement strand
CTATGCCGTCATGCCCGACCGCGTCGAGGCGGGCAGCTACGCGGTCGCCGCGGCGATCACCGGTGGCGAAATCGAACTCGTCGGCGCCGAGCGGGCAAGCTTGGAGGCCGTCATCGATTCGCTCGAGGAAAGCGGCGTCAACGTCGAGGAGTCGGACAAGGGCCTCAAGGTCAGCCGGCGCGGCAACGCCATTACGCCGGTCGACATCGAGAGCCAACCGTATCCCGGCTTTCCCACCGACATGCAGGCCCAGATGACGGCGCTCTTGGCCATGAGCAACGGCACGTCGCGGATCACCGAGAGCATTTTCGAGAACCGGTTCATGCATGTGCCCGAGCTTTCGCGTATGGGCGCCGAGATAACCTTGCGCGGATCGACCGCGGAGGTGCGTGGCGTTCCGCGTCTGCGCGGTGCGCAGGTCATGGCGACCGATCTGCGGGCGTCGGTTTGTCTGGTCCTGGCCGGACTTGCCGCCGAGGGCGAGACCACGGTGGGCCGGGTCTATCACCTCGACCGCGGGTACGAGCGCCTGGTCGACAAATTGGCGGCCTGCGGGGCGGACATCGAGCGCGTCGCCGCGTAGGATGACCGGTGATTTAGGCGCGATCCATGGCCAAGAAGGAACCGCTTCGTCTTGCGGCGCACGACCGCGAGGATCTCGCGGTCATCTCCGCTCTTCTTCAGGATTCGGTGGCGCGTTTGGGCGAGCTTGCCTACATCGTGCCGCAACGGCGCTTCGCCGCGGTGTTCAACCGGTACCGTTGGGAGGACAATTCGCGCGGCTCGGGGCAGCGTATTCGCACGGAGGTCAACTTTCGCGGCGTTCTGGACGTCCAGACCACGGGCCTGACGTTGAACGCCAAGGAACAGCTCGTCGAGCTTCTAGCCATTCACACGCAGGACTCTGACTCCGGCGGCGTCCGGATCACCTTGATCTTCGCGGGTGGCGGCGCCATCCGGCTGGAGGCCGAGTGTGTCGATTGCGAGATCAACGACATCAGCTATCCGTGGCGGGCCTCCGCGCGCCCGTCCCATTCCGCCGACACCGCCGAGTAATCCGGACCTTGCCGGGCTTGGCGCATTCTCGTAGGTATGGCGCGGGCGGCGCCTCGTCTTGACAGGAGTTCCTCGTGAGCGCGGGCAGCGAAAAGATCATCATGGCGGTCCCCAAAGGCCGAGTCCTCGGCGAAATTCTCGAGGTGCTGCGGGCCGCCGGGATCGTGCCCGAACCGGCCTTCGAGGACTCCCAATCGCGGCAACTCCGTTTCACCACGAGCGTCGCGGCCATCGACCTCATTCGCGTGCGTAGTTTCGACGTCGCCACCTTTGTCGCCTTCGGCGCGGCGCAGATGGGCGTCGCCGGAAACGACGTGTTGATGGAGTTCGATTACGCCGAGATTTACGCACCTCTCGATCTGGGGATCGGCGTCTGCCATCTCGCCGTGGCCGAGCCGGCTGAAATGGTGGCGGGGGACGACCCGGCGCGCTGGAGCCACGTTCGCATCGCCACGAAATACCCCAACATCAGCCGCCGCCACTTCGCCGCGCGCGGCGTCCAGGCCGAATGCATCAAACTCAACGGCGCCATGGAGCTGGCGCCCAGCCTCGGTTTGTGCCGGCGCATCGTGGACCTGGTGCAGACGGGTGCGACCCTAAAGGCTAACGGGCTCGTCGAGGTCGAGAAGATCGCCGACGTGACCTCGCGCCTCGTGGTCAACCGCGCCGCCCTGAAGACCTTGCCGCGGGAGGTGGGCGGCTGGGTCCAGCGCTTCCAGGAGATCGTCAATGGTGCGGCGGCTTGAGGCGGCGGCGCCCGGCTTCGAGCAGGCCTTTGCCGAATTTCTGGCCCTCGGGCGGACGCAGGGCGCCGACGTGGCGCAAGACGTCGCCGCCATTCTCGCCGCCGTCCGGGAGCGCGGTGACGCCGCACTTATAGAATACACGAAGGACTTCGACGGCTTCGAGCTCGAGGCGCGGTCGCTTGCGGTAACCCGCAAGGAGGTGGACGCCGCCGTCGCTTCGGCGCCGCGGGAGACCGTTCGGGCCCTGGAACGCGCGGCCGAGCGAATTATCGCCTATCACGAAAAACAGCGGCCCAAGGATCAGCGCTATCGCGACGCCGACGGCATCGAACTCGGCTCGCGCTGGACCCCGGTGGCGGCCGCCGGGCTCTACATCCCGGGTGGCAAGGCCGCCTATCCCAGTTCCGTGCTGATGACCGCGCTGCCGGCGCGCGCCGCCGGCGTCGAACGGATCGCCATGACGGTGCCGGCCCCGGGCGGCGATCTCAACCCCCTGGTGCTGGCCGCGGCCCGTATCGCCGGGATCGGCGAAATCTACCGCGTCGGCGGGGCCCAGGCGGTGGCGGCCCTGGCCTTCGGGACCGAGACGATTGCAGCGGTCGATAAAATCGTCGGCCCCGGCAACGTCTACGTCGCCGAAGCCAAGCGGCAGGTGTTCGGGATCGTTGGAATCGATTCGATCGCCGGTCCGTCGGAAATACTCGTGGTGGCCGATGCGGGGAGCGACCCGCGCTGGATTGCCGCCGACCTTCTTTCCCAGGCCGAGCACGACGAAGCGGCACAGGCCATCCTGATCACCGACGATGCCGGCTTCGCGGACGCCACGGCCGCGGCGGTCGAGGTCCATCTCGCGGCATTGCCACGGGCCGGGATCGCGCGCGCGAGTTGGAGCAATCATGGCGCGATCATCATCGTCCCCGACCTTTCCGAGGCCGCGCCCTTGATCGACCGCATCGCGCCCGAACATCTGGAACTCGCCGTCGAACGGCCCGAGGACCTCGCCAAGCGGGTGCGCCACGCAGGCGCAATTTTTCTCGGCCGCTACACGCCGGAAGCCATCGGCGATTATGTCGCCGGGCCGAGCCACGTTCTGCCGACCCACCGGACGGCGCGGTTTTCGTCGGGGCTGTCGACGCTCGACTTCCTGAAGCGCACCTCGATCATCGCCTGCGGCCCCGGCGGGCTCGCCAAAATCGGACCCGACGCCGCCGTCCTGGCCGAGGCGGAGGGACTGCACGCCCATGGCCTTTCCGTGCGCCTGCGCCTGATGCCGGGCGAAGACGCCTGAGCCGCCGTGGCCGAGACGCGCCGAATTATCGATGTCCAACTCGACGGGCGCACCCTGGCGCGGCGTGGCCCCGACATCGAGCACGAGCGCAAGATCGCGATCCATGACCTGATCGAGAAGAACTCCTTTTCTCCGGTCAATCATGATGGCGGCCCTTACGTGTTGCACATCGGTGTCGATCAAAACCGGCTGGTGCTGGACATCAGGACGGCGGCCGAAGAGGCGGTCACGATCATCGGGCTTTCCCTGTCGCCGTTCCGCCGCATCGTCAAAGACTACTTCGAGATTTGCGAGAGCTACTTTACGGCCATCAAATCGGCGAGCCCCTCGCGCATCGAAACCCTCGATATGGCGCGCCGCAGCCTGCATAACGAAGGATCGGAGCTTCTGCAGGCGCGGCTCGCGGGTAAGGTCGAAACCGACTTCGACACCGCGCGCCGCCTGTTTACGTTGCTTTGCGCTCTGTCCTTGCGCGGATAGAGGCTGGCGATGCCGAACGTGGCAAGAAACTCCTTGCTTTCCGGGGCCGGCGGGCAATGATTGCGTCGCTCATTCATATGATGGAGAGCCGATGGGCGAACAATGGAGAGCTGATGGCAAAGGAAGAACTTCTCGAAATGCCGGGCACCGTGAAAGAGATCCTGCCTAACGCGATGTTTCGCGTCGTGCTGGATAATGAACACGAGGTTCTGGCCCACACGTCGGGCAAGATGCGGAAGAACCGTATCCGGGTGCTCGCCGGTGACAAGGTCCTGGTCGAAATGACTCCCTACGATCTGACCAAGGGCCGCATAACTTTCCGTTATAAATAGGCCTTGTTGGCGGGTGAATGGTGTGCCGCCCCCGGGGCAGGCGAGCTCTCCCCCGTTGGTGTTGGCTTCGGCCTCGCCACGGCGCCGGGAGTTGCTGGCGCGGATCGGCCTTGTGCCGGCGGTGTGCGAGGCCGCCGCCATCGACGAGACGCCGGGCCGCGGCGAGTTGCCGCGCGACCTCGCCAGGCGCCTTGCGCTTGCGAAGGGAAAGGCCGTCGCCGAACGTCATTCCGGGGCTTTCGTGCTCGCCGCCGACACCGTCGTGGCCCGCGGGCGGCGTATTCTGCCCAAGCCCGAGGAAGAAAACGTGGCGCGCGACTGCCTTGCCCTGTTGTCTGGAGGCTGGCACCGGGTGCACACTGGGGTTTCCGTCATCGATGCTGGAGGACAAGCCCATTGCCGGCTGGTCGAGACCCGCGTGCGCGTGAAACGTCTGAGCGCGGCCGAGATCGACGCCTACATCGCGGGCGGCGAGTGGCGCGGCAAGGCCGGCGGCTACGCGATCCAGGGCAGCGCGGCGGCCTTCATTCCCGAGATCAAAGGGTCCTATTCGAACGTCGTCGGGCTTCCCTTGTATGAAACCTATACCCTGCTTTCAGGTTTGGGCTTTCCGGCCCTGGCTTCGGCCATGAAAGCGTCCCCGACCCTTAGTGAGTCGTCATGAGTAGCGAAATCCTTATTAATTCCGGCCTTGGCGAAACGCGAATCGCCATTGTCGAGGACGGGACCTTGCGCGAGGTGACCATCGAGCGGGAGCACCGGCGCAGCGTGGTCGGCGCCATCTTCCTGGGCCGCGTGGCCAGCGTGGTGCCGGCCATGAACGCGGCCTTCGTCGAGATCGGCCTGGAACGAGCCGGGTTCCTGGGGGCCTACGAAGCGCGCCCGCCCGAGACGCCGTTCGATCGCGGCAGCGAGCCGCCGCCGATCAGTGCGAGCGTGCACGAAGGCGAGGCGGTGTTGGTTCAGGCGGTAAAAGATCCGCTGGCCGACAAGGGCGCACGCCTGTCGCGCCAACTTTCGCTGGCGGGACGCTATCTCGTCTATGCGCCGTACGGGAGCGGCGTTGCCATCTCCCGGCGCATCGTGGAGGAAGAGGTCCGCGCCCACCTCACCGGGCTCGTTGCCGAAGCGGCGGACGGGGAGGGCGCACAAGGCGGCTTCATCGTTCGCACGGCCGCCGCGGATGCGGCGCCGGAGGACCTCGCCGCCGATATTCGTGATCTCGGCGCCCTGTGGGCGGGGATCTGCGAAACCCGCGACACCGCGGATGCGCCGGCCTGCCTGTTCAACGACCTTGGACCCGTCGAACGTTCCTTGCGCGACCATGTGCAACCCGGCACGGAGCGCATCGTCGTCGACGATGCCGCCGCCTTGAGCGCCGCGAAATCCTATTGTGCGCGGCATTTACCGGAGTTCGAGGAGCGTATCGAGTTGTACAGTGGCGGCAACCTGTTCGATCTGCATTCCATCGAGGACGATATCGCGGCCGCGCGTGAGCCCCGCGTCGATCTTCCCGCGGGCGGCCACATCGTCATCGAGTCGACCGAGGCCTTGACGGCGATCGACGTCAACAGTGGGCGGGCCGCCAGCGCGGATAATCATGGCGAGACCATCTTGACCACCAATCTCGAAGCGGCGCGCGAAGTGGCCCGGCAACTGCGCCTGCGCAGCATCGGCGGCCTTATCGTGGTCGACTTTATCCATATGTCCGATGCGGCCGACGGCGCGCAGGTATTGGACGAGTTGCGCCGGTCCGTGGCGGCGGACCGTGCGCCCATGCAGATCGGCGGGTTCTCCGAATTCGGACTCCTGGAGATGACGCGCAAACGGACGCGCGATCCGCTGGCCACGCTGTTGAGCGAGGATTGCACTGTCTGCAGTGGGGCGGGGCGCAAGCCGACCTGCGAAACGGTGGCCTACGAAATACTCCGCCAGGCCGAGCACGAGGCGCGCGCCGGACTTGCGCCCGACGGCGGAAACGACCGGCTGGTGCAGATTTATGCGGCCCCCGAGGTGGCGGCGTTCCTAAATGACGACGCCGGCGATCTCGTCGATGCGCTGGAGGACCGGATCGGGGTCGCCGTTGAGGTGAGCCCCGATTCGAGCCTTGCCCGCGACCGGTACGAAATCGACGCCCGGACCTGACCGGTGCGGGGTAACGGCGCGGGCCACACCTATCCAAGCTGGGGCAGGAGGACTAGCCTATTCTGGTCCCCGTTTTGGGCGTTTTGGCCGCGGCGCCGACGGTTTCCGGTTGCCGGGCCGGCCGCTGGACAGGTTCGGTCAATTTACGTATAAGGCCCGGTCGGTCCCGGGTTTGAAGGTTTTCCGCACCCCTAGGGTGGCGCACCCGCCCGGAGGCCGCTTGGGCCCAGGTAGCTCAGTTGGTAGAGCAGCGGACTGAAAATCCGCGTGTCGGTGGTTCGATTCCGCCCCTGGGCACCAATTTTTTCAATGACTTAGCCTTGTAATCGAAACTCCTCATTTTCGTGGGTAAGCGACGGGTAAGCAGTCTGTCGTCCCGGCTCGGAGCCGGCCAATTAGTGTTGTGACGTGAACCCACTATCCGTAGCAGGTGATGAGATAGACCGCAGGCAACGCCTGGGAAACGATCTGCTCCACGGATAGAGGGTGGTCGAGTTCTCTCGGTGGCAGAACGGGCAAATGGCGCTCGAGGAAGCGCGTCAAGAGGGGCGCCCCAATGGCGAAATTCACATTTTGCGGTATGTCACCAGACTCGCGTGCTACTTGGAGGGCGTTCAGTTTCGAGTTGACCATCGCGATAATCTGCCCGCTTCCGTCGAGAACCGGCGCGCCGCTGTTGCCCTGCTGCACCGGCGCTGAGATCTGGATACCCCGAGTATCATCTCGAAGGCCGACTAGGTTCGTCACGATGCCCGTCGTGACGGAAGGCCGTGTGCTGACCCCACCGAATAGGGGGTACCCCACGACCCACGATACTTTCCCCAAGTCGGGCATCGGGCGGCGTCCGCAGAGGCAGCCACGAAACCTCGGGCAGGGGGTTGTCAAGCTTTAGCAGGGCGATGTCGTTCTGGGCGTCCCGAGCGGCGATCATAGTCTCGCGTTCAATTCCTTCATTGTCTGTCGCCGTGAGACGCCCGCACTGAGCTACTCCCCGGAAATCGGACAGTGACGTAAGCTACGGATTCGGTGTCTGCTGGTCTTCAGCGAGAGGAGAGCAGCGATGATGAAACGCAAGCAGCACAAGCCGGAGTTCAAGGCGCGGGTTGC
>JADFIH010000145.1 GCA_022566715.1 Pseudomonadota bacterium | reverse complement strand
GGAATCTCTCAAGCTGTCCGTCGTCCGTGTCTTGGGGATAGATACACAGGACGTGGACACCTTCGCTTGAGCGAAGCTCGAAACCTGGAAAAACGTGGATATTACGGCCGGCCGCAGCATCTCGGAACGCGGGTACGCCACTCACATCGTTGTGATTGGTGATGGCAAGCACCGAGACGCCGACCTCGATGGATTTCTCGATGATGGCCTGCGCGGCCTTGGGTAACAGCGACGCCGACTTTACGATGATGGGCAGGTCAGCGGTTTCGTCCTGGTGTATCCAGGTCATGTTCAGACTCTCCTCATATTATCGTCTATGGCTTCAGGGCATAGCTATTGTAACGCGGGAACCTGATCGGGTGGGCGGCTGCCGGCAGGTGGTAGTGGAGCAGAGGGACCAGCCACTACCTAAAACAGCGCTTTTTCCTGTTGGGCGTCCTTGAAGGCCGGGAAAACGCGCTGAAAATACTCGGTACTGAAGAAGGAAGCAAGGGTTTCCTCAGGCAGGGAGAGCAAGGGGTTGTCAGGCCCGAACTGGGTACGGTGGGCGGCCATAGCCTGGCGCTTGGTCTCCCAGTAACTCGACACGTCAATTGTAGTGGTCACGTTCTCATCGGGCGTGCCCATCTGATCGATGGGCGGAAAATCGGAAGGCATGGCCGCGCCAGTCGCCTGCATCTGTTCCGCCATACGCCGGAAAGCTCTCTTAGGCACAACGGTATAGTACAAGCGTGCCGCGTTATCTCTCCCTCTGGCTAGCTGGTGGAAGGCCTCCGTTGTGAGATGGTGGATCTTCACGTGGTCCGGGTGCCCGTAGAAGCCCACCAGTTCGTCCGCCTCGCGGCGGTTGCGCACCACCGCGGACACCTTGCCGCGGAAGCGCGCCGGGCACGTGTCCCAGTCGATCACGGCCGAGCCGGGGCGCTCGCGCACGCTGCGCGAGACGCGGCGCAGGACGGTCAGCGGGCTACGCATGGGCCACCGCCGGAATCGGGGCGTCGCGGAAGTCGCCGGGAATGTGCGTGTAGCCCGGCTCGTACTCGTACGGGTATTCCTCGTCAGGCGCGTGCCCGCCCGAGAGGTAGATGAAGTTGCAGCCGGTGATCTTCCCGATCTCCGCCCGCAACGCGCGGTACGGCGCGATCACCGCCACCACGGCGTGCAGCCCGCGCTCGAGGGCGCCCGCCAATTCGCCCGGCTCCTCGACACGAATACCAAGGCCGCCCGAGGCCTCGACGTATTTCTCGAAGGCGGGTGAAGGCTTCAACTGGCTGAGCGGCACGCCTTCGTTGAGTTTCGCGGCGTACCCATCGGGGTAGATCAGCATGGTCGAGGCGGCGACGGCGTTCCAGCGTTCGTTATTAAAGACGAGAACGAGAAGCGGCAGGTCATGCGCGGCGCCGATGTGGTGCGCCACGGCCGGATTATTGAAGAAATAGGATCCGTCACCAACGCCGGCCACGACGAGCTTCCCGGGAACCGCCAGCTTGATCCCCAACGCGGCGCCAAGCCCCCATCCCAAGCCGCCGGCCGGCGGCGTACCGAAGAAGGAACGCGGCTGCGTGACCGGCAGAAACGGTGGGCGAAAGGGGTACTCGTTCACATAGACCGCATCCTCGCCACAGGCGTCGAAAACGCGGCGCGCCGCCCAGGCCGGATTGATCCGCCCGCCGGGGCCGGTCTCTTGGGCGGCGAGTTCGTCCCACTCGCCATGGATTTCGGAGCGTTCCGCCGCAAGGCGCTTGCGCCGCGCCTCGATCTCATCGACGAGCCCCTTTTTGCCTTCGGCGGCATCGGTCATGCGGTCCTCGATGGCCGGCAATCCGAGTTCCGGCGCCGCCTGAATCATGAGCTGGCCCCAGAAACCCCGGATCGGATAACCGGAAAAAACCGGGTCCTCCGCCAGGTGGATCACGTTGCATTCGCGCGGCGGCGAGAACGTATCGGGGTTCCACGGAACATCGCTATCGACCACCAGGATGACATCCGCTTTTTCGATGAAGCGCCGCACGTCATAGCCCAGGTGCATCGGGTGACCGCGCGAAAGGTTCATGTAACGCGGATTGGGCTGCACGACCGGTAGGGCGAAACGCTCGGCCAACCGCGCCAGGGCTTCCAAGGCGGCCACGGAACGGCCAACCGCGCTGGTCAGGATCAAGGGGCGTTTGGCGCCAAGGAGCGCATCCGCCGCAACGTCGACTGCCGCAGGATCGGGAGCCGGAGGCGTGGGCGCGGGAAGGCCGGTTTGGGCCCTGATCTCTTTCTCCCCGATCTCATGCGCCAAGACCTCGCGGGGCAGGGTGAGATAGACCGGGCCCTTGGGAGAGGCGTTCGCGATTTGCAAAGCGCGGTCCACGACCGTTTCCAGGTCGGACTCGTTCCGCAGCTCATAGTCCCACTTGGTGTACTCGCGCACCATCGCGGCCTGATCGTAGGACTCTTGCGCCCAATGGATCTGATGGCTCCGCGACCCCGGCAGGCCGGTTTCGGAAATCGGCGTGCGGCCCGCCGTCATGAGAACGGGAATATTGCTGCGCGCCGCGTTGGCGATCCCGGCGACGGCATTCGCGGTTCCCACGTTGACATGAACCATTACGGCTTGCGGCCGATCCGTCATCAGGTAGTAGCCGTGCGCCATCGAGATGGCCGCGTTCTCGTGCGGCGCGGTGATCGGCGTCGGCGCCGCCCGGCCAAGCGCCTTGGCCTTGGCCAAACCCTCGACAATGGAAACGAAATCCGTGCCCGCGTTGGCGAACAGATAGTCGATGCCGCGCTGTGCAAGAAGCGCAAGATAAGCTTCCGCGACCGTCCCCGCGGGAATGGTGACGGTTTTACGATTGCCACTCACGAACCAACCTCCCCTGGTTTTTTGTTGCCGAGAGCAGCATCCGTTCGGATGGAACCGCCCCATTGAAAACTGGGGGGGCGATTCCCGAACGGATAACGCTGCTCTAGGATTTTAAAAGAGTAGAGCAATCTTATCCGAAGCAATTCAACCGCGCCGGATCAATTACGTTGGCACTTCGGACATTGCTCTATCCTAACGGCAAAGGAGCGCGTCGCGCCAGCGGCGCCAGGGACGAATTGCGCCATTGCACCGCGCCGTGCTATGCCACGCCACGCACTTTCTACGCGCATTCAATGAGGGAAGACTCCATGACCATCAAGCGGCATCACCCCGGCCCGCGCATGAGCCAGATCGTCGAACACGGCGGCACCGTTTATCTTGCCGGGCAAGTCGCGCTCGACGCGGCGGGCGACAGCGTCACGAATCAAACAAAGGACATTGTCGCGCGCATCGACAGCCTTCTGGCGGAGGCCGGCACCAGCAAGGCGAACCTTCTGTCAGCGACCATCTGGCTGGCCGATATCGGGACCTTCAACGAGATGAATGCGGTGTGGGACGCCTGGATCGATTCAGCGAACCCGCCGGTCCGCGCGTGCGTCGAAGCCAAGCTCGCCCTGCCCAAGTACACCGTCGAGATCGGGATTATTGCGGCGAAGTGACCGGACCCGGTGTTTTCGCCGCCGCCCCGCCCGCCATTGCGCGCGCGCGACGACGACGTAGAGTACGGCCAGAACGCTCAGCCGAAGCGTAAATAAGGTCACCGTCCGTACCACGATTGCCTCCTAGGCTTCGCGGGCCCCCAAACCGGACCAACTTCCAGACCCGCACCGGATTCGCTGCCAGCCTAGCCCCCACCCAGCACGGGGATATTTGCCAAAGGGGGCAACGAGCCACCCCCAAAGGGCATAGGACCAATGGCTAGGGCATTTCCGGTTCACTTGAAATTGCTCAAGGCTGCTGGAATCGCCCAAGGCCGCGAGGCGGCCCGCCGGTTATCCGGCGCGCCCGCGCAGGCGCGGACCGTCCGGTCCGCAGCCGTGAGCGACAAAAACTAGAGTGGTTCCGACCGAGTCGGAACGACTCTAGGGCAGCGCTCACGGCCAAACCCACATTTGAGCCGCCATCGCTCGAAAAGTGGCGCGGGCGCTGGTATGGTTAAAGTTAACGCTGGCCCTTCGGGCGTGGGCGAAAAAGGGAGGAAATGGTCATGGCGCGGAGACTGGTTGGTATCCTTGCGGCCCTGGGGTTTGTGCTCGCCGCGGCGGGCGTCCAGGCCCAGAACTACGACCCCTTGCGGGAGGAGACCAATAGAACTCAAGAGTTGATCGAAGAGCTCACCACGCTGATCGATGCCGCCGAGCGTTCGCGCGCCGCGGACCGCCGCTTCGTACGCGACCTTCGCTCCGTTTTGAGGCGTTTCGACAACCCTTGGCAGGTGCGGCTGATTACCGAGGATTTCCGCGACGGCAACTTCCAAAGCAATCCCGCGTGGACCGTGGAAAGTGGTGATTTCTTCGTCACGCGCCGCGGCGGGCTGCATAGCGAGGCGGTGGCCTCCCTGGCGTTACGCCGCAGCGGCGCCACTGGGAGTGGCGGCGGCGGCGATAGCTCGCGCGATCTCGTCGTGGGGATACTGGCCGAAATACTGCGCTCGACCCAGAGCGCACCGGACGAAAGGGCGGAACCGGCGCAGCGCCGGAACAGGGCCGCCGTGATTTACCTGCGGACGCCGATCAGCAATGCCTTTGCCGTCACCGCCGAAATCTCGGCGCCCGATCCCGCCGGCGCGCTGGAGCTTGCGGTTTATCAAGGCGCCGGACGCGAGATCGGCTACCGGCTCGTATTCCTGGCCGAGGGCGGCATCGAGCTACTGCGCGAAGGCCGCCGGCGCAGTTCCGTGATCGATTTCGTGGACGACACGCCGGCCCTGGGCGGCGGCGTGACACACCTCATCGAATGGACACGCACGCAGGACGGCCAAACCGTCGTCCGGCTTGACGGAACCACTGTCATCAAGATCAGGGACCGGTCGTTCCGCGATCCGTTCGACGGTTTTCAGTTCGTCAACCGGGGCGGTGAATACGTGCTGCGTTCCCTCACCATCGACGGTACCAACTAAGAGCCGCCGGAGCGTCCCGCCCTTGCCCATACTCGACATTGACGGGTCGCGCGTTCGCTGCGCCGATGTGGGCCGGGGCGCACAAGCCGTGTTCCCGTACTCGGAAAAATCATGACCAAGCTGACGCGCGCTGCCCTTGCCGAACGTGACGCACGCGACCCGCTGGCGAAATTCCGCGGCGACTTCGTGCTGCCGGACGGCGTGCTCTATTTCGCCGGTAATTCGTTGGGCGCGCTGCCCCGTGCCGCGGAGACCCGCGTCGCCGAGGTGGTGGCGCAAGAATGGGGGCAGGACCTGGTCCGAAGCTGGAACAAGCACGGCTGGATCGACATGCCGCTCCGGGTCGGGGCCAAGCTCGCGCCCTTGATCGGCGCACGGGCGAACGAGGTGGCCGCCGCCGATTCGACGTCGGTCAATCTGTTCAAGCTGCTGGCGTCCGCCTTGAAGCTGCGCCCGGGGCGCAAGGTCATTCTCACGGAGGACCTAAATTTCCCCACCGACCACTACATCATGCAGGGGCTCACCCGGCTTCTGGACGGGGGCTGCGAGGTGCGGACCGCGCCCGCCGAGCAGATCATCGGGGCGATCGACGAGACGGTCGCCGTCGTCACCCTGACCGAGGTCGACTACCGGACCGCGCGCAGGCACGACATGGCGGCGGTGACCCGCGCCGCCCACCAGCACGGCGCGCTCGTCCTGTGGGACCTTTCGCACAGCGCGGGCGTGGTCCCCACCGACCTCAACGGGTGCGGGGCGGACCTCGCCGTCGGCTGCGGCTACAAGTACCTGAGCGGCGGACCCGGCGCGCCCGCGTTCCTGTTCGTCGCCGAACGCCTGCAGGACGAGCTCGAACCGCCGCTGGCGGGCTGGATGGGGCACGCGGCGCCCTTCGAGTTCTCCACGGACTACCGGCCCGCAGGCGGAATCGCGCGCAACCTGTGCGGCACCCCGTCCGTGCTCGGCATGGCGGCGCTCGAGGCCGCCCTCGACGTGATCGCCAAGGCGGGCATCGCCGCGATCCGGCGCAAGTCGGTGGAGATGATGGACGCGTTTATCGCGCTGGTGGAACAGGAGTGCGCCGGGCTTGATCTCGAGATCGTGACGCCGCGCGACGCGGACCTGCGCGGCAGCCACGTCGCCCTGCGTCATGCCGATGGATACCCCGTCATGCGAGCGTTGATCGCGCGCGGCGTCGTGGGCGACTTCCGCGCGCCCGATCTTATACGGTTCGGCATCACACCGCTCACCCTGCGCCATACCGACCTATGGGATGCCGTGGCGATCCTGCGCGAAACGCTCGCCGGCCGGACCTGGGATACGCCCGAATACCACAGCCGCGCCGCCGTCACCTGAGGCGTAGGCGCCCGATTGGCCGCTGGCCTGCTATGCTGGCGTGGTCATTTCATTGGGGAGGACGACCATGCCGCCCGACAAGGGCCCAGCCCTGCGCTCGCGCATCACCACCGACGGCCTCGACCGGGCGCCGCACCGCGCCTTCCTGCGCGGCATGGGGCTCGACGACGCGGCCATCGCCCGGCCCTTCATCGGCGTCGCCACCACGGCGGGCGAGGTCACGCCGTGCAGCATGACCCTCGCCCCGCAAGCGGCCCAGGCCAAGATCGGCGTTGAAAAGGCGGGCGGGACGCCGCGCGAATTCACCACGATCTCGGTGTCCGACGGCCTGTCCATGAACCATCAGGGCATGAAGTTCTCCTTGATCTCGCGCGAGATCATCGCCGACAGCGTCGAAGCGGTGATGCGCGGGCACGCCTACGACGGCCTGGTGTGCTTCGCGGGCTGCGACAAGACCCTGCCCGGCATGATGATGGCCATGGTGCGCTGCAACTCGCCCGCGGTTTTCGTCTACGGCGGCAGCGCGCTGCCCGGGCGCTGGCGCGGCAAGGACGTAACCGTGCTCGACGCCTACGAGGGCGTGGGCGCGGTGATGGCGGGCGAGATGGACGAGCAGGATGTCTACGAGCTCGAGCGCGTCTGCCTGCCGGGTCTCGGGTCGTGCGGCGGCCAGTTCACCGCCAATACCATGGCCATGGTGGCCGAAGCGATGGGCCTCGCCCTGCCGGGATCGGTCATGATCCCCGCGGTCTACGAGGAACGCAACGCGGCCGCGCAACGCGCGGGCGAAACGGTCATGGAGATTCTGCGCCGGGGCGGGCCCCTCCCCCGCGACCTGGTTACGCGGCAAAGCCTGGAGAACGCCGCCGCGGTGGTCGCGGCGACCGGCGGGTCGACCAA
>JADFIH010000015.1 GCA_022566715.1 Pseudomonadota bacterium | reverse complement strand
GCGGGGGGGATGGACATGTCGCACGTGGTTCGCAGGTGGGTGTGGATGGAGGACATTCTGGATTGGTACGAAGATTTCAACCGTATCCGCAGGGGGTTTTTCACGGAACACGGTGTGTACGACCGGATGCTGCCCGCCAGCACGCTTGTCGGTGACCGTAACGCGGCGGGGGCTGCGATCATCGCGGACGTGCTGGCCATCCAGCCGCTGGACGCGCCCGTCAGCACCAGCACGGTCCGGTCACCCCTGCAATGTCCGGCGGAGGACTACGGCAGCTCGTTCAGCCGGGCGGTGGAGGTAAACTTTCCGGATTGCCGCTACCTCTACGTCTCCGGGACCGCCAGTATTGATGCGGACGGGGCCACGCTGCACGTGGGCGACACTGCGGCGCAAATCGACCGCACTTTTGAAGTGGTGGGCGCCCTGCTGGCATCGCGGGGGATGACGTGGCGGGACGTGACGCGGGGAATCGCCTATTTCCGCAATGCGGTCGACGCGCCACTCTATCACCAGTATTGCCGGGAGCATGGTTTGACAGACTTGCCGGTCATTGTGGCGGAAAGCACTATCTGCCGGGACGACCTGCTGTTTGAGATCCAGGTTGACGGAATCACCCGGCAACCGGACGTGGCCCACTTTCTCTCCTGAGTACACCCTCTTCCGCAGAAAAGCGATTCGACGTTCCTCACCATTCGTCTGATTTCGGCGACATTCCCAATATTCCATACACATGAGGATTGACTCTTTCTACACAAATTGTTAATATTCAGGGTGTTCGGGCACGGACATGCAGGAATGCGACCATTACGGATTCTGGGGATCGTTTGATGCGTGGGCAGGATGCCCATGCTACGTGACTGTCGCACCCAACGATATACACCTGCAGGAAATTATATTTCAGGAAGGAGTAACTCATGGTAACGGTTGCCAACCGCATCTATGTGACAGCAGAATACGCGGAAGCGTTTGAAGAGCGCTTCCGAAACCGGGCCGGCCTGGTGGACAAAATGCCCGGCTTTATATCGAACCAGGTGCTGCGCCCGGTGAAACCGGGTGATCCCTATGTCATTTTTACGCAATGGGAGTCCCGCGAGTCGTTTGAGGCGTGGACGAAATCGGACGCCTTTGTGAAGGGGCATTCGAAATCCGGGTCGCTGCCGAAAGAGGCCTTCGCTTCACCCGAGGATAACAAGATTGAAATTCATGAAGTGATCATGGATTCGCGGGATGGGGGTTGATACTATTATAAAAGATGGTGCGCGGATGTCACGGCAGATTCCACGGCGCGCGTTTCTGAAGACGACGGGTGCGGTTGCCCTGGTTTCCGGGGCCGGGTGCGGCGCCCCACCGGCCCCGAAGAAGCCCAATATTGTGTTCCTGTTCAGTGATACGCATCGCTGGGGGGCGTTGCCCTGGACTCAGACTCCGGCGGTGCAGACGCCGCATATGGAGGCAATGCGGGACCGGGGTGTGCATTTCAGCAGTTGCTACTCCAACCTTCCGCTTTGCACGCCGTACCGCGCTATCCTGATGACTGGACGGTGGCCGTACCAGCAGGGATTGATCGCGAACCATATGAGTTTGCGGGAACGGGTAGACCAGGGTGTGGGGGAGAAAACCCGCGGGACGCTGCCCCGGATGTTCCAGGCGGCGGGCTACCGGACGGCGTATTTCGGGAAATGGCATCTGGGGGGGCATGACGCCCGCCTCTTCGGGTGGGAGACGTCGCTGGTCTGGGGCGGAACGAACAACCACCGGAAATGCCGGTACAGCGTGAACGGCGGCGACTGGATTGACTGGGAGGGGATTTCCAACGCTCCGGCGACGGTCGATCAGGCATTGGACTGGCTGGATGATTACGGAACATCGGACACGCCGTTTTTTCTCATGGTGTCCCTGAACCCGCCGCACGGGCCGATGATCGATGCTCCGGATGACAAAAAAGCGCTGTATCCCGATCCCGCGGCGCTGCCGTTTCATCCCCACGACGAACTCCGCAACTGGGACGATCATCAGGGATACCACGCGCACGTCAGCGTGGTGGATGATTGTGTGGGGACCATACAGGCAAAACTGGAAGCGCTGCAGATCAGCGAGAATACGATTTTCGTCTACACCTCGGATCACGGCGGGATGAGCGGTGTGCACAGTATCGCCTACGGCCAGAAGCGAAATCCGGAGGACGAGTCGAGCCGGGTGCCGTTTCTGATTCAGTGGCCGGGGCATATCCCGGTCAACGTGGAGTTGACCGATCTTTTCTCCACCATTGATATTTTTCCGACATTGTGTTCGTTAGCGCAACTGCCGGAGCACCTGTTCCGCATCATTGAGAGTCCACGGGCGTCGAACCGCGAAATTGCGCTGGCACAAAACGCGATGCCGTACATGGCTCTGTGCCCAGGACTGGATTTTGCGCCAAACCTGCTGCGGGATATGAACCAGGCGCGCCCGACGTCGGTGTTCCTGATGCACATCACGAACATGAATAACCGGGGCAGCCAACCGCAGGTACTTTTCCGGGGGATGGTGACACAGGACCATCTGTACGCGGCGTTGCCGGATCGGGAATATTGCCTGTATGCCCGGAGTGAGACCTACTTGCACACTAATCTGGTGGCGGACCCGTCCCAAACGCTGGTCAAGCAGACGCTGCGTATGGAATTACAATCGTGGATCGACAAAGCAGAAACACCGTTCCTGGACCAGTGGTTTGCCAATTCGCCGGCTCATACGGTTGACGCGTGGTACGGCCCGGAACGGGGCAACGGCGGGAACCGTGCAACGGGGAATCGGGCGACCTTCAATCTGCGTCGATCCCAGCCCGCCTGACGTCTTTCACATCCCTCTCAGCAACTCCAGCCAACGCTCCCAGCCGGCTTCCATGGCGGCCCGATTTTCGGGAGTCGCATCGGGTTCGGCGCCGGCCCGCATGAATCCATGCCCGGCTCCGGCGTAAATCTCCGGCTCGTAGAGTTTTCCCAGGCGCTCCATGGCCGTTTCCGTATCGGGGATCGTCGCATTGACCCGGTTGTCATTCCCACCGTAAAATCCGTAGACCGGACATTGTATCTCCGCCACTTGATCGTCCCCCGGATAGGTGCCGTAGAATACGAACGCGGCGGCAAGCGCCGTCTGGCAATCGGCGATCTTTGCTTCGGCGTCGGCCGCGATGGCGGCGACGGCGGCGGCGTCCGGCGCCTCGGCCAGGGCTTGGCGCATTTCCAGGGCCTCCGCCAACAACACGGGGTCCGAGGTGGTTTGATCCTCTTCGATCACCGGCCGGCCCAGCAGCTCCAGCAGGTAGCGGGCGCGGCCAAGGGGTGATTTCAGGGTCTCGTAGGCTTCGTTCAAGCTGGTCGCGTGTTGCAGCGAGTGGGCCTTCTCCGTGGCCGACTTGGCGGCAAAGCGGTCGGGATGGAAGCGGCGCTGAAACCCGAAGTACTGGCGCTCCAAATCCACGGTCTTGAGGTCGTAGTCCCGCCTGACCGCAAGGCGGGCAAAATGGTCGACCGGCCGGCTCGGCTGGATCGAGCCGCAGGTATGGCAAAACAGCGCCCGCGGATCGACCGGCCCGCGGCATGACCAACAGCTTGCGGGCCCGCCGGCATCGGGCCTTGTTTGGCCGTCGCGCTTGTTCATCATCGAACCCTAACCGGCATCATCGAATGTGCCCAAAACCCTGGCGAAAACAACTGGCCGCGGCCGCCCCTTTGGAAAGCTCGGCGGCAAGCCCGGCGTAAGGACCCCATGCGAGGCCGGTCGAAATTTGAGAGCCATGGCGATGGACGGGTGGATTTCGGAGAGCGTGGCCTAAACGTGAAAGGATTCGCCGCAGCCGCACCTGCCCTTTTCGTTCGGATTGTTGAAGACGAATCCGGATTTGAGCTTTTCCTCCACAAAATCCATTTCCGTGCCGATGAGAAACATGGCGGCCTTTGGGTCGATGAGGATATTCACGCCGTCATGTTCGACGAGTTCATCATACTCGCCCTTCTCGTCGGCGAATTCGAGGGTATAGGAGAGACCGGAGCAACCCGCCGTGCGTATGCCCAGGCGAATGCCGAAGGTCGGCTTGTCGCGCTGCGCGAGCAACTCCTTCACGCGGCCCACCGCCGCGTCCGTGATGGTCATCGCCGTACCAAACATCCCTCGAACTCCAAATACCGGGTGCGCGCGGGCGCACCCAACAAACTATTCGGCAAACTATTCCGCCGCTTGCCGGTCGTTTTTCGTCCGGTAGTCGGCGATCGCGGCCTTGATGGCGTCCTCCGCCAGCACCGAACAGTGAATCTTCACCGGCGGCAGCGCCAGGTGCTGGGCGATCTGGGTATTCTTGATCGTCCCCGCCTCGTCGAGGGTTTTGCCCTTGACCCATTCGGTAACAAGGCTGGACGAGGCGATCGCCGAGCCGCAACCGAAGGTCTTGAACTTGGCGTCCTCGATGATGCCCGCTTCGTTCACCCTGATCTGTAGTTTCATGACATCGCCGCAGGCCGGAGCGCCCACCAGGCCGGTGCCGACACCCGCCTCGTTCTTGTCCATGGAGCCCACATTCCGCGGCCGCTCGTAATGATCGATTACTTTTTCGTTGTACGCCATCTTAAGTCCTTCCCGATCCGCCACCGTGCGACCCACTGTCGCATGGGGTGGGATCAATCCCATCTATCATGAAACCCCCAATATCTTCCTAATGCTCCGACCACTCTATCGATTTCAGATCGATCCCCTCCTGCGCCATCTCCCATAAGGGGCTCATACTACGCAACTTGTTCACATGCTCGCGCAGGCACTCCACGGCATAGTCGATCTCGGCTTCCGTCGTGAAGCGGCCAATGCCGAGGCGCAGCGATGTGTGGGCCAGCTCCTCGTCCACACCGAGGGCGCGCAACACGTAGGAGGGCTCCAGGGAGGCCGAGGTACAGGCCGAACCCGACGATACGGCGAGGTCCTTGATTCCCATCATCAGCGATTCGCCTTCCACGTAGGCAAAGCTGAAGTTCAGATTGCCGGGGTAACGCTTTTCCCGGTCGCCGTTCAAAAATATGTCGCCCAGGGAGGACGTCAGGCCATCGTGGAGCCTGTCGGAGAGGCGCCGGATATGCTCGTTGTCCGCGCCCATTTCCTTCGTGGCAATGGCGCAGGCTTCGCCGATGCCAACGATCAGGGGCGTCGGCAGGGTGCCGGAGCGCATGCCGCGCTCCTGGCCGCCGCCGGTGATCAACGCCTTGAGGCGCACCCGCGGGCGCCGCCGCACGTAGAGGACGCCGACGCCCATCGGACCGTACATCTTGTGGCCCGAGATGCTCATCAGGTCGATGTTCATGGCGTTCACGTCGAGCGGTATTTTCCCCGTCGCTTGCGCCGCATCGGTGTGGAAGAAGACCTTGCGCTCGCGGCACAACGCGCCGATTTCCTCGAGGGGCTGGATGACGCCGATCTCGTTGTTGACCGCCATGATTGAGACCATCACCGTCTCGTCGGTGATGGCGCCAGCCAGGACATCGAGATCGACAATGCCATTCTGTTGCACCGGGATATAGGTGACCTTGAAGCCTTCCTGCTCGAGGTGACGGCAGGAATCGAGCACGCATTTGTGCTCCGTCACCGGCGTGACGATATGGTTCTTGCGGTCGCCGTAGAAATGCGCCACGCCCTTGAGAGCGAGATTGTTCGATTCCGTTGCGCCCGAGGTGAAGATAATCTCCTTCGAATCGGCGCCGATCAGGTCCGCCACCTGTTTGCGCGCCAGCTCCACGCCCTTCTCGGCTTCCCAGCCAATGGAATGGTTGCGCGAGTGGGGATTGCCGAACTTGGTCGTAAGGTACGGCATCATCACGTCCAGCACCCGCGGATCGAGCGGAGTCGTCGCCTGATAGTCGAGGTAGATGGGCAGGTCGATGTTGGCGCCGTTACTCTTTTTAACCATGTGCTTTTCCTTCAAACGCTCCGCTGTGGGCCTTCTGACGCTACGCAGCGGGTTGGGCCACGGGTTGGGCCGCGGGTAGGGCCACGGGTTGAATTTCCGCTTTGGCGGCGCCGTGCTTGGTGGTCCGCCGAACCAGGGCGAACCAGGACTCTAGAAAACGGTCGATGTGCGCGCGCTCGGTTCCCGCGCCGAGGGAAACCCTGATGGCGCAGCGCGCCTCCGCCTCGGCCACGCCCATTGCCGAAAGGACGTGCGAGGCCCCGATCTTGCCGGACGAGCAGGCGGCGCCGGCGCTGACCGCAACGCCGTCGAGATCCAGCGCCATGACCTGTGTTTCGCTGGAGACGCCGGCCAGGGAAAAGCAACTCGTGTTGCCGACGCGCGGCGCGCCCGCACCATGAACGCGAACGCCGGGGACTTCGCCGACGGCCTGTTCGAGAGCATCGCGCAACGTCGTAACCGTCCGGTCTTGGACGGTCAACTCCTTCGCCGCCAGGTCCGCCGCCACCCCGAACCCGACGATCCCCGGCATGTTTTCCGTGCCGGCGCGGCGGCGCATCTCTTGCGCTCCGCCGGTCGCCCGCGATTTGATCTCGACACCCGGCGCAAGGATCAGTGCTCCCATGCCCATGGGACCGCCAAGCTTGTGCGCCGAAAGCGTAAGAAGATCGGCGCCGAGAGACGCGAGGTCGAGCGGGATCCTGCCCGCGCCCTGCACGGCGTCGCAATGAAGCAAGGCGCCGTGTGCATGTACCGTCCGGGCGACTTCGGGTATCGGTTGAATGACGCCGGTTTCGTTGTTGGCCAGCATGACCGAGACCAGCGCCGGCTGCCCCACCTCGGCAAGGGCGGAGTCGAGCGCGTCAAGGTCGATGACGCCCTCTCCATCGACCGGGGCGATCCGAAAACCTTGGGGAACCTCTCGGGCGGGCGCCAGAACTGAATCATGCTCGACGGCCGACACCAGCACGGGACGCCCCGGGCCGGTGATGGCGAGATTGTTGGCTTCGGTTCCGCCGCTGGTGAAAACCACGTCCCGGGGATCGGCGTTGACCAGGTCCGCGACCTTGGCGCGCGCGACCTCGGCGCGCCGCCGCGCCAACGCGCCATAGCGATGCACCGACGAGGGGTTGCCGACCTGCTCGAAGGCGGCCCGCATGGCGTCACGTACCGCGGGCTTGACCGGCGTGGTCGCGTTATGATCGAGATAGGCGCCGAGTTCGGTCACGGTCATATGCCCTTAGGCGAGGGCCCGCTCTATGGTCGCCGCCGGGGTCTCCGCGGGCGACTCTCCCGTCGTCGCCGCCGCCAACCGGTTGCGCGTACCGCGGACGCGCTTTGCGATCACATCTTCCAGCGACACCGAGCTCAAGAACATGTGGATCTGGTTTCCCAGTTCCTCCCACAGGTCGTGGGTGAGGCAGCGCCCGTTGTCACCGCGGCACCCGACCGACGAGCCCGCCTTACATCGGGTCGCCCGCAGAGGTTCATCCACCGCCACGACGATGTCCGAAACGCGCGTATCGTCGGTGCTGCGGCTCAACAGGTAGCCCCCGCCCGGTCCTCGCACGCTTTTGACGAGCCCGCCCCGGCGCAATTTGCCGAAAAGCTGCTCCAGGTACGACAGGGATATCTCCTGGCGTTCGGCGATCTCGGCGAGCGAAACCGGCTTGCCGTCGCTGTTCGCCGCTAGATCGACCATCGCCATCACCGCGTACCGGCCTTTAGTGCTGAGTTTCACAATCCATCTCCCTATCCCGTGGCCGGGCGACCCGGCCTGAACCGTCGGTTAATCGATATCCTCATTCGCGCGCGGCTCCGTCCCCTGTTCGGTGGGCCACAAGTGCGCGCCCTTCTCTTCGTGTCTCTTGATTTGCGTCTCCAGTTCCTCGACGCGCGCCGTAAGGAACTGCAGGTTTTCCATCAGGCCATCGATCGCCTTGGCGGCGGGGTCGCTCAGCCTGTCTCCGGTTGCGCCATAGGCGGCAAATCCAGGTTTCTCCGAGTCGGCTTTCTTGGTGACCGCCTTGGCCGGAATGCCGACCACGACCGTACCCGGGGCCACGTCCTTGACGACGACGGCGTTCGATCCCACGCGGACGCCGTCCCCTAACGTAATCGGCCCCAACACTTTGGCGCCCGCGCCCACGATCACATTATTGCCGAGCGTCGGGTGGCGCTTGCCGGGGTCGAGCGACGTTCCGCCCAGGGTCACGCCCTGATAGAGGGTCACGTCATCGCCAATGATGGAGGTCTCGCCGATGACCACGCCCATGCCGTGGTCGATGAAGAACCCGCGGCCGATTTGCGCGCCAGGGTGGATTTCAATCCCTGTCAGGACGCGTGCCGCATGTGAAACCAACCGGGCAAGAAGCCTCCAGCGCCGGCGCCATATGGCGTGCGCGAGGCGATAGGCCAAAAGAGCATGGAACCCGGGGTAGGCCAGCACCACCTCAAGCCGCGAGCGGGCCGCCGGATCACGCTCGACCACCACGTCGATGTCGTGCCGAAGAGTCTTGAAAAACGACTGACCGTTCATGGTATAGTCCGGCTTCTCTCGCGGTGGCGTTGGCTGGGCACGAAACTCAGCCTAGGGAGTCATCCAACCTAGTGAGTCATATAGAGTGCCCGACTAAGCCAGTCAAGTATTTGACTTAGGTTAAGTTTCGGTTTAGCCCGCAAACTCGACTAGACTTGTCGGGTTTGTTGAGGGCGCGAATGGGTGCGCCATTCAGGTTTTAGTTCCTATGCCAGAAGTCAATTTTAACGGCCCCGAGGGGCGCCTCGAGGGCCAGTTCCATCAGGCGGTCGAGGCCAACGCTCCCATCGCGCTCGTGCTACATCCGCACCCGAAGCACGGGGGAACGATGAACAATAAGGTGGTGTATGCGATCCACCACACCTTCGCGGACCGTGGGTTTTCCGTCTTGCGGTTCAACTTCCGCGGGGTTGGGCGCAGTGTGGGCGAATTCGATCACGGCCAGGGCGAGCTTTCGGACGCCGCCGCGGCCCTCGACTGGTTGCAGACCTTCAATCAGAACGCCCCAAAGTGTTGGATCGGCGGGTTCTCTTTCGGCGCTTGGATTGCGATGCAGCTCCTTATGCGGCGCCCGGAGATCAACGGATTTCTCTCGATCTCGCCGCCCGCCAACCTGTACGACTTCACCTTTCTGGCGCCCTGCCCGTCTTCGGGACTGATCCTTGTCGGCGAAGCCGACCGGCACGTGCCCCACGAGGAGGTGAGCAAGCTCGCCAAGAAACTAACGGCCCAGAGGGGCCTCGGGATCGAATACCGCACGATCAAGGGCGCCGACCACTTTTACACCGGCCATCTGGACGAAATGCGGGCCGCGATGACCCGGCACCTCGTCGGCGCCCTTGCGGATGCGAATTCGGCCGCCGGTTAAACGCCGCGCGGTTGCCATAGGCGCCCGCCCGTGGTCGGTTCCCGGCAGCCCGTCGTCGACGGCAGTGTCAGGGGCAGACCCTTGAGCGAGCGCACGGCCAAATAAGCGAAGGCCTCGGCTTCCAGGGCATCGCCGCGCCAGCCAATCTCTTCCACCGGAGCGACCTCGACGCCCAGGCGCTGCCGCAGCGCCTCCATGATCGCCCCGTTGTGGCGGCCTCCCCCGGTGACGAGCCAACGCCCCGCCGGTTCCGGAAAATACCGGCTCGCCGCGGCCACGGACTCCGCAGTCACGGCGGTGAGGGTGGCCGCGCCGTCCTCCGCCGACAGCCCAGCGGCAAACTCGAGCGGGAAGGCGTCCCTGTCGAGGGACTTGGGCGGCCGCCTGGCAAAATAGGGATCGTCCAGGTAACGGCGCACCACCGATTCATCGGCCCGACCCGCCGAGGCAAGCCGGCCCCCGTCATCCATCGCCAAACCCAGGCGCGCCCGTACCCAGTCGTCGATCAAGGCGTTGCCGGGTCCGGTGTCGAACGCAATGATCTCCCGGGCGCCGTTCCGGGGCGCCCCCAGCCACGTCACGTTGGCGACGCCGCCGATATTGAGGACCGCGAACGGCGTCTTTTGCGTCCCCGCGCGGGCGGCGTGGTAGAGGGGCGCGAACGGAGCCCCCTCACCGTCCGCGGCGACGTCGGCGCTCCTGAAGTCGTTGACGACGGGACGGCCGGTCAGCTCGGCAAGCAAGGCTCCATCGCCGATCTGACGCGTAATCCCCTCCGCGGGCCGGTGTTCGGTCGTTTGGCCGTGAAACCCGATAACTTCTATATCTCCATCACTTACACCACTATCTTCGAGAAGTTGTTTGACGACCTCCGCGTGCACGCGCGTGAGCTTGTCCTCGACCTCATCCAGAGCGTCCTTCGGCGCGCCGCCGCCAAGGACGCCGCGAAGCGCTTCGCGGAGGGAGTCGGTGTAGGGACGTGAGATGAAAGGGCCGGGCTCGACCGTCTGCAAGCCATCGGTGCGCACAATGGCGGCGTCGACGCCGTCGAGCGAGGTGCCGCTCATCAGGCCGATGGCGGTCGTGATCGCGCCCAAAAACCTAACCTCTCAAGTCCGGGCCGAAGCCCGAGCCATGGGCCGGGGCGCCGGGCCCGCGTTGTGGGGACGCCGGGAACGTGATACACCACGCGCCCGCTCCCGCATCCGGGAGCGCGGCGCCGATTGGAACACCGGCCATGACCAAATTCCGCTCAGACTTTCTGCGTATCATCGAGGCGCGGGGCTTCATCCATCAGATTACGGATGCGGAGAGCCTCGACGATCTCGCGCGCCAGGGCGTCGTCACCGCGTACGTGGGGTACGATTGTACCGCACCCAGTCTGCACGCGGGCAGTCTTCTTACCATCATGCTGCTGCGGCATTTCCAGCAGAGCGGTCACCGGCCGATCGTCCTGATGGGCGGCGGCACGTCGAAAGTTGGCGACCCCTCGGGAAAAGACAGCCAGCGCCGGCTCCTGACCGAAGCCGACATCGCCGCGAACATGGCGGGAATCCGCGAGGTGTTCGGCAAATTCCTGACCTTCGGCGATGGGCCCGGCGATGCGCTCATGGTCAACAATGCCGACTGGCTCGACGAGCTCTCCTACATCCCCTTTCTGCGCGACTACGGCGTCCACTTCTCGGTCAACCGGATGCTCGGCTTCGATAGCGTCAAGCTTCGCCTCGACCGCGAGCAGCCCCTGTCGTTCCTCGAATTCAATTACATGATCCTGCAGGCCTATGACTTTCTCGAATTGAGCCGACGCCACGGCTGCGTCCTTCAGATGGGCGGCTCCGACCAGTGGGGCAATATCGTCAGCGGGGTCGATCTCGGCCGGCGGGTCGATGGCCAGGCCCTGTACGGGCTGACCCTGCCGCTACTCACCACCGCTTCGGGCGCGAAAATGGGCAAGACGGAGGCGGGCGCCGTCTGGCTCAACGAAGACGCGACCTCGCCCTACCACTACTGGCAATATTGGCGCAATACGGAGGATGCGGACGTGAGCCGTTTCCTGCGCCTCTTCACGGAATTGCCGTTGGATGAAATCAAGCGTCTTGAAGCCCTGCAAGGGGAGGAGATCAACGAGGCGAAAAAGATACTGGCCCATGAGGCAACGGTGCTTTGTCACGGCGAGGCGGCGGCGAACGAGGCCGCCGAGACGGCCCGGCGCACCTTCGAGGAGGGCGGCGTGGGCGGCGCCCTGCCCACGGTCGAGGTGCCGTCGGCCGACCTGGAAAGCGGTATTCCAGTAATACTTCTATTCCAAAAGGCGGGCCTGGCGGCGTCGGGCGGCGAAGCCCGGCGCCTTATCCGCGGCGGCGGCGCACGCCTTAACGGCGAGCCCGTGCAGGACGAACTCGCCTCCATCACCCACGCCCACGTTGGCGAGGACGGAGCCATCAAGCTCTCGGCGGGCAAGAAACGCCACGTCCTCATCCGGCCGGTGTAGCTATTTGCCGCTCCAGGTTCAAAGCGTGTCTGGTTGAAGGTTGGGATCGGGCGCGGGTTCGTCGATTCCCCTGAAGATCGAAAAAAAGTTGCGCAGGAACCCAGGGGCCAAAGCGGTCAGCGGGTTGACCGTCACGAGGGGTTCCCGCACCGGTCCCTTGATGTCATAGTTGATCGCGAACACCCCCTCGCCCTTTCTTCCAACCAATAGGGTGCCGAGAAACGGGATCGATCCCAGGACCTCGTTGATGGAATAGGCGGGGACGATGGTCCCGTAAAGATCGATCGAATCGGTATTCTGATTCACCGTGCCTTGCATCGTGATTCCGAGCGACGGTCCGAAGGCACGGGCCTCGCTGACGCTGAGGACCCGATCCTTGAAGACGAAGGGAATGTCGGCCTTGGTGAAGCCGATCCCCTCGCCGTTCAGCACCTCGAGGATCCCGGTCAGGGAGGCCAGCGTAAGGACGCGCGCGAGTGCCGGCACGTTGGTGACGACGATATTGTCGACCTCGACGCGGCCCTCGATTTCCGGCCCGTCGTCCGTGTTTACGATTGTCGCTACTATTTGAAGGGTGCCCCCTTCGGCATCGTTGAAAAGACCGGTCGTCCTGGCGAGCGCGCCTGCATTGCTCGAGGCTATCGTGAGCCGCTGCGTGTCCTCGGGCGACGTGTCGAGAGTCACGGTAAGCGGCGCCACCTTGTTCAGGGTGCCCACCAACTGCACGGAATCGAAGCCCCCATCCTGGTAGACGATGTCGCCGCTCAGGCCGTAGATCGAGCGGGTCGCGCCAAGAATGACGCGTTGCACTTGAAGGGAGAGGCGAACGGACGGCAGCTCGCCCACTCCCTCCGACGACAGGAACGAGTCGAGGTAGGGACCGGCGTCGATCGTCGAGCCGGTCACCGCCACGATCAAACCTTCGGGCGACTGAGGCCGCACGGACACGGCGACCTCGTTCAGTCCAAAGGCGAGCCGGGACAGGTCGAGGCGGCGGATCGATCCGTCCGAGTTCAACTCCAGTTCGCCGCGCGCTTCCAGCCCCGGAGCGTCGAGGCGCAAATTCTCGGCGAGGAGTCCTTGGTTCAGGGTGGGCTTCAACCGAAATCCAAGCTTGGCACCGGCTCCAGCCGGTTTGGTCCACAGCAAGGGCCCGAAATCCAACTCCGCCGCCGTTAAATCCACCTCAAACTCGGCGTCGACGAGTTTTCCGCCGGAGGACCGCAAAATGATCGTCGTGGCAGCGGGGCCGGTGAGGAACGTACCGGTGGAAAATCCCAACGCGGCGCGCTCCTCATCGCCGAAGGTCCCGGCCACGCGGATTCGGCTGAGGCGTGGAGGCCCCGCCGTGAAATCCTCCTGCCACGCAACCTCCGCGGGGACCCCGTTTATGGTGACCACACCTTCGATGTCCAGGCCGTCGCCGTTTATGCGAAGCACAAGAGTCCCGTCGCTAAGGTCGAAGTCGCCGAAGGCATCCTCAAGAGTCGTGCCCCGCAGATTCGTTGCGGCCGCGTATTCCACATCGGCCGGCGTGAGACCAAGACGCATGGGGAACCGGATGCGCGCCCGGGTCGTCGACGCGCCCCCCACTTTATTGGGGTCAAGATCGAAGCGGTCGGGGAACTTGAACGGCTCCCGGTTGAGCACGTTCAGCTTTTCGGCCGTGCTCCCACTGGCGACGAACTCGAGAGAGGCCGTCCACAGCGCCGCCGCATCATCGCGCACCATTTGGAACGCCCCTTCGGTGATCTCGATGTCATCGATGCGCCCCTTCCGGAGCGCCAAGTCGAAGGTGCCGCCCGTCATACGCACCGACCCGTTGCCATCCATGAGGTCGGGCAGTTCTCCAAAGTAGTGGAGGCGGACGCCGGTAAACTGGAAACGGGCGGACGCCGCTTCATCGCGAACGAAAGGCGCGTCGAAGTCCTCCGCGCCGAAGGAAAGCTGGAACGTGCCCTCGGTAATCGAGCCTTCGAAGGCGTTCTCGATGAACCACTCCCGCGCTATGGGGCCGATTTTTGGTGGCCAGAAACGCTTGATGTCCTGGACCGTGAGGCCGGCCAAGGTGCCGCTGAGCTCCAGCAGAGGTTTGCCGTCCTCCAAGCCGACGCGGCCGGAAACCTCGACTTCGGACGCCGCCCGGTCGAGGCGCAGCAGGTCGAACTCGATCGCATCGTAGGTCAGGGGAATTCGCCCCCGCGCACGCAGCCCGGTGACGTCAATCCCTCCCGTAATAAAGGGATCCAAGTCCACGATGCCGCCGCCGCCGGTCACGTCGAATTCGATCGGCGATGTCGACCCATCCGTTGCGACGCGCAGGGAGACGTTGCCACTCAGAGGCAGATTGAGCCCCTTCATTCCGGCAAATATCTCGTCTTGCCGCGCCAGGTTCGCGGGAATGACGTCGGAAAACTGGACATCGACCTGCACCGACTGCCGCACGTAGTCGAATCGCGCCACCGCTTGAATCGAGACGTTTTCGGTGCCGATGACGAGTTCAAAGCCAAGCTCGCCGTCGATCCCCTCCTGATCGCGCAACAGTTCCGCATCGGCTTGTGGAACGCGCCACCTGCGCCCATTCTTGCGGTCTTCGAACTCGACCACGGCGTCGATGATGCTGACGCGCGCCAAACGCCTTGTGGACTGCGAAGGGGACGGAGGCCGGAGGAGTTCGCGCGCCAGCCGGACGATCAGACCGCCTTCTCCCGCTCCCTGGCCGACCCCGAAATCGAAGGTGCCGTCCTCGTTGCGGATGATGCGCAGGGTCGGACCGATGATATCCACCGTCGTCGGCTCCAGCCGTCCGCGCAGGAGCGCCCGTCCGTTCAGGCCCAAGGACATCTGAGGGATTCGGGCGGCCGCTTCACCGGCGCTGTCGAGGATGCGGACGTCGATCACCCGAATGTCCATGCCGCGCTCGAATCCGGCCCAAGTCAGAATGGTGTCGCCAAGCTCAACCCGAAAGGCCTCGTTGCCGCCGAAGCTGAGGGCTTCGGTGAGGTACGGAGAGAGAAAACCCAGCGATATCGGGCCCGACGACAGGCGCCAGGCGCCCACGGCCACCACGATCGCGATTCCCGCGACGAATGCCGCCACCAGGCGAATCAGGAATTTACTTGCTGAACTGATCACGGTTTGCTGCTACGCCAACCCCGGGCGCGGGGAGCCTACGCTGCCAAATCGGCTCCGCCAGTAGAACCGGATTAGCTTACTACGGCGTGAAATGCACGGTTTTTCCTTGGTCCAGGGCGAGGGGCCGCTACCCCAGCCGCACAATCGGGAACGCGCGGACGCGGGCCTGGAGGACTTTGTCCGGGCCGCGGGCGCCGACGCCGAGCTACGCGGTTTTGCCCAGGAATTCGCGAGCCATGGCGACGGCCGCGCCTTGCTTCGCGCCATATTCGGGAACAGCCCCTTTCTCAGCCTCTGCATCCTCAAGGATATGGGGTTCGTACGTGACTTTGTCTCGCAGGGCCTCGACAAACCCTTCGAGGCCCTGCTTGCGGGGCTGGACGGACCGCCTCCGCCAAGCGCTCCGGGCCAGAAGGAGACGGGCCCAAGCCGCAAGGAGTTCGCCGCCCACCTGCGCCGCGCCAAGGCACGGGCGGCGCTTCTCATCGCGGTGGCCGACCTCGCCGGCCTGTGGTCCCTCACCCAGGTCACGGCCGCCCTCAGCCGCTTCGCCGAGGGGGCGATCGGCGCGGCGGTCGAATTCCTTCTGGCCCAGGCTCAGGCAAGGGGCGACCTGGGACACCGCGGCGGCTACGTCATTCTGGCCATGGGCAAACTTGGCGCCCGCGAGCTCAACTACTCGAGCGACGTCGACTTGATCGCGTTGTTCGATCCGGAACGCATCGATTACCGTGGGAAAAAGACCGTCCAGGACCTCTTCGTCCGCCTCACCCAGGACCTCGTGCAACTACTGCAGGAACGTACCGAGGACGGCTACGTCTTTCGCATGGACCTTCGTCTTCGGCCCGACGCCGGGGCCACGCCCGTCGCTCTCTCGACCGTGGCGGCCGAGACCTATTACGAGAGCGTCGGTCAAAACTGGGAGCGCGCCGCCATGATCAAGGCGCGTCAAGTCGCGGGCGACGCCGCGGTGGGCAACGACTTCTTGCGGCATATCGCGCCCTTCATCTGGCGCAAGCATCTCGACTTCGCCGCGATCGCCGATATCCACTCCATCAAACGGCAGATCGACGTGCATCGGGGCTACCGCACGGTGAGCGCCCCCGGGCACAATATAAAGCTGGGTCCGGGCGGAATTCGCGAGATCGAATTCTTTGCCCAGACCCAGCAGTTGATCGCCGGCGGGCGCGATCCCTCCCTGCGCGATCCCACGACCTGCGGCGCCATCAGCGCGCTTCGGGCGTCGGGCCGGCTCGAGCAATCCGTCGCCGACGAACTCATTGCGGCTTACACCTATCTGCGGCGGCTCGAGCACCGCCTTCAGATGATCGCCGACGAACAGACCCAAACCCTGCCCCAAAGCGACGAGGGGATGAAGCACGTCGCGACCTTCATGGGATACGAGTCCGTCGATCTTTTCGCCGAGGAGCTGCTTGGCCACATGAACCGGGTGCGCGAGCATTACGGCAATCTCTTCGAGGATTCGCCGACCCTGGGGTCGCAGGGCAACCTCGTCTTCACCGGCACCGAAGACGACCCGGCGACCCTCGAGACGCTGACCGGAATGGGCTTTCGCGAAGCCAAAACGGTCGCGGGCGCGATGCGGCGCTGGCATCACGGACGCTACCGCGCGACCCGAAGCGACCGCGCCCGCCAACTTCTAACGGCTTTGGCGCCCCACCTGTTGAAGGCGCTCTCGGCCACCGCGAACCCCGACGCGGCCTTCACCAAATTCGACGAGTTCCTCGGCAACCTGCCGGCCGGCGTTCAACTGTTCTCCCTGTTTCACAGCAATCCGGGCCTCTTGGACCTGGTGGCCGAAATCATGGGAACGGCGCCCCGCCTGGCCGAATACCTGAGCCGCAACTCGTCTTCCCTGGACAGCGTCCTGTCGGAAGGGTTTTTCGATCCCATGCCGCCCAAGGATGACTTGGCGCACGGCTTGTCGGTGGCGATTGGAGACGCACGCGACTTTCAGGATGTTCTCGACATTGCCCGGCGTTGGAACCGGGAGCGCGTCTTCCAGGCCGGCGTCCGTGTGCTGCGCGGCTCGGCGGGCGCCGGTTCGATCGGCGGTCTTGACCGATCTCGCCGAAATCGCCATCGAAAGCTTGTTGCCTCACGTCGAGGAGGAGTTCGCCGCGCAACACGGCCGGCTCGGTGAGGCGGGCTTCGCCATCGTCGGCATGGGCAAGCTCGGCAGCCGCGAGATGATGTTCGACTCGGACCTCGATCTCGTGTTCCTTTACGACAATCCTGGGGAACAAGACTCCTCGGACGGCGCCAGGCCCCTGTCCACCTCCCAGTATTTCGCGCGTCTCAGCCAAAGGCTGATCAACGCCCTGTCGGCGTTGACGGCGGAGGGCCGTTTGTACGAGATCGACATGCGCCTGCGGCCCTCGGGCGCGGCCGGCCCCATCGCCGTGCATGTCGAGGGCTTCGAGCAATATCAGCACGAGTCCGCCTGGATTTGGGAACGCATGGCCTTGACCCGCGCCCGCGTCATCACCGCCACGCCCCGTTTGGGGCAGCGGATCGACGATCTTCTGACGGTTCTGCTGCGCCGTGAATGCGATCCCGCCGAGTTGGCGCGCGGGGTCGACGACATGCGCCAGCGCGTCGAGCGCGAGTACCCCGCCAAGGGGGTCTGGGATATCAAGTACGTGCGGGGGGGCCTGCTCGACCTGGAGTTTCTCTGTCAGTACTTCCAGTTGCGCTTCGCCCATGAGCATCCAGAGGTGCGGCGCACCGGCACGGTGGCGGCGTTGCGCGCCCTCGGGACGGCCGGATGCCTCGCGCCCGCGTTATCCGCCAAGCTGGCCGAGCACGCCATCTTCTTTCACGACATTTACGGCCTGCTCCGCCTCTGCCTATCGGGCGAATGGCGCGACGAAACCATCCCCACGGGTCTTGGCGCGGCGTTGTGCCGGGCGGCGTCGGTTCCCGGCCTCGGCGCCCTCAAGACAAAGCTTGCCCGGAGCCAGGATCAGGTCCTCGCGGAGTACGAGACCTGGATCGGCCGCGCCGCGCGTGACGCAAAAGAATAAGCCGCTTTAGCGGCGTTGCTCCGCGATTTCGGTTTGCACGAGGCGCACCCATTTGCGGACCCGCCGCCGATTGACCCCGAGATCGCCGTAGCCGTACTTGGAGCGGCTGTAGATGGCGCAGGTCGACCGCTCGTCGTCGACGGCAAAGAATTCCACCGTCATGGTGTCGGGGAAGCGGAAGACGAGCGAGCGCTGAACGAATTCACACTGGTTGAGCTCGCGGTCGTCGCGAATCATGGCGACACGCGGCTGCCGCAAGGCGACCTCGCGCCACACGCGCTGAAGAGCCTCGACGGGTACGTCGAAGATCGGACTATCGTCGTTGGGCTTGGCCCGAGTGCTCATGCCCTTCGGGCACAGCAAATACTGATTGGGAGACGTTTTGAGTTGGAGTTCCTCGAAATTCATCGGACGTCCCCTGCCCCGCATCGTGAATCGTCTGGGTCCGTTCTCTTTAGAAAATGCGTGAGACCGCCGTCAAGCCCACATCCTTGTTACTTAGAGTGTTTCCGGTTCGTCTGGAATCGCTCAGGGCTGCTGGAATCGCTCAGGGCTGCTGGAATCGCTCAAGGCCGCGAGGCGGCCCGCCGGTTATCCGGCGCGCCCGCGCAGGCGCGGACGTTAAGTCCGCAGCCGTGAGCGATAAAAAGCTAGAGCGGTTCCGGCCAAGCCGGAACGACTCTAGTACCGGTATTATTTTCCTAGAGTTCACCGTCGATGACGTAGCGCAGAATCTGGACGACCTGGCCGGGAGTTTCGGCCACCGCCAGCGCCGCCCCGTCCACTTCCTTCAAGGCGTGGCCAAGGTCCGAATTGTGGAGCGTGATCACCGGCTTGCCGAGCGCGCTGGCAATTCCCGCGTCGAAGGCCGCGTTCCATTGCCGGTACTTGTCGCCAAACCGGACGACGACAACGTCGGCCCTCTCGATCAGGGTCCGCGTGCGAATCGCATTGATCCTGGCGCCCTTGTGGTCTTTCCAGAAGGCGCTGGTCTCGTCGCCGAGTATCCGCACGCCGCAATCGTCGGAGGACGCGTGGTCCGTGTTGGGGCCGGTCAGTTCCACGGGCAGTCCTTGGGACTCGATTCCGGCGGCGATTTGATCCCGCCAATCGCTATGAATTTCTCCGGACAAATAGACCCGCCACGCGTCACGCCGCGGTTCATTACTGAGCGCCATGGATACCTCCCCGATATTGATAGAGGGATTATAGCTTTCGTGTCGGCTCCGGCAAAATACCGCTCTACGCCGCGCCCTCGATCGGCAGGTCCACGTAGAAGGTCGTCCCCTGCCCCGCGCCGGTCTTGAATCCGATTGTTCCGCCAAGGCGCTCGATGATCGAGCGGCTGATGTTCAGGCCCAGTCCCGTGCCGCCCGTAAGCCGCGCATCGGACGTATCGGCCTGAGCGAATTTGTCGAACAGCCGGTCCTGAAACTCCTCGGGAACGCCCGAGCCCTGGTCGGTGACCGAAACCCGCACCGATTCGCCCCGCAGCGCGACCTCGACCTCGACGCGTCCGCCCTTGGGTGAGAATTTGGCGCCGTTCGACAGGAGATTGGTCAGGACTTGAACGAACCGCCGCTCGTCCACGTTCACTTGGATCTGGCCGGCGCCGCCACGCAGGTTGATGTCGACATCGAACTGCGCCGCGAAGTGCCGGTTCGCGTCGATCGCCTGTTGCACAAGCGGCCCAAGGGGCTGGGTGCTGACGCGCATCTCGAGCTGGCCCGATTCCAACCCCTCGGCGTCGAGGATGTCATCGATCAGATATCCCAGCCGCTCGGAATTACGCAGCCCGATTTCAATCAAGCGCCGGCCCTCCTCGGTCTGGGCGCCAACCGCGCCCCCATGCAGGAGCCCAAGCGCGCCACGGACCGATGTGATCGGCGTGCGCAACTCGTGCGTCACCACCGACAGGAAATCTGCCTTGGCCTTGATCCCCGCCTCGGCCGCATCCCGCGCCAGCTCCAGGTCGTGGCGCAGCCCCGCCTGCTGCACCAGCGAGCGGTTCAGATTGCGCGCGATGAGCGCCATCATGACGACAAACAACGCCAGCATGCCGCTCATCGCCGCATGGATGCGGTCGAAGTCGACCAGCAAGCGAACCAGGAGAGGAACCACGGCAGGCAAAAGGAAGGCATGGAACGCCGGTAAATAGTAGGCGTTCGTGTTCACCGCGCCCGCCGATAGGCCGCCAATGGCGAAGACAAGAAATACCTGCAGCACCGGATCGCCGGGAACGTAAAAGGCGAAAACCCCGGCGCCCCAAACGAGGCCGACAAGGGCCACGCCCACCGTATAGCGGTGCAGCCAGACCGCATGATCCGTGATCCGGGGTTCGGCTCTTCCGTGGGCCGCCACCATGACCCGGCGGGCAATGCTCAAGGCCACGAGCACCGCGACGAAAATGACGAGGCCGGTATGGGAGGTGGTCTGCCAGAGAACCGCGGCGACGATGGCGCCGACCGCCGGGCTGGCGACCAAGGCCGGGAGGCTTTGGCCGTAGATCGATTGCGCCTGCTCGGCGGAGAGACTTGGGGGCGGCGCTTGTGGGGCCGGATTGGACGCGATCGCCATTAGATCGACCAAAATGGTGCGGTTTCCCCAAGCCGCGCATTTCTACATACAGGGCCCCATGCTCCCGCAAGGGCCATAGTCGTGTCGGTTCGTAAACAATGAGTCAAGGGGCTGCGGGGAGGGCCGCAGGGAGGGCCATGGCCGGACCACCCGGAGGCGCCGTCCCGGACTGGTCCAGGGGGCGCCGTCTACGACGGCTGCTTCTCGCTTTTCTTGGCGCCCTTGGCGTCCTTCGTGGCCTCGTCACCGCCCAACATCGCCGACAGGGCGGCCGACATGAACTGGTCGAGGTCGCCGTCCAGAACCGCCTGGGTGTTGCCCGTCTCCACGCCGGTCCGCGTATCCTTCACCATCTGGTAGGGGTGCAGCACGTAGGAGCGGATCTGGTGGCCCCAACCGATATCGGTTTGGGAGTCATGGAGGGCTTGGCGCTCCGCGTCGCGCTTGCTGAGTTCCAGCTCATAAAGCCGGGACTTGAGCATGGCCATGGCGGCGGAGCGGTTCTTGTGTTGCGAGCGGTCGTTCTGACATTGGACGACGATTCCGGTTGGCAGATGCGTCAGACGCACCGCGCTGTCGGTCCGATTCACGTGCTGCCCCCCGGCGCCGGAGGCGCGGTAGGTGTCGACACGGACCTCCTTGTCCTCGATGACGATGTCGATCTCAGTGTCGATGGCCGGGTAGACCCCGACGCTGGCGAAGCTCGTGTGCCGGCGCGATGAGGCGTCGAAGGGCGATATCCGGACCAGGCGGTGCACGCCGCTTTCGGTCTTCAGCCAGCCAAAGGCATTGTGGCCCTTGATGCGCAACGCAACGGATTTGATCCCGGCTTCCTCGCCGGGGCTTTCTTCCAGCCATTCGACCTTGTAGCCGCGGCGCTCCGTCCAACGCACATACATGCGCACCAGCATCTCGGCCCAGTCCTGGGATTCGGTCCCGCCGGCGCCGGCATGCACCTCGAGGTAACAATCCTTGTCGTCGGCCTCTCCCGACAACAGGGACTCGACCTCCAGCTTGGCCGTACGGGCGCGGAGAGCGGAAAGAGCGGCCCCCGCCTCATCGAGGACGGAGTCGTCGTTCTCCGCCTCGGCAAGTTCGATCAGTTCGAGATTATCATCGAGTTCGGTTTCGAGGGCCCGGAAGTTCGCGATCGCCTCCTCGAGCCGAGTGCGCTCGCGCATGATGGTTTGCGCCTTTTCGGCGTCGTCCCATAGGGCCGGGTCCTCGGCCTGGGCGTTCAGCGCGTCAAGCCGTTCGAGAGCGTTCTCCCAGTCAAAGGTGCCTCCTCAGCAGGCTCAAGGACTGCTTGATGTCGGCGGTCAATCTCTCGAATTCGGCGCGCACCTAAATCCTCCCACTAAAGAAATCCGGGTTGATCGGAGCTAAAGGCTTAATACTTGGCCGCGCTTCAGTAAAGGCCACCGACACCGGCCGAGCCTAGTTCGGCCGCATCGAAGGATCCGGCATCGTCGAGCACCGCGCTGGCGGCGTCCGACGGTTCGGTGCCGGGACGGAAAGCCTCCAGGATCACCGACTTCGATCCGTTGCGCGCCGGCAGGCCCGTCTCGTAGTCGATCCGCACAAGCCGTACGGAGCGCGGAATGCGGAACGGTATGTTGGGTTCGTCGGCTAGGGCCTCAACCATGAAGTCGCGGAAGATGGGCGCGGCGACGCTCGCCCCCTGCTCCCGGGGTCCCAGGGTGCGTGGCTCGTCGAAGCCCACGTAAACGCCGACCGCGAGGTCGGGCGAAAATCCGATAAACCAGGCGTCTTGCGACGCGTTGGTGGTGCCGGTTTTGCCGGCCAGGGGCTTGCCCACGGATCTGACGCCCACCCCGGTACCGCGCTGAATGACGCCCTGGAGCATGGACACCATCTGATAGGCCGTGGCCGAATCGATAATTTGCTCACGCAGGTCGGGAAGCACGGGCTCCGCCTGGTGGCGCCATCCCGTGGCGACCTCGCAGTCGGTGCAGGTGCGCGTGTCGTGACGCATCACGGTTCGTCCGCGCCGGTCCTGAATGCGGTCGATCAGCGAAGGCTCGATGCGGCGCCCGCCATTCACCATCATGGCGTACCCGGCCGTGAGCTGCATGAGCGTGGTCTCGCCCGCCCCAAGGGCCATGGACAACATGGGGGGCAGGTCATCGTTGATCCCGAAGCGCCGCGCGTAGTCGGCGATCGCCTCCATGCCGAGGAATTGGGCCAGCCGGACCGTCATCAGATTGCGCGACTTTTCCAGGCCCAGGCGTAAGGTCGAGGGACCGTAGAACCGTTTCGTGTAGTTGGCGGGTTTCCACTTCCCAAGGCCGGGTCCTTGATCGACCACGAAGGGCGCATCGAGCACCCGGCTTGCCGGGGTGAAGCCGTTTTCGAGGGCGGCGGCATAGACGAACGGCTTAAAGGCGGAGCCCGGTTGCCGCTGAGCCTGCGTGGCGCGGTTGAATTGGCTCTGTTCGAAGCTGTAGCCACCCACCATGGCATGCACCCGGCCGGTATGCGGGTCCATCGCGACCAACGCGCCCTGAACCACCGGCAACTGGCGCAAGGCGAAGGAATCCAAGGTATCCGGCAACCGTTCGACGGCGACCACATCGCCCTCGCGCAGCACGTCGCGGCTCCGCTTGACGCGGGGACCGACTTTCTGGCCCTTCAGCCAGGGCCGCGCCCAGGACAGCTCGTCGAAGGGGATGACGCCCTGCGACCCCGAGGCAAGGCCGACCACTGTTTCATCGTCCGCGACCTTGAGCACCAGGGCGAGTTGCCAGGGGTCGAGCCCGGCCGGCGCTTCAATCGCGCCAAGCCTAGCGGGCCAATCGGCGGCGACCTCGAGCGTCGCGATCGGGCCGCGCCAGCCATGACGGCGGTCGTAGGCGATCAAGCCGGCGCGAAGCGTACGCTCGGCGATCGCCTGCAGCCGCGGGTCGAGGGTTGTCCGAACGGACATACCGCCCTTGTAGAGCCCCTCTTCCCCATAGGTCTCGAAAAGAATCCGGCGAACCTCTTCCGTGAAGTATTCCGCGCTGAAGAATTCCTCCTCGTCGCGGCTGCGGATCTGTAAGGCCCGCTGGCCGGCCAGAGTCGCCTCGGAAGCGGCGATGTAGCCCTCCTCCGCCATGCGCGACAGCACCCAGTTCCGGCGCGCCTTGGCCGCCGCGGCCCGGCGTACCGGATGATAGTTGTTCGGCGCCTTCGGCAGCGCCGCGAGGTATGCCACCTCTTCGAGCGTCAAGTCGTCCAACGACTTGTTGAAATAGTTCAAGGAAGCCGCCGCGACGCCATAGGAGCCGATGCCGAGATAGATTTCGTTCAGGTAAAGCTCGAGGATGCGCTCCTTGCTCAGGACCCGTTCCATGCGGAAAGCCAGGATCGCTTCCTTGATCTTGCGTTCCAGCGACACTTCCGAGGTGAGAAGGAAGTTCTTCGCCACCTGCTGGGTGATCGTCGAGGCGCCGATGGGCCGTTTGTTCTCGCGGAAATTGGAGATATTGGTGACTGCGGCGCGGGCGACGCTGAGGAAGTCGACGCCGCGATGCTCGAAGAAATTCTTGTCCTCGGCCGCCAGGAAGGCCTGGATGAGACTTTTGGGCATGACCCCAACGGGCACGAAGACCCGGCGCTCCGTCGCATATTCGGTGAGCAGCCGGCCGTCGGCCGCATGCACCCGGGTCATCGTCGGCGGTTCATAAGTTTCTAGTTGAGCATAGTCCGGTAAGTCCGACCCATACTTATAAAAAACATAGAGACCGCCGCCCGCGACTCCGAAAATCGCTATGACAACCAGCGCGAAGAGATAGCCGATGGCCCTCAACATGGGCGTAATCCAGTCCTGCGACCGCGTAGGGACCGGAACCTGTCAGAAAAACCCAAAGAATTCCCCAACGCCATTGGACGTGCCTTGCCAAGTATATGGGTGCAAATGAGGCGGAGTTATGACGGCCCGGCCTTGGCTCAACGCTTGGTTTCCCGAAAATAGCGGTCGATCGCGCGGACCATGGCCGCCGATATCCGCCGCTGATACGCCCGCGATAGGAGTAATTTCTCATCCTTACGGTTCGAAAGGTACCCCATCTCAACCAGAATTGATGGCACGTCGGGCGCCTTGAGTACGGCGAACCCGGCCACGCGATGGTCGTTACTCAATACTCTCCCGTTTCTGCGGATTTCCGGAACCAGCAGCGAAGCGAACTCGGCCGAGAGGTTCATGGTTTCCCGGCGCGCAAGATCGATCAGGATGGTCGTCACCTCGGAGCTCTCGCCCTCGATATGGAGGCCGGCGATGATGTCCGACTTATTTTCCTTGGCCGCCAGCGCCGCGGCCTCGGCGTCGGACGCGGTCTCCGACAAGGTATAGACCGCGGCGCCGCGCACGCGCCGGTTCTTGATCGAATCGGCATGCAGGGACATGAATAGGGCGGCCCCTGCGTCGCGGGCAATTTCGACGCGGCGGCCAAGGCGCACAAACACGTCCTTGTCGCGCGTCAGCAGGACGCGGTAGCGGCCGCTGTCCAAGAGCTGCCGTTTGAGCTCCTTGGCTATGCGGAGCGTGATTTTCTTCTCCAAGGTTCCGCTGGCGCCAACCGTCCCCGGATCGATTCCACCGTGGCCAGGGTCGAGCACGATCATGGGGCGCAAGTCGCTCCCCTTTCGCTTCGGCGCCCGCGCCGGCGTTCGTGCCTGTAACGGTGGTGGAGGTGGCAGCCCCGCCACCGTCGTGAAGTCCTCGGCGGAGACGGGCGCGATATCGAGGACGAAGCGGTGCGGAAAGGCGCCGTTCGGGGGCAGCAGGAAGGAACGCTGAACCTTGACCGGGCCGTCCACGTCCAGCACCACACGCGAGGTCCCGGCCTCGAACAGGCCAAAGCGGAAGTTGCGGATGAGGCCTTGGCCGATGTCCGCGGACGGCTCGACTTGCCAGTCCACCTCGGGCAGATCGATGACCACCCGATAGGGATTGGGCAGGACAAAGACCTTGAACTCTATCGCTTCGCTGAGATCCAAGACGAAACGCGTGGCCGTCGGCTGCTCGCCGGTGCGCACGCCCAGAACAACGGGCGCGGCGCGCGCGGCCTGGCCTAACGAGACTTGGCTGACAACGAAAAAGACGGCAAGGACGCTAAGCCACCAAGCGCGTCTGAGGAACCAACCAATGGGACGATGATCGTACATATTGTGGGGTCGAACGCATCCGACACTAGATATTAGCTGGTGGACCACCCATCTGCAAAGGTATTGGCGCACCAATCCACAAGTCATGGTAAATTTCTATTGTTTCAAGTCCGTAATTCATGCTTATGTCCGATTAGGCGAATGTTCGTGGCTGGCGAACCGACCGTGGGTGTACACGGAGGGTTCGGCCACATCTGGCCGAGGTTTCCAGGAGAAATCCCGGATCGGAAGCTGGTCGCGCTTCAACCTATCAAATGAAGTCATCAACTTGGAACGGCGCATTGCTTGACCGAAGTAACGGCAACTGTCTTGGGCGAACCAACGTCCAGCCGGATTTTGCCGGGCGCTTCGTCGCCGCCGACACCCAACCAACAACGGCGCACGGCCTGATGCTCGCCAGAGGCCGGCGGCGCCCAGGAGAACTCTCAATTGGCAACGCGAATGCTAATCGACGCGGCACATCCCGAGGAAACGAGGGTTGTGATCGTCAAAGGAACACGACTCGAGGAATTCGACCTTGAATCAGCCACGAAGGCACAGCTCAAAGGAAACATTTATCTAGCAAAAGTGACGCGCGTTGAACCCGCGTTGCAGGCCGCCTTTGTCGATTACGGCGGGAACCGTCATGGCTTCCTGTCCTTCAACGAAATCCATCCCGACTATTACCAGATACCCGTCGCCGACAAACGCGCCCTGATCGAGGCCGAATCTCGCGAAGCGGAAGCCCGCGAGGCCGAAACAGCGTCTAGGGAAAAGGCCGAAGGGCCGGGGCCCGACGCCGACGGGACGCCAAACGGGAACGATGGCGCGGACGACGCTGAAGACCTGGACGCCACGTCCGAGGACGCCGCCGCGCCAAGCGGGAACGATGGCGCGGACGACGACACGGCCGACGACGACGCCGAACCGGTCCGGGAGAACATTGAAGCGGTCGGCGGCGATGAGTTGGACGAGGTGCGGGCCGAACGCTCGACCCTGCTGCGGTCCTACAGGATTCAGGAGGTCATCAAACGCCGTCAGATCATTCTCATCCAGGTCGTCAAGGAGGAGCGAGGCAACAAAGGCGCGGCCCTCACCACCTACATCTCGCTCGCGGGCCGCTACTGTGTGCTCATGCCGAACACCGGGCGCGGCGGCGGCATCAGCCGCAAGATCACGAACGCCACCGACCGGCGGCGCCTGAAGTCGATCGTGACCGGCTTGGATATTCCGGAGGGCATGGCCCTCATCGTACGCACGGCCGGGTCTGAACGCAGCAAGGCCGAGATCCGCCGCGACTATGACTTCCTCTACAAGCTGTGGAGCGATGTGCGGGAGACAACGCTCGAATCCCGGGCGCCGGCGCTGGTCCACGAGGAAGCCTCCCTCATCAAGCGCTCGATCCGCGATCTCTACAACAAGGACATCGAAGAGATCCTCATCGACGGTGAGGAGGGCTACAAGACCGCGAAGGCGTTCATGCGCCTGCTCATGCCGAGCCATTCCAAGCGTGTTCAGCGTTTCCGCGATGAGGTCACGTTGTTCCACAAATACCGCATCGACGAGCAACTCGATTCGATGATGCATCCGGAGGTGCGGCTCAAATCCGGCGGCTATATCGTCATCGGCCCGACCGAGGCGCTCGTCGCGATCGATGTCAACTCCGGCCGGGCCACGCGTGAGCGCAACATCGAGGCGACCGCCCTCAAGACGAACCTCGAAGCGGCCGACGAGATCGCCCGCCAGCTTCGGTTGCGCGACCTGGCCGGTCTCATCGTTATCGACTTTATCGACATGGAGTATCCGCGCAACAACCGGGCGGTCGAGCGCAAGCTCAAGGAATGCCTCAAGTCGGACCGCGCCCGTATTCAGGTTGGCCGCATCAGCCATTTCGGGTTGCTCGAAATGTCGCGGCAACGGCTGCGGCCCAGTCTCCTGGAGGCGAGCACGGAGGAGTGCCGGACCTGCCTGGGGACCGGTCTCGTTCGTTCGATCGAGTCGGCCGCGCTTCATACCATCCGGACGATGGAAGAAGAGGCGATCCGCGGTAAGTCGGCGGCCTTCCAGATTTCCGTCGCCTCGCCCGTCGCGATCTACCTCCTCAACCAGAAGCGCGACGCCATCGCGTCCATCGAGGCGCGGCACGGCACTCGAATCATGATCGCCGCCGATGACAGCCTGGTGTCGCCGGAGACGCGGTTCGAACAGATCGAACCGGCGGCCGCGCGGAAAGAAAAGGCCCGGCCGGCGCCGGCGCCTGAGGTCGAGCACGAGGAAGACCCCGCGGAAGAGGCCACGGGTAAAGAGGCGCCGAGCAAAGATACCGCTGGCGAAGAGGACCAGGAGGACCGGCCCCGCCGTAAACGCCGGCGCGGCAAACGGGGTGGGCGACGGCGCGCGCGGAAAGACCAAACCACTGAGGCGCCCCGCGCCGAAGGCGCTGATAACGCGGACGGCGGGGAGCCCGTTCAAGGGACTGAACAGGCCAAAGAGACAGGGCCCATGGAAGAGCCGGACGCTCCGTCCGATGCGCCGGACACGGAGATCGCCGCCGCCGCCGGAGAGGGCGCGTCCGAGGAGGCCGAGCAGGCCGCGGCGAGACGGCCGCGCCGGCGCCGCAGCCGCCGCCGGAAGCCGGCATCGGCCAGAGCGGACGCTGGAGCCAATGCGGACGCGGGAGCCAAGGCGGACGCTGGAGCCAATGCGGACGCTGGAACCAATACAGATACCGACGCCTTGGCTCCCGCAGGGAGCCAAGAGAGTGGAACCGAAGCCGCGCCCGAAGCTGAAGCCGCGCCCGCATCGCCGCCGGAGGAGGACAAGCCAGCGCGCCCAGCTTCTCAACGGCGTCCCCGCCGGCCGCGCGCCGCGAAGAGCGGCCAGACGGACGAGCCCGCCAGCGAGACCACCACCGAGCCCGCCGCTGCGCCTGCGGCGCCGTCCCCCGGCCTAGGGGCACCGACGAAAGTCGTGGTGGAGGCTGCTCCCGCGCGGAGCGGCCCCGCCGAAGCCGCGACGGTGGTGGAGGAAAAGGGTCCTCCGAAGCGCGGATGGTGGCGCCGGTCGGGCTAGAACGGTTCCGACTTGGTCGGAACCACTCTAGCTTTTTGCCGTTCACGGCTGCGGACCGGCCCATCTCGGATGAATTAAGGATGGCCGCGCTTGCGCGGGCGCGCCGGATAACCGGCGGTCTTCCCCTGCGCTCAGGCGAGCCAGTCCCGCAACCGGCGGATCGTCTCCCTGACATCGTCGGTGGAGCCGGCAAAGCTGACACGCACGTAAGCGGCGCCGCGTTCGGGGTCGAAATCGACGCCGGGGGTGATGGCGACGGCCGCCTCGTCGAGCAGCCGCCGGCACCAGTCGGAGCTGTCGTTGGTCAGGTGGCTCACGTTGGCGAAGATGTAAAAAGCGCCGTCCGCCGGGGCCAGGTCCTTGATGCCGATCTCGGGGAGCTCGTCGAGAAGAAGCCGCCGGTTCTCCGCGTAGACCGCGACATTCGCGTCGAGCTCTTCGCGGCAGCCAAAGGCCGCCACGGCCGCGCGCTGCGAGATATTGGGCGGCGAGACGAACAGGTTCTGCGCGATGCGCTCGACCGGCCGCAGCAGATCGTCGGGCAGCACCATCCAGCCGAGCCGCCACCCCGTCATGCAGAAGTACTTCGAAAAACCGTTGAGTACGACCGCGTTCAGGCCGTGCGCCAGGGCCGAAACCGCGGGCGCGCCATAGGTGATGCCGTGATAGATCTCGTCTGAAATCAACCGGATGCCTTCCGCCTCGCAGTAAGCCGAAAGGGCGGATAGCTCGGCGTCGTTGAGCATACTCCCCGTCGGATTGGCCGGGCTCGCCACCAGAAGGCCGTCGAGGCGGCCGGCCTGGGCCACCAGCTCCGGAGTCGGCTGAAAGTGTGTTCGTGCCGTGGTGGCAATCGGCACCGCTTCCAGATTCAGGGCCCGCACCATGTTGGTGTAGGCCGGATAGTAGGGCACGCCGAGCCCGATGCGGTCGCCCGCGTCGAAGGCGCTGACGAGGGTGAGCAGGAAACCGCCGGACGAGCCCGTCGTGACCGCGATTCGCTCCTCCGGGACGGCGAGGCCGTAGGCGTCGCGATAGTGGCCGGCGATGGCCCGGCGCAGTTCCGGAAGGCCGAGCGCTTCGGTGTAGCCCAGGGGGTCCTCCTTGAGCGCCCGCGCCGCCGCGGCCAAAACCTTAGCCGGTGTGCCCGCGCCGGGCTCGCCGACCTCCATGTGCATGACGCGCGTCCCGTCGGCCTCCCGCTCGTTCGCGGCCTTCAAAACCTCCATCGCATAAAATGGAGGGATTTCAGAGCGTTTCGAGACCTTCATGCCAATTGACTAGAACCCGAGGCCCGTTGCCGTGCCAAAGCCGCGGCTCTCCGATGCGAACTGGCAGGGGATGCGGTCACCCGGCCGGCAGAGCGCCGCGTTCACACGTCCCGAAGGGACCACGGGTCTGACCGCGTGGCCACGGTCCCGCAGACTTTGCAGCGTGCTCTCGTCCAGGGCCGTCTCGGCAAACACCGCATCGGGCCGCGCGAATTGGAACAACCGTGGCCGGGAGACCGCGGCGCGCAGGGTCGCCTCGCCGGTCAAGACGGCGATTGCGGTGGCGGACCGGGCGATTGGTCCCGCCGGCCCGCCGGACGCCGCGCCCACGCACCCGAAGCCGCCCCGGCT
>JADFIH010000144.1 GCA_022566715.1 Pseudomonadota bacterium | reverse complement strand
CATGCGGATCAGCAACAACACCGCCGATCCGGTGCTTGTCCGCCTTGCCGTCGACAACGCCGCCGATACCCTCGACTGGTTGCAGGACATCGGCGCCGAGATTCTGCCCGACCACCCGATTCTGGCTCAGGGGCACGAGGCTTACAGGAAACCACGCTATTACTGGGGGCCGGAGGGGGGACGCTCCCTCCTCAAGGCGATCGCGCCCGCCTTCGAGAAGCTGATCGCCAACGGCGGCGTGACCCTAGAACTAGAGACCGAGGTAACGGGCCTTATTCAAGAAGACCGTGCCGCCGTGATCGGCGTCCGCGCCCGCGTCAAGGATGGCGCGGAAACGCAATACCTAGGCCACAACATCCTATTGGCGAGCGGGGGGCACGCGGCCAACGTGGAGATGTTCGGCGAACTGACCGGCGTTCCCCTCTATGGCAACGGCGCCTACCCCTATGCGCAGGGCGCGGGCATCACGCTGGGCAAGTCCGCCGGCGGCTGGACGCGCGGCAAGGAAAACTTCATCTGTGCTTTCAACGTCGTCCTGGAGAAGGACGAGATCGGCAGCCCCCTCCTGGGACGCATTATCTCCATGCCGCACGCCCGCATGCCTTGGGAGATTTTCGTCAACGTCCATGGCAAGCGGTTCGTGCGCGAGGACCACGAAAGCGTCGATCATCGCGAACACATGTTGATGGCGCAGCCCGACATGCGCTGCTGGTCCATCTTCGACGCGGTGATCGCCAATGAGGCGCCGGACTATCTGGTCACGCCGGACGTGCCCCACCCCGCGCCCTGGACGAAGGAACGGATGTTCGAGGCCTTCGACAATTATCCGACGATGCACAAGGCGGACAGCCTCGGTGAGCTTGCCGCCAAGGCGGGCATCGACGGCGAGGCCCTGAAGGCGAGCGTGGCCGAGTACAACGCGGCGCGCGGCGGCGGCGATCCACTCGGCCGCGAACATCGCCCCAGGCCAATCGAAAAGGCGCCGTTCTACGCCATACGAATTCAGGGCTCCTCGATCAGCAGCGTGGTCGGCCTGGCGGTCAATCGTGAGTTGCAGGTGATCGACATGGATAACCGGCCCATCGCCGGCCTCTACGCCGCGGGCGAGCTTTTGGGCGCGGGCCAGACCATGGGCAACGCCGCCGTCGGCGGCATGATGGTGATGCCGGCCATGACCTTTGGGCGCCTTTTGGGTCAGCGTATGCTCGCCTGGCCGGGATCGAAAGCGGAAGCCGCGGAATAAGGGGGGCGCATCCGGCGCACGGGGGGATAGCATGAGCACGAATTGGGACGTCATTATCGTCGGGGCCGGATCGGCCGGCATTCCCGCCGCGATCTTCGCCGGACGGCGCGGGGCGCGCGTCCTCCTGGTCGAGGCCGACAACCGCATCGGCGGCACCCTGCACTGGTCCTCGGGCCAGATCAGCGCGGCGGGAACGCGCGTCCAGAAGGAGCTCGGCATCGAGGATTCGGCGCAGGAGCATTACGACGACGCCCAGCGCATCGTCGGCGGCGGCATCGACCCCGTGCTCGGCCGCCTCGCCATCGACAACGCGGCGGACACCCTGGACTGGCTGATGAACAACGGGTTCGAACTCGACCCGAGTACGCCGACCGCGGGCCTGGCGCACGAACCCTACCGCACGCGGCGCTATTGCTGGGGCGTCAACAAGGCGATCTCGATCCTCGACGTGCTGCGGCCCCTGCTCATGACGGAGGTTGATCGCGGCAGCGTCGATCTGCGTCTCGAAACCACCTTCACCGGAGTCGTGCGGGGCGACGGCGGCGCGGTCACGGGCATTACGGTCCGCACCAAGGACGGCGCGGAAGAGACCCATCGGACCAGCAATGTCGTCCTGACCACGGGCGGGTATGCGGCGAGCCCCGAACTATGGGCGAAGCTGACGCCGCACGCGCCGTTGCGTTCGCACTGCAATCCCTTTGCGCGCGGGGACGGCATCGTTGCCGCGCAGGCCATCGGCGCCAAGGTCGACGGCGGCGAGCGATTCCTGTGCACCTTCGCGGGCGTCATGGACGATCCGGCGGACCCGTTGTCCACCATGCTCTGCCTCCAACTCGCGCCGCAACTGCGCGTGCCCTGGGAAATTTATGTCAACACTTCGGGCAAGCGCTTCGTGCGCGAAGACCACGCAAGCGTCGATCACCGCGAGCACGCCTTGCTCGCCCAGGACGAGATGCGCATGTACATCGTCTTCGACGAAGGCATCCGCCAAAACGCGCCGCCCGTCGATATCCTGCACGGGCGCGAGGGTATGATCGAACGCCTGGGCGCGCACCCGTCATACCTCAAGGCCGGCACCATCGCCGAACTCGCCCAACAGGCGGGACTCGACGCGGCAACCTTGGAGGGAACGATCGCGCGCTACAATGCGGCGGTCGACAGCGGCAATGATCCCGAGTTCGGCCGCCAGACCATGATCCGGCGCATCGAGAAGCCGCCCTTCCATGCCATCAGCGCCGTGGGCTGCACGGTGGTGAGCCCGGGCGGCATCACCGCGAACGGGGCCTTGCAGGTCATCGGCACCGACGGCGCGCCGATCCCGCACCTGTATGCCGCGGGCGAGATCCTGGGGTTCGCGCGTCTCTCGGGCGGCGGTTTTGTCGGCGGCATGTCGCTGATGCCGGCCATGACGTTTGGCCGCCTGCTCGGCCAATCCCTCCTCGAATGGGAAGGCGCCCGCGACGCCGCGGAGTAGGGTTCGTTACCCATGCGATCGAAGGCATTTGACGCAACCAATATTAGCAAATAAGATTCGCAATTCTACTATGTCAATTGGATATTCGCCTATTTGCAGTGCGCCGATACCAATAGACTCAGAACGATAACGGTTTAGCCTTGGCAGTAGGAACTAAACTCCTAGGTATATTCCATGATTGACAGTTCCAAGAGTCTTGTCGGTGTCGGCCTCTATTCCGTACCAGAAGCAGCTCGTTTATCGCACGTTTCCTCACAAAGGATTCGTCGATGGATACGTGGCTATAGGCGCGGTTCAAATCCTGGTTCGCGCCAATACGCTTCCATTTGGAGGCCGGATCTTCCGTATATCGAAGGCATTGTCGCGCTCTCGTTTCGCGATCTCATGGAAGTTCGTTTCGTAAACGCGTTTCGCGTGCACGGCGTAAGCTGGAAAATAATTCGGCTCGCGGCCCAAAAAGCCATGGAGTTCCTGGAAACCGATCATCCGTTTTCTTCTAGAACGTTTCGGACTGATGGAAAGCGAATTTTTGCGGACTTTACCGAAGTTTCGGGACACCGGAAACTTCTTGATCTCGTGCGAGATCAGTTTGCGTTTCCAAAAATCGTTGAACCTAGTTTGTACGAGGGGCTGGAGTTTTCGGAGGGCGACGAAATCGTCCGATGGTGGCCTATGGGGCCCAACAAACGGATCATCTTGGACCCAGAGCGTTCATTTGGACAACCAATCGACAACGAGTCTGGCGTGCAGGCGCAAATTCTAGCGGATGCATACAGCGCAGAGCATTCAGTCGAACGCGTCGCGATTTTGTTCGATGTTGATGAACGCGCCGTGAATGACGCGATCGAATTTGAGGAAGAACTCGCCGCGTGAGGTTCTTCTTCGACAACTGCATGTCCAAACAGTTGTCGAAGGCATTGCACTTGGTTTGCGAGACCGAAAATGTCGAAGTTGTCCATCTTAGAGACAAATTCGATGGCGCTACCCCTGATACCGAATGGATTGGAGCCCTGGGGTCGGAAGGGTCTTGGATAATTATCTCAGGAGATACTCAAATCCAAAAAAAGCCGCACGAACGGAAAGCCTGGAAAGACTCTGGCCTGACCCTGTTCGTCTTCACGAAGGGATGGACCGAGGCAAATTTTTGGGAGCAGGCGTGGCGACTGTTTCGTTGGTGGCCCGACATAATGAAGCACGCAGAAAGGCACCCAACGAACGCGGGGTTTTCCGTCGGATGGAAGCAAGCGCCTGGGAAGTTTCCAAAAATAATATAGCCAAACCTAATGCGCTTCGTCCCAGTTGTCGCCCGCGCCGGTGTCGACGGTGATGGGCACGGCGAGGTGCGCAGCCCCTTCCATCACCTTCTTGGCAACGGCTGAGGTTTCCTCGACCTCGTCGTCCGGCACCTCGAAGACCAGTTCGTCGTGCACCTGCAACAGCATGCGGGCGCTGAGTTTCGCGTTGGCCAGCGCGTCAGGCATGCGGATCATGGCGCGCTTGATGATGTCGGCGGCCGAACCTTGTAATGGTGCGTTGATCGAGGCGCGCTCGGAAAAGGCGCGGTGCGCCGGGTTCTTGTCGTTGATGCCGGGCAGGTGGACGCGGCGGCGGTAGATGGTCTCGACATAACCGTGCGCACGGCAGAACGCCTTGGTTGAGTCCATGTAATCGCGGATGCCGGGATAGCGTTCGAAATAGGCGGCGATGTAGTCCTTCGCCTGGCCCTGCGGAATGCCGAGCTGCCGCGCGAGACCAAAGGGGCTGATGCCGTAGATGATGCCGAAGTTGATGGCCTTGGCGCGGCGGCGCACCATCGGGTCCATGCCCTCGACGGGCACGCCGAAGACCTCGCTGGCGGTCAGGGCGTGAATGTCGACCCCGCCGCGAAAGGCTTCGCGCAGGGTTTCGATGTTGGCGATGTCCGCCAAGAGCCGCAGCTCGATCTGCGAGTAATCGGCGCTCAGCAGCTTGCAGCCGGGCGCCGGCACGAAAGCGCGCCGGATCTTGCGCCCCTCCTCCGTGCGGATGGGGATGTTCTGAAGGTTGGGGTCGTTCGACGACAAGCGCCCCGTCGGCGCCACGGCCATCGCATAGGACGTATGGATGCGGCCCGTTTCCGGATCGATGTTGCCGGGCAGGGTATCGGTGTAGGTGTTCTTGAGCTTGGAGAGTTGGCGCCAGTCGAGCACGCGCTCGGGCAACTCGTGCCCTTCGGCGGCCAGGGATTCGAGAATGTCCGCGCCCGTCCCATAGGCCCCCGTCTTGGTCTTGCGGCCGCCCCGGAGCCCCATGTCCTCGAAGAGAATCTCGCCAAGTTGCTTGGGCGAGCCCACGTTGAACTCGCGCCCCGCGAGCCTATGGATATCGGCCTCCAAGGCGGCGATGCGCGCGGCGAAGCCGTTCGACAACTCATGCAGCACGGCGGGATCGGCGCGGATGCCGGCGGCTTCCATGGCCGCCAGGACCGGCACCAGCGGGCGGTCCATCGTCTCGTAAATCGAGACGAGGTGAGCCCGCACCAGGCGCGGCTTCAACACCCTCTGAAGTTGAAGTGCGAGATCGGCGGCTTCCGCCACGTAGGACGTTGCCTTATCGAGCGGTACTCGGCCGAAGGTGATTTGCGATTTGCCGCTCCCGGTCAATTCCTTGTAGGGCGTGACGTCGTGGTCGAGCCACAGCTTGGCGAGATCGGCGAGGCCGTGCCCGTGCACGCCCGCTTCCAGGCCGTAGGACAACAGCATCGCATCCTCGATGGGCGCAAGGTCGATGCCAAGACGGCCGAAGACCAGCATGGCGGCCTTGATGTCGTGGCCGATCTTGAGGACTCCCGGGTGCTCCAGCATCGGCTTGACGATGGCGAGCGCCTCGCCGCGTGGAATTTGCTTGGGCGCCTTGGCGGCGTTTGCGTCCCCGCCGTCCAGCCCGAGGTCGGCCTGTGCGGCCTCGCCCTCATGCGCCAGCGGCACGTAGCAGGCGCGGCCCGCATCGAGCGCGAGCGCAAACCCCACGAGGTCGTGTCCCCCGGGCGCCGACGTCTGCACCTGCAGGGCGACGGCGCCGCGGGCGAGCGCCAGATCTGCCCAACTCTTGAGCTCGTCCACGGTCTGCACGGCCCGATAGGCGGCGGCGCCCGTTGCGGCGGCCTGGGGTTCGACCGGCGAACCGGCGTCGCCCTCGAGCCGCGCGCGAATCCGCGCCGCCAAACGCCCGAACTCCATGTCGTCGAGAAAGGCGAGCAACGCCTCGGGCTCGGGCGGGCGGTGGACGAAATCCTGCACGCTCTCGTCCACCTCCACGTCGTCGCGCAGCAGGACGAGTTCGCGGCTGACGCGCGCGAGGTCCGCGTTTTCGATCAGGCTTTCACGCCGCTTGGGCTGCTTGATCTCACCGGCGCGCGCGAGCAGGGTTTCGAGATCGCCGTACTCGTTGATCAATTGCGCCGCCGTCTTGACCCCGATGCCGGGGACGCCCGGCACGTTGTCGGTCGCATCGCCGCACAGGGCCTGCACCTCGACCACCTTGTCGGGCCCGACGCCGAACTTCTCGCGGACCTCGTCCGGGCCGATGGGCCGGTTCTTGATCGGGTCCAGCATGGTCACGCCGCCGCGCACGAGCTGCATCAGATCCTTGTCGGAGGAGACGATGACGACCTCGGCGCCCTCGGCTTCGGCAAGACGCGCGTAGGTCGCGATCAGGTCGTCGGCCTCGAAGCCTTGGCGTTCGACGCAGGCCACGTTGAAGGCGCGCGTCGCATCGCGGATCAGGCCGAACTGGGGGACCAGGTCCTCCGGCGCCTCGGGCCGGTGCGCCTTGTAGTCCTTGTAGATGTCGTTGCGGAAGGTGATGCGCCCGGCATCGAAGATGACGGCGATGTGGGTGCCGCCGCCCGATACGAACGTTTCCTCCAGCAGCTTGTAGAGCATGTTGCAGAAACCGATGACGGCGCCAACCGGCAGGCCGTCGCGTTTCCGCGTCAAGGAGGGCAGGGCGTGATAGGCGCGGAAGATGTAACCCGAGCCGTCGATCAGAAAGACGCGGCTGCGGGCCGCATTGCCTTTGGCCGGCTTGCGGGCGGTCGCCACCGCAGCGGCCAGGGGCCTAGACTCGGCTATTTTCGCTTTGGTTTTTTTCTCGGCCGGCACGGGCCCACTATGCCACGGGGCGGATCGGGCCGCACTCTTTAGCCGCCCCCATTCCCGGCATTGCCGTCATCGCCCGCCGCCCGCGCGGCAAAACGCTGGCCGCAATAGGGACAGTCGATGGACCCCTTTTCGGCCAAATTGAGAAAGACCTTGGGATGGCCCTGCGCGCCGCCGCCGCCGTCGCAGCCGACCGTGGTGTCCTCGACATAGATGGTTTCGGGGGGCTCCATGAGATTGCGGTCCTGCGTGGTGGTTGGGCGACGCCGGTTGACCGGCGCGGGCGCGCGATGATACCCCTTGGCGCGCCGGGTTCACCACCCACATCTTACCTGACCCATCGAGCCGACGAACCCCAGCGCCCCTTAGGGCCGCGGACCGGGACCAAATGTTGACGACCGACCATGACGGGGCCGGGCCGCCAGGGGGCGGCCGCCCCACCACCGACTCCACGACGGCCGCCAAGCCGCAAGGTCCGCACGCCGGGGGCCGGGCCGCGGTGGAACCGGCGATCGAGCTCAAGGGCCTGCGCAAAACCTACAAAATGGGCCGTGGCAAACC